>NZ_MXQD01000099.1:0-9361 GCF_002165585.1 Paenibacillus sp. MY03 | reverse complement strand
CAGATAGAAGGCAATTTGTGAAGAGGTGAAGCAATTGGCCGTAGAACTTTGGCAGGGAGGCGCTCCTTACGCACAGGGAGATCAAACAGAAGATTGCCCACGGCTGATTCCATATCTATTAAAAGGGAAGGAGCCTGTTGGAGCTCTTATCATTTGTCCGGGCGGCGGCTACGAAACGAGGGCGGCCCGATTGCGGAATGGCTCAACAGCATCGGGATCGCGGCGTTCGTGCTACATTTATTGCCGATTGACATCAGAGTTCATGGGTGCAGCCCTCAACTTGGAAACAAGGTGGGGGCTATTTGATGCTTACTTGGCAGCGCAATCGTAATAGACGGCGGAATGTTGGGCGATGAGGGATCAATACTGGTGTTCGCATTCCGCTAAGGGGTTATAGCCGTTCCGGGCATCATACTGTTTTTTTGCCCAATCGCGTCGGGGTAAAAAAACGACATAGGCACAATATCTCATTTTGCGGTATAGTGATTTCAAAAAATATTCATAATTGGGGGGCGAGCCATGACACGTACTGGCAAAAGGAACACAAGCGTATTTTATAAATATTTTTTAACCAATTTGACGATCTTTTTAATTCCCTTTGTCATTTTGGGGTTGCTCACGTTTACCATGGCCGTCAAGCAGTTGAAAAAGGAGCTTGAACAAAATTTCGAAAGCCGCTTCACTCTCATCTCAGGGGATATCGACAAAAATATTATGGACATGCGTCAACTTGCCATTAACATTGCGTACGATACACAATTTTACCCCTACCAACTGAAGGATGTGCTTAATGAACAGAACGCCATTCGTCAGTTGCAAAAACATTTAAATTACACGTTTATTAGTAGCGACATCTTGTTGTACTACAAAAATGAAAGCGCCTTATATTCATCAAAAGGCAAATTTTCCAATGAACACTATTTCGTATATGAACAAAAAATTGCAAACGGCGATCAGCTGCTCGAACGGATCAATAAAGCAGAAGAGCCGTTTTTGTTTCGGATCAAACCTACTGTTGGCCACATAGCGGATCAAGCCGTATACGTATATCCGGTTGCAATGGGCGGAGTTAAACGCCAGGCGGCCGCGATCGTCTTCTGGCTATCATCTGACATGCTGGAACAGCGGATCCGCAATGTGTCCGGAAAGCTTGACGGCAATTTTTATATACTCGATCAAGACAACAAGGCAATACTGTCGGCATACAAGGATACAAGTACCGCCTTGGACGGGATCTTGTCCAAGCTTGACTTGTCTCGGCTGCCATCCAAAGGGAGGACGGAGCTTGGCGGCAGTAAGTATAACGCTCTAATGGTTCAATCGGAAGGCAGCGACTCGCATTTTCTTACTTTGTTTTCAGCCTCGGATTTGCTGATCAATGCCGAGAATTTGCAATTCCTATTTTATGGAATACTGTTTTCCCTGTTTGTCCTTGGCATGTTTGCTGCGGCTTATTTCGCAAGAAGACATTACAAACCAATCAAAAAGCTGCATCATTCAGCCGGCGAACTATTGCTGGAAATGGATCACCCGATGGAAACAAGCAACGAATGGGATCGGATCGATCGGGCGTTAATGGTCACTACGAACAACAACGATCAATTGAAGGCGAAAGTGAGCGAGTTGAATTTCCATATCATACAAAATTTTTTGCTGTTGCTCATTCGGGGGAATATGAACGAAGTAACGGAAGAGCAGCTCAGTTCTTTGGGCCTGCATTTTCGTGACAAATTTTATTGCGTGATCACAATGATGTCGAGAACGAAGGGGGTTTTCCCATCGACCGTTAAACATTTGACCTCATCCGAGTCGTTGCAGCTGCTTGATTTAACCCGTGAAGGATATATGGTCTTCGTCTTGAATACGAAAACTTCCATGGATGATGAGGCGCGTAAGGCGGCTGAGAGGCTGCTTGAAGAATTGGGCGACGGTAAAAATCAAGTGATGATCGGAATCGGAAATATGTACCGGCATGTGACCGAGATTAACTATTCCTATATTGAGTCGATGGCCGCCCTGGATTTTAATCATCAAGCGGTTGGCAGCTCCATTTGCTTCTTTCATCAAATTTCCTCAAAATTTTCGAATTACGTTTGGTATCCTTCGGAAACGCTGCTTCGTCTGACTCAAGCCGTTAAGCAAGGCGATCGGGGACTTGCCCTCGAGCTGCTCCAGTGTTTGAACGCGGAGATGGAAGAGAAAAAGCTGACCGGTATGAATGAGAAGCTCATCAGCTTCGACATCATCAACGCACTCCTGAAAACGGTCAACGATTTAAAGCTGAAAATCAATATAAAGGATTTTGGTGCGTTTGGGGCGATGGAAAATCGAGTTGAGTTGTTTGCCAAGGTGGAGCGCTTTATAGGAACGGTGTGCGAATGGATAGCGGAACAACGCCAATTGAAAAGCGAACAATTCGTCCGGGACTTGCTTCAATATGTACACGACAATTTTACCGATTACGAGCTGAGTCTGGAGAAAATGTCGGGCACATTCGGGATTTCGATCTATGCTTTAAGCAAGTTGTTTAAAGAGGAAATCGGGATTGGATTCAAGGATTATGTCATCGATCTCCGGATGGAAAAAGCGAAGGCGATACTGCAGAAAAGCGATGAGAGCATCGGGACGATCACGAGGCATGTCGGTTACGCAAACGATTCCCATTTCATCAAGACATTCAAAAAAATTGTAGGGGTCACGCCTAGCCAGTACAGGGAAAAGCTGACAAAACAGCAATGATGCGACGCATGTTGTTATTTTGCTGGCAACAGGCTATCGCAAAAACGCGATACTTAACGTTCCTTTGCCGTATCGGGCACATGGGCAAATATCAGTCATAGACGTTCAAAAACGTAAGCGATTACAATTTGGTCGTGGCAGCCTAAAGCACCGAGCGTCACAAGATCAATCTAGGAGGGGTTATATTGGGGAAAAGCGGTAAAGTGTTGGGGTTATGTACGGCAATCTTATTGGTCATTGCATTAGCGGCAGGTTGTACCAGCCAAGGCAATGGCGGCAACAAGACGGATACGGGGGCGGGTAAAAACGAATCCGGAGGAAAGCAGGAAGCTTCTGTTTCAGAAGGCGCCGCGAATGTAAACCTGGACGGTCCGCTTCCGGTAGTCAAATCGCCGATCGAGCTGTCGCTGGTCACTTTGAAAGCCGGCAACAGCGGCCCAGTCGAAGGAATGTGGTTTTTTCAGTTCATGAAGGAAAAAGCGAACTTGAATTTCGACGTTAAGCAGATCGATCATTCGGCCTGGAACGAACAAAAAAATATTATGTTTGCATCGAATCAACTGCCCGATATATTTACCGCATCGTTTTCAATCGACGAAATTATGCGGTACGGACAAATCGAGGGCCAACTGTTGCCGTTAAATGATTTGATCGATAAGTATGCGCCAAATATCAAGAAATTGTTGGATGAAAAGCCTGAAGTGCGTGCGGCGATTACTGCCCCGGACGGTAATATTTACAGCCTGCCATCGATCGGCGTTTCCGATTTGACAGTTTGGAATTCATTTGCGATGAACCGGTTTTTCATTAATCAGAAATGGCTGAAGCAAGTAGGGTTGCAGGAACCGCAAACGTTGGATGACTTCTATGCAATGTTGAAGGCGTTCAAGGATCAGGATCCAGATGGCAATGGAAAGCCGGATTCGATTCCATTCACCGGAACTTGGACGCAAGGGATTGGGGACGCCTACGTCATCTTAAGCGCCCTCGGGATCAATGCGCGCAACGCTACTGATCTTTCGGTCAAGGACGGCAAAGTCACTGTGGCCGGCGCCGACCCGCTGTTTAAAGAGTATTTGAGCTATATGCACAAATTAAACAGTGAAGGATTGCTGGACAACGAAGCTTTTACGCAAAACGAAACCGCCAAATTTGCCAAATCGGCCAACAATCAAGTCGGTGCGTTGAGCGGTGCAGCGCCGTTTGTATTTGCTCCCGATTATGCTGCCGACTGGGTGCCGTTAACTCCATTAACGAGTAAATGGAACAGTGATAAGCTATGGACGGACGGAAATCATGTGACTCCTGGACGAATCGTAATTACGAGCAAGGCTAAAAATCCTGAAGCCGCCATTCGCTTCGCTGATCTTTTCTTTACCGAACTTTATAATTTTATTTTTTGGAACGGTCCGATGAAGGATAGCGAAGAAGCACTGGGTTACGAAGGCTGGTATCTGGATGATAAAGGAGAGGTAACATACAACTTTCCGAACGGAATTACGAACATTTGGGATTACGTAAATGCGTTGAATCCGATTAGCGGCGCTCCGCTGGGACCGTCTCCTGTTTATGATTCGATTAACAGTCTCTACGGGCTCAAAGCCCCGGAATTGCCGGAATCGGAGTTGTCTTGGAGAAATCCGATACTGGACAAGGTCGGGCCTTATCTTGTGGCGCCGTTCCCGGAAGTTTATTTGACCCCAGAGGCGCTGGCACGGCGCAACGAACTGGCAACCCCGATCCTGGACTATGTAAAAGAAATGGAAGCCAGATTTATATACGGACACGAAAGTTTGGATAAATTTGATGATTACTTAAACAAGCTTAAATCTCTAGGTCTTGAAGAATATTTGCAGATCTATCAATCCGCATATGATGCCTATGTTGCAAATATGAAGTAACTGCACATCCAACCCGACCGATGGCGAGCGGTCGGGTTGGATAATCACCAAGCGGAGAGGAAAGTGAAATGAACAGAGAAAATAGTCTCGACAAGAAGATGCGAAGAGTGTCGGAGTTTTATCAACTTTATTTGATGATTTTTCCCGCGTTAGCTTACATTATAATATTTCATTACGTTCCGATGTACGGGTTGCAAATTGCATTTAAGGACTTCCGAAATACATTGGGATTTATGGGTAGCCCATGGGTTGGACTTAAACATTTTGAACGGTTTTTTGATCTTCCAACCTTCTGGAATCTTATCTCTAATACAGTTCTTCTTAATCTGTATGAGCTGGCGGTCGGGTTTCCGATTCCGATCATATTGGCGCTGCTCATCAACGAAGCCAAAAACAAGATGTTTCGAAAGTCGGTACAAATGATCACTTATGCTCCGCATTTTATATCCGTTGTCGTGATGAGCGGTATGATTATACTGTTTCTGAACGAGGAGAGGGGGATGGTCAATCATCTCATCGACATAGTCGGCGGCTTAAAAATTAACTTCATGTCTGACCCCGGCTGGTTCAAAACGGTTTATGTTTTTTCGGGAGTCTGGCAAAATGCGGGGTGGGGAACCATCATTTATTTGGCCGCATTGGCGGGAATCGATCCACAGCTAATCGAAGCCAGTAAAATCGACGGTGCGAACCGGTTGCAAAAAATATGGCATATCGATTTGCCTGGCATAGCGCCTACCATTTTGATTTTGCTTATTCTTGTCATGGGGAATATGTTTTCGAGTGGTTTCGAGAAAATTTTGCTGCTGCAAAATCAGCTGAATATTAGAGCTTCCGATGTGATTTCGACGTATGTTTACCGACTGGGCGTTCTTGACGGCCAATTCAGTTATACGACCGCAATAGGTTTGTTTAACGCTGTCTTGAATTTCCTGTTGTTAATTCTCGTCAATGCATACGCCAAGAGACGCACGGAAACCAGTCTATGGTAGAACGGAGGGGCAGGGGATGAGAGAGACGCGATCGGATCGCATTTTTTATATTGCAAATTATTTGGTGCTGACGATCATCATGTTGGCGGTCTTATATCCTTTATATTTTATCGTCATTGCCTCGATAAGCGATCCGCAGCTTGTGTCGACTGGTCATGTATGGTTCGTACCGAAAGGTCTAACTGTGGAAGGTTATCAAAACGTATTTAAGAACGATGTTATATGGACGGGTTATGCGAACACGATTTTTTATACGATATTGGGTACGGCCGTTAACTTGGTCGTTACCATCATGTGCGCCTACGCGTTGTCTCGCAAAAATTTACCGGGAAAAGGAATATTGATGGGTGTTTTTGTGTTGACGATGTTTTTTGGCGGAGGGTTGGTTCCGACTTATATTTTGATAAAAAGTTTGGGACTAATCGATACCCGTGCTGTTCTTATCATCCCGGCGGCTATGAGCGTGTTTAATATGATCATTACCCGTACGTTTTTTCAGTCCGCAATACCTGATGAAATTCATGAAGCGGCCAAGATGGACGGCAGTTCGGAGTGGCATACGTTTGTTCGAATCGGCTTGCCATTGTCCGCGCCGATCATTGCTGTCATGGCTTTATTTTACGGAGTAGGGCACTGGAATCAATATTTTTCGGCGCTGTTGTTTATTTATGACCAGAAGTTATACCCGCTTCAGCTTGTTTTGCGCAATATTTTAATCTTGAATCAGCAGTTGAACATGGATTTCTCGAGTGTAAGGTCGACGGACGAAATAAACGTTCTCGTCAGACAAGCCAACATGGCGGAATCGATGAAGTACGCCCTCGTGTTTATTGCCAGCTTTCCGGTGCTTGCCGCCTATCCGTTCGTTCAAAAGCATTTTGTCAAAGGCGCTTTAATCGGATCCTTGAAGGGGTGATCCTCGGGCATGCGTAATGCAATCGCGTTCATTATCAGATGTATGAAGCGATCAATAATAATGATGCCAGAAGGGAAACGAACAAAAATGAGGATCGAACAAAAAAAATATGTTATGGAGATCGATAAGCAGTCTGGGGCGATTCAATCTTGGTCTAACGGAAAGAAATCGTTCGTGCGACCGTCAAACTTGCCGTTATTTTTGATCCGTTTCCGGGATGCCGCCGGAGAATGCATCGAAATCGGCGCGAAGGAAGCCCGGCATATCGACCTGAAGCGAATACGGACTGAGGCCGAGGAACGGATAACGATTATGTACGAAGGTGTCGGCGGATACGAGATACAGGTTCAGGTGACCGTTCGTTGTCCGCATGACGAATCGTTAACCTACTGGAGTTTGACGGTCGAGCATGATACCGACTGGCTCGTGGAGTGGATTGATTTTCCTGCCATCGTCGTGCCGAACGATCTTACGTCCAACGGGGGAACAGGAAAATTGCTGTGGCCCGGTAATGAAGGCGTCATTGTAGAAGATACAAAGATTCGGGATTCCAACGGCTTTAAATATATCGAGCCGGAATATCCAAGCCGGGGAACTGCGGGAATTTATCCGGCGGCCGTTCCGACGCAATTCATGGCTTATTATGAGGAACTCGGCGGTTTCTATATGGGAGCGCATGACGAACATTCCCACGTCAAATGTATCGAATATTTCCCGGTTGAAGAAGGTATCCGTCTGCAATTCCGGTTGTATCCAGGCGGAGTTGCCAGGGGAAGCTTTGGGATGGATTATGAGATGGCATTGGGCGTCTTCGAGGGAGATTGGCATGACGCCGCCGATCTATATCGGAATTGGTATCAGTCCGCAAGTAGACACAAATCGGTGCGCATCCTCGATAACGAGAAGCTGCCGGACTGGTACGCGGATTCCCCTGTCGTCATTACTTATCCGGTAAGGGGAACGAAGGATACAGGCAATATGGAAGCGAATCGATTATTCCCTTATGCACAGGCGATTCCGCATCTGGAGAAATTGGCGGATGAGTTCCAAAGCCGGATCTTGGTGCTGCTTATGCATTGGGAAGGTACGGCGCCGTGGGCTCCGCCTTACGTTTGGCCGCCATTTGGAGGGGAGGAGGACTTCCGATCGTTTGCGGATCTGCTGCATCAATCGGGTCACTTGCTCGGCGTCTATTGCAGCGGCATCGGATGGACGGAGCAAAGCCATCTCATACCTGAATATATCCGCAAGGAGCAGTTCGACCGAGAGGGCCTGGAAGAGGCCATGTGCGTTTCCCCGACAGGCGAACTTCCCTATTCCAATATTTGTACGGGTCAGCGGAGAGGCTACGATTTGTGCCCTGCTCACGAGTTTACGAACCGCGTCGTAATCGACGAAGTGGAACGAATGATCGAAGGTGGATGCGATTATATCCAATATTTCGATCAGAACCACGGTGGCACGTCCTATTTTTGCTACAGTCACACGCACGGCCATCCTCCGGCGCCTGGCAAATGGCAGATTGATGCGATGAAACGGCTGTTCGGAGAAATGCAGCAAGTTGCGGATCGTGCGGGGAAAAAAGTGTTGTTCGGATGCGAATCGGTATCGGCAGAGCCTTATATTTCCGACCTTCTATTTAATGATGCAAGATTCAATTTGAACTACTTTATCGGTACGCCGGTGCCGTTGTATGCGTACTTGTATCATGAATATATCAATAACTTCATGGGTAATCAAAACCCGACGCAAATGGTGTTCGACTTCGAACGGTCGCCGGACAACTTGCTCTATCGGCTGGCCTACGCTTTTAATGCGGGCGATATGACTACGGTTGTGATTAGGGACGACGGGCAGATCACCTGGAGCTGGGGTGCTGACTGGTCGATCCCGTTGCCGAATCAAGACCACATTACGGCGTTTATCAGGGAATCCAATGCCTGGAGAACGGGAGCAGCCAAGTCGTTTCTGTATTGCGGTAAAATGCTGAAGCCGTTCCCTGTCATGTTTGCTCCTGAGCAGCAGCTTCGTATGCTTGACGGGCGCGAGTTAGTTGTTCCGTATGTTCTTACAAGCCGTTGGCAATCAGCGGACGGCCGCTTGGGGCAAATGGTAATAAACTATTCGCCTGACCCGGTGAGTTGCGACATTGTATTCCATGAATTCGCCGGACAAACGATCTTGCGTGTAGAAGATCCTAGCGGTAACACACAAAATCCTGTCGCTGTAGATGAAAAGGGGCTGCTTAATTGCAGACTGGAGCCTTTATCAGCCGTTCTGTTTTTGCTTCCTTGACGGTGTATCCGCATTCGAATAAAGAAGGGAGAGAGCAAGTAAATGGAAGTCAGGAAACACCCGGACGGAAGCTTAATTCAATATCTACACGAGAACATGGTCATGCGGTTCGAACATACGGATAAAGGATACTGGCAATCGCTCCTGAATACGGATGACGGAGAGACGGCAGCTCCGATGGCTTTCCCCAGCTTTCAGCTGGCGATCGCCGGCATCCCGCATGGTGCGTTGTCATCCATGGTTTCGGGATTGACGAATTTACCGGCGGAAATGAAATTGGAATCGATGAAGCAAGTAGATGCTCAACGCATGTTATTTACTTATTTTCATGACAAACTGCAGCTATCCGTCGAAGTGGAAATGCATTTTATACCGGATGCAGCTGTCATCCGACAATCGACAACCGTGCGCAATCACAGCAATCGTCTGATCGTTCTTACTCATTTGTCTTCGACGAGCATACAGGGGATCGCAACCGACGGTTGCAGGCCTTGGTACGACAAAAACAAAATTCGAGT
>NZ_MXQD01000098.1:0-7937 GCF_002165585.1 Paenibacillus sp. MY03 | reverse complement strand
GAAAAGTTTGCCGTAACCGACGTCGCCGCATACCCTATTTCGGGAAATCCCGCTAAAGAAACAACCAGCAACACAACCAGCATGCAGCAGCTAAGAAAACGCTTGACCATTATTACCGCCTCCAAATTTTATTATGAATAACCGATGTATTGTTGTTATTCCAATCTAGTTTGTAGGTGAGTATGTGTATTTAGGATCAGAAATCGAGTTGTGCGATAACTTCGTCCTTGAATTGCCGGATTGCCTCATCTGTATCGATCGTAAACCCGCATTCGAGGCCGACGAAGCCGGAGAAACCCGTATTTTTTATGGTTTTAAGGATATTGACGTAATTAAGCTCGCCAGTGCCCGGTTGATTGCGGCCAGGGTTGCCCGCGATATGGTAATGGTTGATCCGGTCGATATACTCCGTCGCGTTGCGAATAACGTTTCCTTCCGTAATCTGTTGATGATACACGTCGAAGAGAAGCTTGACGTTGGGGCTGCCCACTTGATCGATCACGTCGACGGATTCGTCCGAGCGCTGCAAGAAATGTCCTTTGTGATCGACAAGCCCGTTTAAGGGCTCGACTTCCAATACGATACCTGCATTTTCGAATAACGGGGCGCAGTGTTTCAACGTTTCCACCATCGTTTGCATTTGCGTTTCGCGGGGGACGCCGTCCAGTACGTTGCCGCTTATAGTAATGACAGATCGTACGTTCAACATTTTACATGCCTCTATCGTTTGGCGAACGCCTTCCAGATAATCTTCGCGTACAGATTCGTCAACCAAGCTGATGAATTTGGTGCAAGTCGCACTAATGCCGACTCCGATTCGCTCTTGCTCTTTCGCAACCTTGTTCAGGTCACTCAAATTCCACCAGGAATAATATTCCAGTCCATGAAATCCATGTTCCTTGATTTTCTCCAGATGATGGACGACATCTTTGTCGGGATACGCTCCGATACATAGCGAATATTTCATGATTGCAGAGTCTCCTTTCGATAAATTTAGGATAAAATTACCGGTTTGCCCGAGACTGCCGATTCGTTGGCTGCCATCGTAATGTCATGCGTCCGCAGCGAATCCTCATAGTCGGATAGAATACGGGACTTATCGCCGGTTCTAACAGCGTGAATAAAGGCTTCGTCTTCGACAAAGAAAGGGTTTGCGGCGTTCGCGTGTTTCGTGATGCCTTCTGAAGCGATGACGTTAAGACCGTCGCTTCGCAATTCAAGTACCCCTTTGTCGGTGTAGATGTCGAGCCCGACGTGATGGCCAATGGGGAGCATGCAAGCGTTGGATATCGTAGCAACCATGCCATTGGCAAGCTTTAGCGTAACGGTTCCGACATCCGGAACGTCAGTGCCTTCCACTTTCTCTCCCATAACTTGAAGGGCATACGCAGCATAAACCTCCCGCACCTCACCGCACAGAAAACGAAGTAAATCTACGATATGGGTCGTCATTTCGACAAATTGCCCGCCGGAACCGGCTTGGACTCTCCACCAGGGCACCATCGGCATGCCGCCCATCCAATAACCGAGCGCCATTCCCATTTTACTATTTTGCAAAACTTGCTTGGCTAAGCTAGCAGATTCGTCATATCTCCAATGGTATCCGACGGATGTGATCAGTTTTTTTTCTTTGATTTTACCGCCAATTGCGACGGGAACCTCACGATTAATGCCAAGGGGCTTCTCCACCAGGAACGGAATCCCTCTCTCTACGAGTTTAAGTTCCGCCTCCCCATGAGCCAAAGGGGGGATGCATATATATACGCCATCCAGATCAGAGTTGTCCAGCATTTCGTCCAGATTGGAGAATGCTTTGGCGCCGTTATGTTCGGAAGCTGCCTTGCTCGCACGTGTAATGTCCAAATCATAAAATGCGGATAAAGAGACATCTTTCATTTGTACCAAGTTTTTCTGATGATGATTTGCGATGCCGCCTGTACCGATAAAACCAAGCTTTATGGGCATGACTTCTCCACTCCTATTTTGAAAAATTCTCGATTTTTTATTTATTTCCCAGCAAATTCAGCATGTTCATAATAACCGTTACCGCTTCTGCGCGGGTCGTTTCATCCAGTGGCGCAAACCGTTGACCGCCCTTGCCTTGAATAATATTTGCTTTGGCTGCGGCAGCTACATACGCCTTCGCCCATGGTGCGATCTGGTTCGCGTCTTTGAACGCCGGTTCAGCACTGGGATCAAGAGGAAGCTTGAGCGCCCTCCCAATCATCACTGTCATTTCTGTTCTGGAAATTTGCTTCTCGGCGCCGAACGTTTGGTCGGCATAGCCGGTAATGATCCCTAGCTTGGCTCCGGCTGCTATATAACCAGCTGCCCAGGACGGGATCGGATCGGCAAATACAGCTTCGCCCTCTTCTGTTTCCCATTGAAGCGCGCGGCCCAGCATAGCTGCAAACTCTGCGCGCGTAACAAGGCCGTTCGGACGGAAGGTTCCCTCGCCAATGCCTTTTACGATTCCGAGCGCAGCCGCTTCTGCGATGGCGTTCCTTGCCCAATGGTTTACCGTGTCCTTAAATTCCGTTTGGACTGCATCGGCAGGCTTGGCAGCAAAGATCGCAAACACTCCGCCACGGGTCTCCTGTGCAGTAATCGTATTGCCAGTTCTTTGGCTCTCCAACTTCACCCATTTCCGCTTCGACTTGTCAAAGAAATACACAGCGGTCTCTTTATAATCTTGTTTGTCCAAATCGATCACGAACTCCAGCGTAATCGGCTTGGCAAAGTCATCTGACGGTTCTTTGACGATTTCGAATACAGGACTGGCAAGCAGCAGTCCGGATCCGGCATTGCCGCCCGGATTATCGATGATCTTTGCCGTAACGGTCATCGGTTTTGCAGATGCTCCTTCGGGAATGCGAACCACCAACTGGCTTCCCAGCTTTAATTCTCCCGCTTGATTCGCTTCGAACCGTTTGGATTGTTGCTGTTTGCTGCCATCGTCAGTGACAGGCGGGATCCAACCGCTTCCTCCATCGCCCGGGTTAGTCCTTTGTTCGGTCACCTCAAGCAGATAGGGACGAAGCAACTGCAGATCCATCGTTGACGCGTCGTAGTTGGCCCCTCCCAGCAGATCGGTCAGTTCTCCTGTCGGCTGTCCATTGACCATAATCGATATTTTCTTTACGTCTTCGGTATAGTTGGCGATATTGATAAGGCGTTTGCCATCCAGCAACACGCTGCGCCATTCAACATCCATAATCGGCTTGTTCGTGTCTCTATCGATCAACAGTACCTGGTCCAGATTAAGCTGTTCGTAAATGTCGAACAATTGATCCCTCATCGTGATCGCGGATACATCAGCAGGCAGAACGGTAGAATCGTCCAACAGTTCCTGATGCAATTGAGCGTCCTGCGGCTGTTTGCGATCATCGTATTGCAGAGAGTCCTCGCCCAACAACAACACCGTCCCTCCGCCTGCCGCATATTGATGAATGCCTTGCAACGTAGAGGTTTCGACGTGCGTTGCTTGAGGAACGATCAACACACTCACGTTGCCAAACCCGTCCTCCCGGATTTGTTTCTCTGATATGAAGCCAACCTTTTGGCCGCTAAAGCTGGCCGCCTTGTAAGCACGATACAGAGCATCCATATAAGATGGCGCGGCATATACCGTCGAAGGAAGAGAATATAGAATGTACACATTTGGTACATCTTCTTGAAACGCACTCACCTCGTCGGCCAGCCGATTCAGATCCAGGTTCGTCTTGCCGATTGTCGAAACAACATCGGGCCGATGGAGAAGGCTGCCATAAAAATCGCTATTCTTATCGTACGACCGCTCCCAAACCCAGAGCGTCGCGGCATTCAGCCCATGCATGGCTCCTTGCCACAGCACGGTGCGGGTATGATCCGCCTGCTGGGAATCGTAGCGTTCATCACGATCCGCGATAATATGATCTTCGGAATTGAACCCTGGAGCAACCTTAAAGGACGATTGCAAATCGTAAAACTTGAGTTCTCTCAAGTATCCGTCCGGCCCTTTGCCCCAAAGATTGTTGTTGTCGTTTCCGTTGATATCCGTAAATTCGCTGAATTGCTCAAGATCTACGCCGACACCCCATGACATACCGGGAACTGCGGTCAATGTCTCCCCCATAATTTTGACCTGAAGCGGAAGTTCAGGAGCGATCTCTTGAATGATATCGACCATCCACTGATGCCAGCCAGAGAACAAGTCGTTATTAAACTTTGTCCAATCATAATAGAAGACCGTCGGTGTATAAGAGGAAGGCATCGGCACCTGATCGAACGATGCGTAACTTGTCCCATACTGAGCATTAAGCGTTGCGATGTTCTCGTTATAGAGCTGACGCAGATACGCTCTCCATTTCGGCAAATTCTGCGAATCGCGGTTAGACTCGTATGCCGCTTCATTAGATAGGGTAATGCTGTGAAGCGATGGGTAATCCTTAACCATCGGGATGATCGTTTTCAAATAATCAGACATAATTTCCTTCGCTTTGGGTGAATCAACGTTAAACTTTAGGAAATGAGGATTGCTGCTCCTCAGTTCCGGCCACTTCTCAAAGGCGAAGTCTGGAAAATAATGTGGGGATAGAAGCAAGCTCACCGCTACATTATGATCGCTAGCCTCTTGCAGCACTTTTTGAATATCATTTCGAATAGCGGAAGTCGACACCGTGTATCCTTTGTCGGTTGCATCCGTATTCGAGCTCTCTTCGAATCCTGGATCATCAAGCAAATTTTCGACGCTGCCTTCTACTGTCATGCTAATATCATCAATCCACAGGGCGTCGGTCCGGTCTTCCGATAAGATAAGGAACTCAAGCCAGTTTTCATCCGACCCAGTCGTATACTCAGCAGTTACCTTCTGCCAATCATAGGTTCCATTTGGGATCGCTTGGCGCGTAGCCCAGCCCGCTCCTCCTAAGAACCAAACCTGATTGACGTTTTCGCCCTTAACCCATGTTTCAAATTTATAGGTCGTATTGGGCTGTACGGCAACGCCCTGCCTGACAGCTAAATACACTTGCGGCGTCATGACATTCTGATTGGTGATTTTCATCGAAACATCCCCCGAATGGTAGACGTCCGTATCAAATTGAACATTTCCTAGCACGCCATTGGCGCGGATAATTTCCCAAATCGATGGTTTAATTACGCTGTTCGGTCCTATTTCAATCTGAATGATATTCGCGCCTAAGGCCTCGAATTCCGGCACATCCCTACGAACCTGATTGAAATGACCGTATCCTGTGAAAAAGACTTTTGATTTGCTCGGTTGATCATTTCCGGTTTCCATTGTATCGGCGATGAAGGATTTTCCCTGTATGGAAGGCCGTTCCTCCCCTGTGATATAGCGTGGAACCGTTAGCGCTGTCGAGGTACCGTCCAAATATCCCTGAAGCCGGTCGACGGCTTCGTCATAAAGCGCTTCCAATTGTTCAGCAACATAAATGGATCTATCCATCATATTTTGATCTGCATCTTCTTTGCCATAAGTCAAAAATTTGCGAATGACGCTTGCGTTAATCTGCTCGTAATCTGTCGGAATACGATGTGCTTCAGCTTCGGCTAGCAATTGATCGAGTGCCGGCATCCTTGCAGCCAATTGGTCAAACCGCGCATGCAAATCCGACTTGCTCGGCATCACGACCAGTTGCAGCAGATCCTCCCTACTCTTGCCCGTTGCAGACTCGCTTACCTGAATCGCGATATCCTTCTGGCCGATGTCCGTAAATTGGAGATCAAAGCTTTTTTTCAGCATTGTGCCGGCAGGCAGCTCGAGCAGCCGATCCCAATCCAGAGACGGGGAGTTAACTTGCAGCTCAATCGGATGGTCGCTGTAGTTGGTGATATAGTAATGGTAAGATTGGGTCTCGCCTGATGACAGCACGGTTTTGCCCTCAAGCCGGGTATGCCATTGGTCGCCTTCCGGGATCAGGCCAAAGCTGCCGAATTGCACGGGGTCCTTGAATTTCCCAATGCCTCCCGTCCATTCGACCCAGCCCTTGCGTCCGTTCCCGTCATCGTCGTTTACCAAAAACGTGAAGGGAAGTGAAGTCACGGGTTTTTCGTTGGCTCCTATGGCCCCCCATGGTATTTTCGCTTGATAATTCGTGACATTGCCATTCTGCGATGTAACGAGCTGGACGCTGGACGCTTCCAGCACGGCAGTCCCATTGTTCCATCTCCATACCTGCGAAGATCCGTTAGCATGGGAGAAACCGTATTCCGGTCCGTAATGCTCCCCATCCGGACTAAAAGCGATTTGAACGCTGTCTCCCCTCCATATGTCATTGCCTGCGTATGCCGAATGAGCGTTATCTTTCACCTCGACCCCGACATACAACGCATCTTCATCGTAAGCAAATCGAGCGGTCGCCGATAAATCCTCCTGGCCGCCCCAACCTTCGATTAGGACTTGACTTGGATCTGCAGGCAAAGACAGGCTCGCATATCCTTCCCATCCCGTCCATGTACCGTCAAGGGTAAGGTCAGCATCCGCATGGAAAAGCGGTACAAACTTGCTCTTGCCAAGAGAGCCCATCAAATCAGATACGTCAATCAACGACTCGCCTGGAATGCCAGTTCCAATCTCATAGGCAAACTCGGACACGACGCTGGCATCCCCCGTATCTCCTTCGGCATAGGCCTTGATTACCATCGATCTTTCGATGCGGATTGGCTGACTATAAACTTCCCGAGTGATGGATAAGCGTGGATCAGAGCCATCTGTCGTGTAGTAAATAGTTGCATCATTGGCGGCAGTCAATTGAATCTCCGTACCTGCTGGAACCACGCCGCCGCCTTGACTGGCCTTCACCGACTGCTCCGCTGGCATCGTCAGCATTCTGAGATTATCAATCCAATAGCTGAGCTCCGTCCTACTTTCGATAGATTCGGATCCGCTATACGTATAGAACTCAATAGTCTTGACCTGATTCCTCAAGCTAATGTAGTCTGAAAGGTCAATGTTAACCGTATTCCACTGATTAGCCGTTAATTGAGTAATCGGCGATTCGTATACAGTACCGCCCGAAGCATCGTAGATTTTAATGTACAACGGTTCAACAGCGCGACTTGTTTGTGATTCGGTGTACATATCCAGCAACAGGGTCGAAGCCCCGGATAAATCGAGATTTTGCAACGGCTTCCAATAACTGCTGATATAACCTGGCGATGCTCCCATGTTCAGATTGAACGTGAGTTTCTCCGAGTAAACGCCTTCATTTTTTCGATTCGCAACTTGAACAGCCTCAACTGTTCCGGCCGATGATTGACTCCCTTGCCATAATTCCTGGTTCTCGAAGCCATCCACAAGCACAGGCTGCAATTGCTTCTCGAAACCTCCGTTGCGGAGTACATTCCTGCTGCTCCCAGCTTCGGTCATCGACAAATCGTCGAACCAGACGTTATCGGTAGTATTCTCCATGATGATAAAAAATCTGTAGATTTGCTCTTGAGGTCCTGTCGTATAAGATACCTTGATCTGTTGCCAATCATAGGTTCCAGCAGGGATCGCGACGTTAGGGCCAAAAGAAACTCCGCTTACATTCTCGCCCTTGACCCATAGGGAGAGTTCATAAGTCGTGTTCGGCTTGACTTGAACCTTCTGAGAGGCTAGCGTGAACACATTCGGCGCGAGCGGCGTGCGGTTAGTCAAACGCAGCGAATGTCCTGCGGTTTGACTTTCCACGCCATGATAGATGTCCGAAACGATGGCATAGTCGACATCTGCTGCCCCGTAAACTTCGAATTTCCAGAATGAATTAGCTGGATTTGGAAGAATCGACTGACCGGAAGCCGACACTTTGACCGGCTCGATCCCTCCCAATGATGTGAGAGAAACGATCAAACTAAAAACTAAAAAACAAACGCTTATTTTTTTCAACATTGCTATAATCGCCTCCAAAAAATCTTGTTCATGTTCAGATTGCTTCGGCGCCGATAAAGCC
>NZ_MXQD01000097.1:0-1675 GCF_002165585.1 Paenibacillus sp. MY03 | reverse complement strand
ACCGCCTCCAAATTTTATTATGAATAACCGATGCATAATAAATCTGTAGAATTGCTCTTGAGGCCCTTTCAGTAGATACGTCGATCTTTTGCCGATAAAGCCTACTCCCGAGTCACTTCAAAATAGCGCGCCTGGAAAGATTGTGGCAAATGCACGGTCAACTTACAGCTATAAGTATTGTAATAAGTTCTTACCTGGTATTGCTCGCCCGATGGATATAACTGTTTGATTGACGTTTTCCTATTGCTTTTCTCGTTAGGAAGCTGAAGCTCTATATAAGACTCTGCGCTTCCCAGCCTCCAGACGGCAAGCAGGATGCGGGATTGATCCTCAGAAGCCAATCCGACGCAGGCCCAACCGTTTTTATCGTTCAAGCGAGTAAAGCCGATCGGCCAGATGGGGTAGGCTTGACGGATATGTTTTCTTTCTCGCTTGTAGAGAGCCACGCCTTCCTGGATCAACTTCCAGTTCAATTCGTCGGCCGCTTCAATATGACCCGACAAATACATGCTCCCGCACATGCCGTTAATCATATTAAAAATCGTCTGCTCGCCGTCTGACATGTTGGATTGATAGTCCTGCGTCGTTAGCAATTGCTGCTGTTCCTTCTCATGGAACAACAGCGGATAAGGATACGTCCAGAAGCCTGCCTGCTCCGGCAATATTGCCGCCAGTAAACCGCCGATGATCGAAGGATTGTTGTAATAGGCTTCCTGATCAGAAGTGCTATGCAGATGAAAGCGGGAAAGAATGCCGTAATCGGAGCGCATGCCTCCTGAGCCGCAGTTTTCCAGCAAAATGTGGGGATGCCTCGTTTTTACTTCTTCTATAAGAGCGTAAAAGGCCCTCATATTTTGGATCAGCCCGTCTGCTGCTGATGAGGCGAGACGATCGTCGCCATTCCCAATGCAGTCGTTGCAGTCATTGCGAATCAGACTGGCCCCCATGCCTACCAATTGGTCAATGATTTGATGCAGGTACGCGGTTACTTCAGGATTGGTGAAATTCAAAAACCAGCGAGGGCCGCCGCCGACGCGGGCGCCGTTGCGCATGAGAAACCAGGAATCCGGCTTTTGGCCGAGCTCGGCGTCCTCGCCGCATACTTCCATTTCCAGCCATATGCCGATACGCAATCCTTTTTGTCGAATATAATCAAAGATGCCTTGTAGTCCCTCGTCGCCAAAACGATCCTCGCTCGGTTTCCAATCGCCCAAGCCTGTCCCCCACGATTGATTCCCTTTCGCGAACCACCCCGCATCTATGCAGTAGCATTCGGCGCCTGCCGCAGCGGCCGCAGCGATTTGCGGAATGAGCTTATCCGTAGTCGGATCAGCCCATAGGCAATTCATATAGTCGTTAAAGATTAGCGGTGATTCCAATTCCTCTCCATGGGAAGGCTTCAAAAAGGATCTTCGGTATTTGGTCAACTGTTTCACGGCATCCGCGAAATTGCCGGTACAACAGCCGACCGCAACCGGTACCGCGGTAAAGCTTGCCCCGGGAAGCAATTCGTGCGTCCAACCGCCATATCTCTCGCTCGCGCCGTCGGCATGCAGAAACAAAGCGCCTTTGTTAAAGGCCGAGGTTCCCCGATACCCGACTTCAATATGCCAGTTCGCCGACGTCTCGATCTGCATGTACCACGATTTCCCCGTCTCCATATCTTCCAACACAA
>NZ_MXQD01000096.1:0-13944 GCF_002165585.1 Paenibacillus sp. MY03 | reverse complement strand
TTTCCCTTTATTTACGCGGCTTTTCGGCGATTTTCACGTTGGGTATTATAAAGTTCAAAAAGTACTATATGTTATATAACGAGGTCTGTTTTGTGCAATGAAGAGGGCCGGGATTTCATCCGTTTTAGATTTTTCAAGGGGATGGATTCTCTGCGTGTGACCTCCTTGGGTAATATTCAGGATAGTGACAGCTAAAGATGGAGTCATGCTCTTACAGTGACACTCCCGCTCGTAAAGCCGGTTTTTAATACAAGCTCAACTTTCACAGAACGAAAATCGACTTAAATACATGATGTAGTTGAATAAACGGCGTGTTAAATACGAAAGCTTGAAAACATCGAAAAACACCGCTTCATCTTGTAAGGTGAGAGTGTCGAACAATCACTACCACAAAGAAGAGGTGTCCTCTATATGATAGAGCAAATCGTATAATCAAAATCACTTCCAAATGAAATCAGACCGGCCTTCAAAGATCTGAAAGTACTGAAACACTTAAAAACAGCAGGGTTCAAGAGAGAGTTTGGCTATACCTGCTCGTTCTTGTTTCAGCTTGTCTTTGTGCTCTTGTTTCATAATAAAAACTGGTTTCGTTTGCTGGAAAGCGATAAGGGAGAATCGTTTCCTGGCAAGGACGCCGTCTATCGATTTCTCAACCACAGCGGCTATGCATGGCGCCGATTCTTGTCATTACGCAGTTCCTCCACGATCGATAAAGTCCAACCGCTCACTGGAGGACATCGCGTATATGTATTTATAGTCGACGATTCCATGTTTGAACGGAATCGCGGCAAGGCGGTCGAGTTGCTCTCCAGGTTTAAAGATCATGCAACTGGTTGCTACTACAAAGGGTTTCGAATGCTCACACTAGGATTGTCCGGATTGCTCATACGTTTCTGGTAGGTCAAATATTTGAGCAACTTCGCTGGCATCATCCTACATTGTTGTCGAAGGGAAGGGCGCATGCTCCTCGACTGGCAATGTAAGAGTTTCGAGTGCTGGTGATGCTTCTTCGATACCTGCTTACATCTCGGCTTTGCTGGAGCTTTCATTCGTTAAGCTTTGCAGTTTCTTTTTACGAGTAGAAGGGAGGGTACTGGAGATCAAAACAATTTTGTCTGCTGGCACCGGTAATGCAAGCTTGGTTACAGGCTTGTTAACATCGAGCTTCGTCCAGTATCCAGACGGAGTATTCTGGCGCGTAGTTATGGACACGACAAATGCTACAAAAAGTCTAATTTGAAAAGATGACTCTATTCAAGTCTGTATTATAAGTGCAAGCTAGACAAGATGGTATAAAAGACGAACAGTAGGACGAGTAGATCAGCAGGGGTGGCTGGATCAGTTTGTGATCATCATGAGCGCTGACAAGCGGGAGGGGTATCGAATGAAGGGTTCAGTGGAAAAAGAGATGATTTCGTTGACGCAAAAGCAGGAGTTCTACGTGTCTTTGCATGGTTCTGACTCAAATAAGGGTACGAAGGATTCGCCGTTTGCCACTTTGGAGGCGGCACGAGATGCCATTCGAGTTTGGAAGCAAAGAGCGGGTTCAGATAGGAAGAGTATTGTTGTCTATCTGCGCGAAGGAGAGTACCGGCGCACAGACACCTTTGAACTTACAGAGCTCGACGGAGGCACAGAAGATGCGTCCATCATGTACTGTGCTTATCCCGGAGAAGAGGTTCGTATAACAGGTGCAGTTCAATTGGAAAGCAGCCAATTTGGCAAAATAACAGATTCGTTCATCATTAACAGGCTGCCGGAGGCAGCTCGAGAACATGTCGTTCAATTTGATTTGGCTGCTGTCGGAATTGATGATTATGGAATCATAGAGCAGTACGGATTCGGCTGGCATTTTCACCGCAATCCCCCGGTAGAATTATTTTTTAATCTGGAGCCTCTCCAACTGGCTCGTTGGCCCAATGATAACTACGTCCACATAGGCGAGGTGGAGGATCAACCATCGGATCAAGCGGGAACGCGTTTTAAGTATTTGGATGCCCGGCCGGAAACATGGGACAACTATGAAGAAGTATGGATGTATGGATATTGGCGCTGGGATTGGGCAGACGGGAATATGAAGCTGGACGCAGTCATTCGCGAGGAGAGACGAATCGACACTTCACAGGTTACTCCATTCAATGAAGTGAAGAGCGGACAACGTTACTATTATTATAATGTATTAGAAGAGCTCGATACACCAGGGGAATGGTATCTGGATCGCAAGACTGGCATGTTATATGTGTATCCTCCTGCACCGCTGTCAACAAGTACCGTTCATTTATCATTGCTTAACAAACCGTTAATCACGATGCAACAGGTGGCTCATATCGAAATCATGGGAATTATTTTTGAAGCCACACGTGATCATGCTGTGTGTATTCAGGAGGGCAGCCGTATTCGTATGCAATCCAATATTTTTCGCAATTTGGGTAATTTGGCTGTTCACATCCAAGGTGGACAAGGCCATAGTGTGATGGATTGTCAAATCTATAACACGGGCTACGGTGGAATCAAGTTGGATGGCGGGAATCGCGATACGCTTGTTCCAGGTGAACATAATGTCATCAGGAATGAGTTTTATAATTTTAGTCGAATACAGGCTACGTACACCCCTGCTGTAGAACTGGCTGGAGTGGGCAACCGGATATCGGGAAACACGATGCACCACGCCCCGCACATGGCCATTTTGATTCATGGTAATAATCATGTGATTGAATTTAATGAGATTTATGCTGTCTTGCAGCAAACAAGCGATGCTGGCGCTATTTACATGGGAGCGGATTGGTCGGAGCAAGGCAACATCATTCGTTACAATTATTTGCATGATCTAACGGGTATTGAAGGAATTGGGCAAATGGGCATTTACTTGGACGATATGGCCAGTGGCACATTAGTATATGGAAACATTCTGGATAGGATCAATGTCGGTATGCTTGTAGGCGGGGGGCGAAATAATTTGATAGCCAATAATTTGATCCTGTCATGCGACAAGTCTATACTCCTAGATGAACGTGGATTGAATTGGGCCATAGATACTTGCTTGCCTGGCGGACGTATGCTGAGTAATCTGGAAAAGGTTCCATATCTCAATGAGCAATGGACGAAGCGTTATCCCGATTTGTTGACGATACAGAATGATGAGCCAGGCACACCTAAGTACAACACAGTACAGATGAATGTGCTGAACAGTACACCGCCTATGGATATTGCGGATACGGCCCTTGAGTATGGCATTGTTGCTTACAACTGGAAGACGGATGAGGATCCCGGGTTTGTTGACTTGTCTCGCGGAAATTACATGTTGCGTTCAGATGCGCCAGTCTTCAATCGAGTACCGGGTTTCAGAACGATCCCGTTCGCGGAAATCACTTCATCGAAGCAACGATCTGATGTGGCGAGCGATCTTGGTTTGCACCAAATCACGTTGCTTGCCCCTTCGAATGTGCTGTTGATTGGTACCGAAATGAAGCTGTGGACTATGGCTGACACTATCTCTGGCATGTGTATCGATCTGCACGGCTCGTTGACTTTCTACAGTTCTGATCCGGATGTCGTAAAAGTAGATGAGCGAGGAGTAGTTACCGGAGTGGCTGATGGTAGTGCATTCGTTACGGTAACAGGACAGAAGGAGGATGTGTCCCGTTCTGACACGGTTCGAATTACGGTGGTTCGAGTATGCTTGAAAGAAGTGGAGCTAGAGGTGAATGCTTCTCACGTTGTAGTTGGCCAATCGGCATGCGTGACCAAGAGAGGCTTTCTGACTAATGACGAACAGGTTGATTGGATGGATGCCCAAATTACTTATATGTCGACAGATCGGCACATTGCCGAAATTGATGAACGGGGAATTGTCAGGACTCATGGGATTGGGGAGACGATATTGCATGCAGAAGTTGAATTTGAAGGTGTGGTAAGGCATGCCAAAACACCCCTTATCGTACATCCCCCGTGTTGATCTGATCGTTGTTCGAATTATGCTTCTTCAATAACCATCATTTTTCGCATATTGTACAATTTCGCGGTAACGATGATTGTGACAACATAGAGGATAACATCTGTTATCGAAGCAGATGGATGTCCACAGGAGGGGTACGTTTGTTCAAAAAGCTGATGATCTCGTATATCGTAATGCTGCTTCTGCCGATCCTGGTTGCGAGTTACGTCTACCGCGATGTTGTACAGATCATCGAAGACGAAGCGCAGCAATCCAATATGAATGCGCTGTTGCAAACACGCGATATGCTGGATATGAGATTCAGTGAAATTCAATCCATTGCGAACCAGTTGGCGATTCATCCTTCCGTAACGAGCTTGCTAAGTTACTCGCCGTTTCAGCAGGGAGACAGGGACTACATTCATGTGTACCAATCCTTCAGTCAGTTGCCCAAATTTTCGTTGACCAACCAGTTTGTGGACAATTACTACGTATATTTCAGGAACAGCGATATATCCTTATCTGCCAATGGCGTGTATGCCAATTTGCAAGAGCTGCATTCCACTGTTTTCTCTCATGTCGAGGAATCGGAATTTGATAACATGATGACGACCAGGCATTTGAGTCCAACGTTGTTTAATTTGATGTCGCGTAAAGATCCAAACAAAATATCTATCGTTTATGTACAGACGTTCCCTTACTACTCGAAGTCCGGAGGAGGGAATGTTGCTGTTTTATTTAATCATGCCAAAATTCAACAGTTGCTCAGGCAGACGAAAATAGGCGATCGAGGACTTGCATTCATTATGGACGAGCATGGAACAATGGTGACTGCCGCATATGGCAAGCAGGTAGATGATTTCCTGGCTGAAGCCGGTTCCGAGGCGTTGGTGAAGTTAAGACAGTTAAGTGACGATCAAGACTATATCGTATCTGAGGTAACATCTAATGAAGCACGCTGGACTTACGTATCGATTGTGCCTAGATCTGCTGTGCTCGATAAGGTAAATTACATTAAACGAATAACGCTGATTATATTGCTAAGTATTATGATTGTTGGACTACTGGTTGCGTTCGTTCTATCTTATCAAAACTCCAAACCGCTTTCGGACTTGATCCGCAGATTCAGGCTGCTTCTCAAGCCCGATCAACTGACATTCAAATCCGGGAGTGAGTTTGAATTTCTTAATCAAACGTTGCTGCAGTTATCGCATGATCGTGAAAAACTTACACAGGAATTATACAGCTATCGGCCGATTATGGTTAGCACGTTGTTCCGACGATTGTTGGAAGGTGTGAGCGACTATGAGGAAACCGTTCGTTTGCTGAATCATTGCGAGATTAAGGTTGAGCAGGGCGGCATACAAGTGATAATAGTCTCCATTCAGAAGTTGGATTACCTTGTATACCAAGATTGGTTGTCTGAAATAGACGAGGCCAAATTGGTAGTGAAGCAAATATATCGTCAGACGATAACAGAATCGCAGTTATATATTTATGAACCTGATTCGACCAAACTGGTAGTCATTCTGTTTGGCAGGGAGGTAGCAAGATCGGCTTTTCAAGGCCAATTGCGAACAACAGCTCAGGTGCTTATGCGTCATATCGGAGGTAAGTTCCATACGCTGTTCGCAATCGGAGATCATTATGCGGATATTCGCAACGGTCATGACTCCTACAAGGAAGCGTGTATAGCGTTGGACTCCAGCAGTTTCTCAGGTGGACATTGGATTGCATATCGAGACTTGCCCGTCCGTAATACTTCGTTTATATTCCCGATCGAGACTGAAGTGAGACTTGTTCGTTTGGTGAAGTCCGGGGATGTGGAAGGGGTCAAGAAAATAACCGAACAACTCAGACATGATCATTTTGTCAATCAATATTTAACGGCGGCGGGGGCAGAGCAGTTAATTCAGGTGATGAAGGCTGCTATACAACGGGGTGTTGGAGCACTTTCCAACGACGAACTGCAGCAGACGTTGGACGAAATGAACGGCGCACAGCATTTTGAAGGCGTGGTCCACGGCATTCATGCATTGGCCGCGATTATGTATTTTGCGCAGCAGAAACAGAAAGGCGCCGAGAAGCGCGAAATAAATGAACGGCTTCGGCTGTATCTGCAAGAGAACTACGCGGACGATAGTTTGTCTATTGCCAAAGCCGCCGAAGCGTTCGACATGTCGGAGTCATCCTTTTATTTGTTCTATAAGGAACATACGGGAATGACCTTCGCAAGTTCAGTGGAAAAGCTGAGGATCAAGGCGGCGTGCAGCCTGCTGCAAGACGAAACCAAGCAAGGTGAAAGAAGAACAATCAAAGAAGTGGCTGCCATGGTCGGTTATTCCAACGAACAGACTTTTCGCAGGGCGTTCAAAAAGGTAATCGGTTGTTTGCCGGTTGACTACAGATCGGATGCAGACGGGTTCAAATAAAGCATTTTCAATACATTCCGGTCGATTCGGGTACGTTCAATTACTCCAGAAGACGGGCGCGAGGTCATTTGACGCTGGTTCAACCGTTTTTGGGGTGCTAGATTGAAGGAGCCGAGTCGAGCGACTCAGAACGATTCGGCAAGAAGCGAGAAGGGGGGAGTGAAATATTCAAGCGCTTAATAGAGGACTGCTGGCAGACGGGAAGCGCGCTAGGTTATTAAAGAATTGGCAGCTGTACCTCATGGTCATACCGCCCATTCTATTCTTTATTGTCTTCAGTTATATGCCGATGTATGGCGTACTGCTGGCATTCAAGAATTATCGGGTAATCGATGGAATATGGCATAGCCCATGGGTCGGTTTGAAGTACTTCGAGCAGTTCTTTCAATCGCCTTCCAACTGGAGAATGATCAAGAATACGATTCTGATCAGCGTGTATTCGATTTTGGCCGGATTTCCTGTACCGATCATTCTGGCTATTGCGCTGAATGAGGTGCGGAGCACGTTGTACAAGAAGACTGTGCAGATGGTTACGTATGCGCCGTACTTCATTTCGACTGTTATTCTAGTTGGCATGGTGTTCCAATTTCTGGATCCGCATGCCGGGATTGTCAATCGTATGATCGGACTATTCGGTATTGAGGCTCAAAATTTTATGGGTCGGCCGGAAATGTTTAAAACCATTTATATCCTGATCGGAATATGGGCGGGATCAGGGTACGCGGCGATTATTTATCTGGCCGCATTGGCGGGAGTAAGCAAGGATTTGCAGGAGGCGGCAATCATAGACGGCGCGAGCTTGTTACGTCGTATTTGGCACGTAGATCTTCCTCATATTCGTCCAACGATTGTTATACTACTCATTCTTAGTATTGGCAATATTATGTCTGTCGGATTCGAAATGATTTATTTGATGCAAAATGCATTAAACATCTCGACATCGGAAGTCATTTCCACCTATGTATACAAGATTGGCCTGGTTAACTCCAATTTTAGTTTTTCGACGGCGGTGGGTCTGTTTAATTCGGTCATCAATCTGGTTCTTCTGATTATGGCGAATTACCTGGCGAGAAAAACGGGAAATAGCAGTTTGTGGTGATGATGCGCTTATCAACTTTGGGAATGGGGGTCGTAACGTGCAAAGCTCCAGTTTGTATAATAGCACGGGCGATCGATTCGTACGTCTGTGTATTGTGTTATTCCTCGCCGTCTGTTTAGTTGTTGTCGCTTATCCGCTCATTTATGTGCTCAGTTCCTCGTTCAGTAGTCCACATGCCGTTTCGTCGGGCAGTGTATGGTTGTTACCAGTGGACTGGACGCTTGCCGGTTATGAAGCGGTGTTCAAGAACAAACAGATTGTAAACGGTTTTATAAATTCTTTTTTCTATATGTTTTGCGGAACGGCCTTGAATTTGGTTATGACCGTGCTGGCCGCTTATCCGTTGACTCGCAAGCAATTCAAGATTCGCAATACGGTCATGTTGTTTTTTGTAATTACGATGTTTTTCTCCGGAGGATTGATCCCCTACTATTTGCTGATCAAGGATTTGGGGATGATCGACACCAGATGGGTGATGATTATTCCATCGGCATTATCGGTATGGAATATTATCCTGGTTCGAACCTACATGAATCATTCCATACCGGATGACCTGTATGAGGCAGCGTCCATTGACGGTTGCGGTGACTTCAAGTATCTGCTCTCGATCGTGCTGCCATTATCCAAGCCGGTTTTGGCGGTAATTGGGTTGTATGTGGCGGTAGGCTTCTGGAATTCTTATTTTAATGCGCTCATTTTTTTGAAATCATCCGAACTGCAGCCGCTTCAATTGGTATTGCGCAATATTCTGATTCTCAATGTCATAGATCCCACGATGATCAAGGACTTTGACGTGCTGATGCGACGCCAGGGCATGTCGGATGTGATCAAGTATGCTGTAATCGTTGTGGCTAGTGCGCCTGTACTTGTTTTGTATCCTTTTGTACAAAAGTACTTCGTGCAAGGTGTAATGATTGGAGCAATTAAAGGATAGTCCTGATATCACTCAAATAGAAGGGGCGAAATAAAATGTCAAAATCAAAATATTCTCCATTGGTTCTGATGGGTCTTATTGTTGCGATTCTTACCGTGATTGTTGGTTGTAGCTCCACTAATAACGGGAATGGAGAGCAACCGCCGGTTAGTCCCAATGATTCGCAAACGGAGTCCAACCTGAACCCTGTCGGTACATTTCCGATCGTGAAGGAAAAGGTTACGCTGAAGGTTCTCATTCCGCAAGGCCCCGAAGTCATCGATTATTCTACCAATGAATTTACCAAATGGTTGGAAGAGTTGACGAATGTACATCTGGATTTTCAGACCTACCCGGTTAGCCAGCCTGAACAACTAAATATTATTTTTGCCAGTGGCGACTTCCCGGATCTGTTTATCCGAACAGGGCTTAGCGATGTCAATGAACAGAAGTATGGCGTGGAGCAGAAACTCATATTGCCGCTTCAAAACTATATTGAGGAACAGACTGTTCATTTGAAGAAACTCCTTCAAGACACGCCGGAGCTGAAGGGTGTAATTACGGCAACAGATGGCAACATATACGGGCTGCCTTCTTTAAATGAGTGTTATCACTGCATGTATGGGAACAAGCTCTGGATCAATCAGTCATGGTTGGACAAGCTGGAGCTGAGCACGCCGACCACAACCGACGAGTTCCTGGAGGTCATGCGGGCGTTCAAGGAGATGGATCCTAACGGAAACGGCAAGCCGGATGAAATTCCGATGGCTGGAGCCGCAATCGGCTGGCATACGGCAGCCGACAGTTTCCTGATGAATGCTTTTGAACTTGACAATAGTCTAGATGGTTTGAAGATGGTCGTCAGGGATGGGAAAGTACAATCCAATGCTGTAACTGACGGTACGCGAGAGGGATTGAAGTTTCTAAATCAATTGTTTGAAGAAGGACTTCTGTATAACGCATCGTTTACGCAATCGAGCGATCAACTGAAGCAATTGGCAAACAGTCACGAGGAGGTTCTCGGCGCCTTTGCGGCGGGGGCAAACGTCAATGTTATCGATGGCACGGCGAATCCTGAACGTTACAGACATTATACGACGCTCGCGCCTCTTAAAGGACCGGACGGAACTCAGTATACGACTTACTTCAATAGCTTTCCATATGGAGGAGGAAGCTTCGTGATTTCCTCCAGGACAGAACATCCGGAAGTGGCCATACGACTGGCCGACGTGTTCTTTAACCCGGAGCGTGTATATGGTGAAGGTACGCAATGGCGAAAAGCGGAGGAAGGAGAAGTTGGCATCACGGGTTTGCCAGCCAAAATCAAAATACTCAAGCCGTATTCCAGTGAACCGCAGAACGAAACCTGGCTCGATATTGGAGAACCGCTAATTACAAACGAGTCCCTGTTAACGAATGCTACCGATCCCGACATTGACCCATATAGCCCGGAGGGATTGGGGAAATTGTTAATGCTGGAGACAGAAAACAAATATGAGCCTTATACGCCTACTGATGTATCGCTGTTGCCGCCGCTTAAGTTTTTGAGCGATGAATTGGATCAAGTATCCACTTTGCGGGTGGAGCTGGACAACTATATTAGGGAATCCAGAGCCAAATTTATTATGGGCAATATGAATTTGGAATCGGACTGGGATGCTTATTTGGCAGCCATGGACAGAATTGGATTGCCGAAAATTGTTGAATTGATGCAAACGGCTTACGACAGACAATATGGAAACTAAGCTGGATTCACAATGAGGGACAGGCTCGTTCTGCAAAGGACGAGCCTGTTTTAAATACGCATGAGGCGAAGAAGAGGTGATATGATGTCGGACATTCGACATTTGACTAGGAATGATTTCCAGGAACACTATGCATTGACCTGTTATGCTTTTCAAGTATCTCCATCCGCTGAACAGCTAGAGCAAGCTCGGGCGAACTTTAAGCCGGAAACGTGGCTGGCCTCTTTTCAGGGTGTTTCCTTGTTGTCACAGATGCAAATCTTCGATCTGGAGATGTACATACAAGGGAATCCGTTGTCTGTTGGAGGGATTGGCGGGGTTTCGACATGGCCGGAAGCGAGGCGGCAAGGCCTGGTAGCGGAGCTGTTGATCAGTGGTTTGGAGCGAATGAAGGAGCGTGGACAAACGCTCTCGGCTCTAGCTCCGTTTTCCTTTGGTTTTTATCGCAAATATGGCTGGGAGCTGTATGTCGAGCATAAGAAATATAGTATTCCGGTCGACAAATTGCCTCGACGTGAAATCGTGCCGGGACGTGTCCGCCGTGTACGGGCGATGGAGCATCTAGAGGAAATTGATGCACTATACGCGGCTTACGCGAAGCGATATAACGGAATGCTGAAACGTACAATAGATTGGTGGGAGAAACGTCTGTTGACGTCGAGCAGTCAGCAAGTAGCGATGTATTATAGGGATGGCGGTGAACCGGGCGGATATATTCGCTACCATATCCACAATCGCGAGATGGAAGTGATGGAGTTCATCTATATGGATCTCCAGGCTTTTCGCGCACTCTGGAGTTACGTCAGTCAGCACGATTCCATGTTGGAGCGCGTCAGACTCAACGCGCCGATGGATCATCCATTGCCTTACTTGCTGAATGATCCTCGAATCGGGCAGGAAACAGTACCTTATTTTATGGTCCGTATTGTCGATGCAGCACGTTTTGTCGAGCAATACGCGTTTGCTCCGAATGATGCGAGCTCCGAGAAGACAGAGCTGCTTCTAGAGATTCGGGATGAGCATGCGCCATGGAATCAAGGGACGTGGCTGATGTCGATTAGGGAGGATGGGTGTGCCGGGATGGTGAAGCTGACCGCCGGGGCAGAAGTTACGCCGGGGCATGAAGCTAAGCTGTGCTGCGGCATCAATGATTTGACTGCAATGCTGCTTGGGTATATGGACCCCGTAACGCTTCATGCATACGGTCGTATCGATAGCTTCGGCGCGGCGGCGGATAAGCTGAGCAGCAGGATTCCTAAACGGGGCACTTATTTGCTCGATTTTTTCTGACATGCTGTCATACAAGGTTCAAAACATATTATGAATGGAGGATGTGACTGCGATGTATACGGTTACTGTACCAATAGCCCTGAACACGATAACAGAACAATCAAAAGAGGTTATGATCAAGCGATTACGTCAACTGAATGCCAATGAGGTCTATTTGATTCCGTTGACCGTGGATAAGCTGGAAGAGAATTGTGTCCTAATCCGCTCGCTCCTGCCGTTTTTCACCCATCATCGTATAGAAACAGCCGTTTGGGTTGGCGGTTCGTTGGCCCACTACCAGTATGCGGATCCCTATGACAAGATAGTAGACATCGAGGGGGAGCCATCGAAGAGGGTTTGTCCGCTGGACAAGCAATTCCAACTCTTTTTTTGCGATCTCTTCAGACAAATAGCCCAAACCGGCGTACGAAAGATTGCGCTGGACGATGACTATCGGATCAACTGGGTCAATACGCCTCCTTCCTGTTTTTGCCCGAAGCATATGGCGCTGTACAGTGAAATATTGGGGAGGGAGATTTCCCTTGATACGATGCGCGAACAAATATATAGTAACAATCCGGGCGAATATCGCGATGCCTGGCTGAAGGGCAGCCAAATATCGTTATGCAATCTGGCTTCGGCTGTTCGCTCAACAGTGGATGAAATCGATCCATCCATAAATATCGTACTTAGCTCCGGACCGGCGCATTGGGGAGCTGACGGTGCAAGCGCACTGGATTTGGCAACAATACTGGCGGGCAATAATGCTAAGGAGTTACGACTCAGCGGAGCCGCTTTTTGGGGGCAAAGAGTGAGTAGCGCAATGGACTTCGCAAGAAAACAAGCGGCGTTCTGCAAGCAGCACCATATTCGAACGATCGCTGAAGCGGATGCTTATCCTCGTCCGCGGCATGCGGGACCCGCGTACGGTGTGGAATTTATCGATCTGATCGCAAGAGCGGACGGCAACTTTCATGGCGTACTGAAGTATGGATTTGATTATACTTCATCGCCGAACTATGAACCTGGTTATGCCAGGCTTGCGGAGAAAAACCGCGAGCTGCATCGTCAAACGGAAGAGATGTTTGCGGATAAAACGGCGCAAGGCATTTATCTCTTTGAGCCTATGCATTTGAATTGGCATATTACGGAAGTGAGCCGTCGTCCGGAGGCGGATGTCATGTGGTCTCCGGGAGTAGCGTTTCTGAATGATAATAGCATTCCGGCTGTTTTTGAGCCGGGCGGCGTAAACCTCGTCTTCGGGCAGAACGCGCAATTGCTGGATCGACAGTTGTTGAACAATGGCACGATTTTGGATTATACCGCGGCTAGAATTTTGACAGAAGCGGGTGTCGATGTCGGCATTGCACAATTCAATGAAAAGCGTAACGAGGCGATAACGAATGTGTTTTCCGGCAACTATGAATATTATTATCGCGAGCAGGAAAAAGTCGCCTTATTCGGGAACGTCATTGTCCATCGCTTGAGTCATAAAGAGGGTGTCAAACTTCTCTCCGAAATTTTCGTCAACAATGAAACGCTGCCGGGCGCCTACTGGTATGAAAATGCTGACAAGCAACGCTTTCTTGTGTACCCTTTTGATGCTTATCCTAACAAGTCCATAGCAGGTTTGTTCCGCAGCTATTGCAGACAGCGTCAGTTGATTCAGTCCAATGAGTGGCTGAGCGGTCGGAAGCTTGACGCAGTCTGCTCCGGCAATCCCGATTTGTACATGATAGTTAAGAAAAACGAGCACTCGTTGGCTGTTGGTCTATGGAACCTGTTTCCGGATCGCATAGATGAGCCAGTCATCGAATTGGCAGATGATTTCAAGGAGATCGAATTTATAAATGGTTCCGGGCAATTGATGGGACGAACGGTCAGATTGGACTCGCCGTTGCATGCTTTTGACTATTGTGCGTTTAAGGTGACGAAGTAGATATTTGGATCGAGGTACTTACTGATCCCATGCTGCTTACAGGGGGCGACTTTGATCGGTTCCGAAGCTGCGGCAAGGCTAAAATTGGGGCAAGCGCTGCATATTCAGCTCACGAAAGAGAGAAAAGCGCATGAATATTTTAGTCCTATATAGTCAATTGGCAGATGAAGTCATAGTATATTGAGTGTACTAAGAAACCGTTCCTTTCTTAAATGGTGGGTTGTACTTTCATTTATTAAGGAACGGTTTCTTTAGGCTTTACGTTTTAAAGAAGAGGCGTACTAAGTCATCTAACGAATGTTTTGGGACAGCATCATCTCTGCAATTTGAAACGATTCAACGCGGGTGGCTTTTTATTATTGTTGCGTGCCAGAAGCACCCAGACCATATGAAAGAAATGTCTGTTGACCGTCTGTAGGTAAGGTAATATTTAAAAAGCTTCTATAATTCTCACTTCCTCACGCTGAAGGCGCAATATTCGAAAGCGTAAAGCGGCGGCCTTGTATTGGCCTGCAAGGCTTTTTTTGCGATGAAGTTTGAACAATACTGCATACAAAAGCCAATAGGGCCAGGGGAAGCCATCCGGACTATTAATCAAGAACAAGGACAGTAA
>NZ_MXQD01000095.1:0-8910 GCF_002165585.1 Paenibacillus sp. MY03 | reverse complement strand
CCGACAAGAACGGGATACGCGTTCGGAGGTTGGTACACCGACGAAGAACTGACGGAACCATATATTTTCACGACTGTGGTGACGGGCAACGTGACGCTGAACGCGAAGTGGACGGCTCAAGTGACGGAGACTCCTGACGGGGGCGGGACGGTCTACCCGACGCCAACGCCAACTCCTGCTGCCGGTGAAGAGAAGGGCTTGCTCATCAACGGCAAGCAGGGACATGCGGACATCACCAGTACTACGGACGGTAAAGGCCGCAAAGTAACAACGGTGACCATTGATTGGAACAAGGATAATCAGACGCTGGCCGGTGATTCGCAGGGGACAGTCCTCGAGATTGAAGCGGATGCGGAGAGCGACGTACTTGCAGCAGAGCTGAGCATGGAACTTCTGAAGGCATTGATCGACAGAGGCGGCAAGATCCAATTGCGCACGGCATTCGCATCGTATGCCATCGACGCGTCTCTGTTGGATCTGGAAGCGTTGCTGGAGCAACTGGGACCGAACGTTCGGGCGAAGGATGCCGTCGTGCGTATCGAAATCGCCCCTTCGAATGACCGTATCGTCCGTCTGCTAAGGGAAAGGGCTGAAGTTGGAGACTTCCAGGTCATCGCGCCTCCGGTTCATTTTGCGGTATGGGTCAAAGCCGGGGACCTGGGAATCGAAGCGAACAACTTTGCGGCTTATGTTGAGCGGACCATTTCCATACCAAATGGGGTTAACCGCAGGTTGATGTCTACGGGCGTTGTCATCGATCCCGACGGAACGGTTAGGCATATACCGACCCGGATGCTGGTGAATAACGGGATATACGCAGGTGCGATGAACAACCTGACCAACAGCGATTACGCATTGATCGGATACAAGGCGGCATTCGACGATATGAAGGGGCATTGGGCGAGCAGCGCCGTCCTTGATATGGGATCGCGCTTGATCATCGAAGGTATAGGAGAGAGGCTTTTCGCTCCGGATCGTTCCATTAAGCGCGCGGAATTTGCGGCCATTCTGGTGCGTGCGCTAGGCCTTGGCCAAAATACGCAAGCCGGTATCGGCAATTTCTCCGACGTCCGCGAAGGAGAATGGTATGCCGGGGCAATAGGGACGGCTTATGAATATGGCTTAATCGGAGGATTCGAGGACGGCACATTCCGCCCGAACGATGACGTAACACGCGAACAGGCCATGATGATGATCGCGAATGCGATGAGATGGACGGGGTTGACTGACAAGGCAGACGCTGGAGCTGATCCATTGAGCGGATTCCCGGACGCAGCTCAAGCTTCGGCTTGGGCGGAGACTTCGCTGAATAAGGGGCTTGCGACCGGCATTCTCTCCGGCACGCCGAAGGGGGAGCTCGCGCCTGGGACCAAGTTGACCCGTGCGCAGGCAGCTGTCATGGTTCAGCGTTTGTTAAAGGAGTCGGGACTCATCTAACCAGGTGTAATGAAGCACGAATAATCGCCGCAAAAAAAGGTTATCCTCAGCATTCGTTCATCTCGTTGAACGAATGCGGGATAACCTTTTCCAGTATGCCGCCGAAGTCAGCGTACCGCCTCGATCACCTTCGCGCGCAGTCCGTCATCGGCAGGTGCGCCGAGCGCAAGCTCAAGCGCCCAAAGTACGGCTCCTGCGGCTGGCGGCTCCTGCAGCAAAATAAATCGGCATTCCCGGCCGGTTAAGCCCGAGACGAACCCCATATAACGATCCCGCATAATCGGCGAAGCCGCTTTCGCCCAGACGGAGCCGGCCATCACGATGTCGACAGGCTTATCGTCGTCGAAGTCGAGATGCCCCAAGCAGCCGACCGTAGAATAGGCAAGCTGGCGGGCCGAGTGGTCGACGATGCCGGACGCGACAGCATCGCCTTGCTCTGCAGCTGCAAGAAGTGTCGTCACGATCTCGGTATACGGCAAGCTTCGGGCGACCAAACCTTCAAGTCCCCGATCCATAAACGTCTCCTTGGAAGACGCGCCGATCAGCGCCATGACGGGCTCCGTCATGGACGTCTCCGGGCCCAGGCGGTAGAAGCTGTCGTAGATGGCGCGCAGAACACGCCGCGTCAAGTAAAAGCCGCCGCCCTCGTCGCCGGCGAGCTCGCTGCCGACTCCCCCGACCTGAAGACGTTTGCCGCTCTTCGAGATGCCGCAGGTAGAAACGCCCGAACCGTTGATGGAGCAGATGCCGTAGCCGTGCGACGTCCCCGCTTTGATGCCGAGGAAGGCATCGTTGTCCATCGCGAAGCGGGTGAACCCGAGACGTTCGATAACGGCGTTCAGCTGCGCCTTCTGCGAAGGAATGTCCGCGCCTGCCAGCCCGAACGCTCCTGCCGCGATATCCGCCAAGGACAACCCGCTTCGTGCAAGCAGTGATGATATCTGCTCATGCATAACGCTGTAAGATTTGGCGTAGCTCTCCGGGAACTGCTCGTGGCTGCAGGTGCCGGACCTGATATGATCCTTAAGCGTTCCGTTCAGGTCGAACAAATAATAATCCGTCTTGCTATTGCCGCCGTCGACGCCGATGACGTACTTGCTCATGGCGATTCCCACTCCTCCCTGCGTTATTCGAATTTGAACTGGGGCAAATATTCCTTGTGCGCTTCCTTCAATTCCCTAAAGCAAGCCAGCGCCGTATTATAATCGCCAACGAGCGGATTCATCATCAACGCCCGCATGGCGGCTTCTTCGCTGCCTTCGACGGCCGCGGCGACTGTCTCGCGTTCGTATGCCTTCACCATTCGCATGTAGTCGATAATATGGCGGTTGTCGAAGTCTTCGATAACAAGCGGCTTCGCGCCATCCTTGCCTATGACTGCAGCTACCTCAATGGCATCGTTATGCTCCATGAAGTCCAGCGCTCCGCCGTTTAGCAGATTCACGACATGGACCTCCTGCTTGTCATTGTAGATGGCATCGACGAGGCTGATCGCGACTTCGGAATAGTTGGCGCCGCCGCGCGAGGCCAGAAGCTCGGGTTTTTCATGCAGCTCTGCATTGGAGTAGATGCCCAGAAGCTCTTCCTCGATGTCCATACATTTCTCTCCGCGGGATTGCTCGCTGTCCTTCAATAGCTTCAGCTTTTTGTCCTTGAAATAATAATATTCCATATAGGAGGAAGGAATAGCGCCTACGAGCTGCACCAGTTCCTGGCTAAAGCCGCTGGAAGGAATGTTCTTCATTGCTTCGCTGTTGAGCCCCATCTCGAGAGCGTCCTTCAGATAGTCTTTGCCGTCCTGCTCAATGGCTGTAATCCAGCTCAGATGGTTGAGCCCGACGTAAGTCAAATCCGCGTTTGGCAATTGAAGCGTTTCTCGAATGCTCTTGTACATATTGTAAGGGACATTGCATAGTCCCAGCATTTTGACATTCGTATGATTCAAAATCGCTTCCGTAATGATTCCCGCGGGATTGGAGAAGTTAATCAGCCAAGCGTCGGGGCATAGCTGCTCCATGCGCTTCGCGATGTCGAGCATAACGGGGATCGTGCGCATCGCCTTAAAGAAGCCGCCGATTCCACAGGTTTCTTGACCGATCAGATCGTACTTGAGCGGTATCTTCTCGTCCAGCACGCGAGCGGGCAGCTTGCCGACGCGAATCTGGCCGAGCACGAAGCTAGCTCCTTGGAGAGCTTCATCCAGCTCCATCGTTTTAACGACCGTGCAGTTCATTCCCGCTGCCTGTACCATGCGATCGCATAAGCCGCCAACGATCTCGAGCTTGCGGGCGTCGATATCCATAAGCGCCAGCTCTGTCAGCGGCAGATTGTCTTTGCGTTTAATAATGCCCTCCATCAGTTCCGGGGTATAGGTGCTTCCTGCCCCGATAATGGCAATTTTTAATGCTGTTCCCATGTCCCTCATCCTTTGCTCGTTTATGATTCATCATAATGGCGTAGATGCACGTCAATTGGTGCCCATTATAACATGCTACAAGAATTTCAGGCAATAAAAGTTGCAATATTTACTTCAAAATGATAATAATATTTTAAAATAATATTTTATTAAACTCGTCACTCGATATATGTCCATATATCCGATGCAAACACTTGTAATTTGGCAGGAATCCGTATACGATGTAACCACAATGGAATTTCCGAGCTTCCGAGCTCCCGGCCAGACTATCCAGATCAGCTTCTTAGTGGCGACAAAACCTACGAAACGGCAGGTAACGTCATATGGCGATAAACGATAACGTATTAATCAAGATCCGCGACAGAAAGGATAGTCTGACCCCGGTCGAACGGCTGGTGGCGGAATATATCCTTGCGAATAAGGAAGAAATTCCGCATTTGTCGATCAAGAGCCTTGCGCAAGGCAGCAAAACAAGCGACGCTTCGGTGCTGCGCTTCTGCAAGACGATGGGGTATAACGGCTATCGCAGCTTTATCGTCAGCATCTCTGCGTCGCTGGGCTCGATGGACGAAGACAGCGGCGAACAATATAGCGACATTCAGCCTGGCGACGACCTCAGTACGATCATATCCAACATCGGACGCAACAATGTGCGTTCCATCGAGGATACGCTTAGCGTGCTTGACCGCCCTGCGGTAGCTCGTGCCATCAAGGCGCTGCAGTCCAGCAAACGTCTGATGTTTTTCGGCATTGGCGCGTCGGGGCTGGTGGCTCAGGACGCCGAGCAGAAGTTTACGCGGATCAACAAGATCTGTCATGCTTTTACGGACGGCCATAGCCAGTTGACGGCCGCTTCCTTGCTGACCAAGGAGGACGTCGCCATCTTTATATCCAATTCCGGAGACACGGTGGAAATACTCGACTCGCTGGAAATAGCCAAAAAAAACGGTGCTCATATTGTGGCGATCACGAAATACAGCAAAAGCGAACTATCCGACAAGGCGGATTCTTTGCTGAGCATATCGACGCCGGAAATTTCCATTCGCAGCGGCGCCATGGGATCGCGCATCGCGATGCTCACGATTATCGATATGCTGTTCGCCGGCGTGGCAAGCGCGGACTATCAGCAGGTCAAAAAGTATCTCTCCAAGAGCAGAAGCATCATCTCCAACAAGCGTAGAAGGTAACGCTCCCCATTAGCGATCATGAACGACACTCCAGCCTGCAGGCTGGAGTGTTTTTGCTGCTCAGGCCATGGAGTAATACTTGGCAGCAGAACCCGGATTAATTTTTCATAAGCGCTGTTTGGTTGAGTCGGAGTAGGAGGAGGAGGCGTTCAAAAAGAGAAGGATTAGCGCATGTTGGTGGACCTGGTCAGTGAGGTAATCAAAGAGGAGTCCAAAGTGGTAATTGTACGAAAATACACAAATTAGCTTACATACGGATTAGAGATTCGTGAATTTGTACATTTATCCCTATTTTTAACCTCGATAAGAGTCTATAGGGGCGAAATGGAACTAGAATTGTGTATTTTTGTACAATTTACCACCAGGGAGAGGCTTCAGTTTAAATATTTGAGTATATTTGCACAATTCATACTGAGGTGGCCTACTGTAAAGTAGCCTAGCGGAGTTTAGCATCCGTGTTGTGCAAATCGTCCGGCATCCCGTCATCCCAGCGTCCCGTCCTAGCGACCCGTCCCGGCATCTCATCATCCCGCGTCCAAGCGTCCCCATGTCCCGGTGACGCGTCTCGTCGTCCCGTCAACCCGTCATCCAAACGTCCCGAAGTCGACGTCCCTGCATCCAGTCATCCCGACATCCCGACGTCCCAGCGTCCCCATGTCCCGGCGACGCATCCCGTCCCCCCGTTATTCCAGCATGCCCACGTCTCGTCATCCCGTCCCGACATCCCAGCGTGCCCATGTCGCGGCATTCCGGCGTCCAGGCACCCTGGCATCCCGTCATCCCCACGTCCCGACATCCCGACATTCGTTCGGGGATGGTCTGTTGTAGGCGCATCCAGCTCCGTATTTTCTTAAGCACAAGTTGGAAATTTTAAACTTTAAATGATGAATGCGCTTACCCCGATGATGGCCGGAAAGCCGCACCGCCAAAGGTTCGACGGCATTTGTGCATCTCGCACAATTTGTGATATAAAATGCCAATGTTTTATGACACTATAAAATAATATTTCAAAAACTATTGACGGAGCTGAAATAAATTCTTAATATAGAGTCATGAACAACAACAACAAACGCATCACGAATGACACTGAAGACAATAACCATACTAGCATTATGGGCAGCGTCGACAACAGGGTGGAATTCGATCACATGGACAGCAACTTGTCCAAACATGATCACGTAAGGGGAATCACGATGAAGGACTATCTTGCAAGCTTGACGACGGAAGGGATCAACCCCGAGACCGGGATGATCGACGAATTGTCCACCGAAGGCATGCTGGAGCTCATGAACCAGGAGGATGCCAAGGTACACGTGGCGGTGAGGCAGGAAATTCCTCGCATTGCGTTGGCCGTGGAAGCGCTTCATCATGCGCTGTCGACTGGCGGAAGAATGTTCTATATCGGAGCAGGAACGTCAGGAAGGTTAGGCGTGCTGGATGCTTCGGAATGTCTGCCGACGTTCGGCGTGGATCCATCGCTCGTGCAGGGCTATATTGCCGGAGGCGATCAGGCGCTGCGAATCCCCGTGGAAGGATGCGAGGATGACGGCGATGAAGGCAGGGCGCTGATCGATCAGATCGGCGTGACGGGCAAAGACGCGGTCATCGGAATCTCGGCGAGCGGCAGCGCGGCCTTCGTTATCGAAGCGCTTCGCAGAGCCAGCGAGTTGGGAGCTGTCACGATCGGCGTCGTAAACAACAAGGACACGAAGCTGTCGGAGGCGGCGGACATTACCATCGCTCCGGTGGTGGGCCCGGAAGTAATCGCAGGCTCCACGAGATTAAAGGCGGGAACGGCCCAGAAGCTTGTACTGAACATGCTGACGACCACCACTATGGTGAAGCTAGGCAAGACGTACAACAATCTGATGGTCGATCTCAAGGCCAGCAACAAGAAGCTGTTCGACCGATCCCTCCGAATCATCAGGACGGCGACTGGGACGGACGAAGCTACGGCGGAGCAATACTTGCGACAGTCCGAACTCGACTGCAAGCTGGCGATCATGATGATCAAGTCCGGGCTTGGAGCCGAAGAGGCGAAGAAAGTGCTGGCGAACTGCGGCGGCAACCTTAAGAGGGCTATACGTGCCTGTTCCCAAGTGAAGTAAGGTTTGCGCGAAGGGGAAGAACGTTATAGATTTATCCTTATAATGTTCTTCAACTTTTTCGCAAACGGACCCGCTGCTCTTTTATCAGAGGAGGTACAGCGGTTCGCCTGGGACGGATCGTATATATAGAATTTCAAATAAAGGGAGGATCTTGGCAATGAAAAGTAAATCGAAAATTGCTGCATCTGTGCTTGCTCTGACTTTATCCTTAGGAACGCTCTCCGCTTGCGGCTCCGGGAACAACAACGAGCCCGCCCAAACGGCGAAGCCGTCTAACACTGCAAACGGCGGAGCATCGGAGGCGAAGGACACCATCACGGCGCTTCTGCCGCCGGTATCCCCAACGTATCAAGAAAACTTTAAGCAGATGGAAGCCGACTTTAACAAGCTGTATCCGAACCTGACTTTGAAAATCGAACCTGCCAGCTGGGAAGACATGACTCAGAAGCTGGATACGCAAGTAAACGCGGGCAGCCCTCCGGACCTTGCCTTTATCGGCTCCGACGGCATCTCGAAATACGCCCAGATGGGCATGCTGCTGGACATCAAGGATCTGGTAAGCGCGGACATGATCGCGGACTACGATGAAGCGGCGCTTGCTTACATGAAGAACGGCGACGGTCTGTACGGCCTGCCGGCTTACATGGAAGTACACTCCATCGGCGGCAACAAGCAATTCCTCGAAGAAGCCGGCGTCGACTGGAAGAAAGTGCAGCAAGAAGGTTGGACGTACGATGAATTCCGCGAGGCCATCAAGAAAGGCGTCGTAAAGGAAGGCGACAAGACGTCGCGTTACGGCTTCGTATTCGCTACGGCTGGCGTAGCCTCCAAGGACTACCTCAGCATTCTGGTGAAAAACGCGGGCATGCCGTCTCCATTTACAAAGGATCTGAAATACGCATACACAAGCAAAAACTATTTGACCGTTCTGAACGCGGTTCGCGAATTGATCGACGACGGCTCCATGCCGAAGGAGCTCAGCTCCGTTGACGCCGGCAAACGCTGGAACATGTTCTTGACGGGACAGACGATGATTACGGGCAAAGGTCTTGCCGTTTTCGAAAACTCCGCGAACAAAAACAACGCGAAGATCGACGCGAAGGACGGAAGCGCGGTTGAAGGCAGCATCAAAGTGGACTATATCGCGTTGCCGCTTCCATCCTTTGCAGGTCAAGAGCCGGTCTCCCATGCGGTCGTTGACGGTTATGTCGCTTTCCGCGGCAAAAAGGATCCAACAGACGAGCATAAAGCGAATATCGCGAAGGCGGCTTACTTCCTGTCCAGCGGTCAGGTAGCCGCAACAACGAATAATGACCTGTTTGCAGCGCATATTACCAAGAGCGCCCGCGAAGCGGCAGCCAGCATGGAGTCGAATCGCAATCCGGACAATATCGCAGCTGTCGATAAGATGTTGGAGCATGCAGCTCCTGCCCGTCCTGACATCCCTGTAGAATTGGGTTCCAAGGCGATCAAGCTGGAGAACGAGGTTGTCATTCCGAAGCTGCAAGCGCTGCTTGCAGGCGAGATTACGCCTCAAGAGATGTACGATGCCGTGAAAAAAGGCGCTATCGAGGCCTTCGGAGCGGACGGAATCGTGCAAGATTAATGAATTTCGCTCGGATAGCCGCTCTCATGCCGAGGCGGCTATCCGAATTTATAGCTGCAGGGATACTACGTGATCAAAAGCGGACTTTTTGAACGACCTCTTAAAGTACGTGTTCAAAAAGTTCGGTTACCAGTACCGAGAAGATTGGATGAAGCC
>NZ_MXQD01000094.1:0-5192 GCF_002165585.1 Paenibacillus sp. MY03 | reverse complement strand
AGCGTAGTGGAAGCTACGTGAGCACCGGAAGGTTCGGCTGAATTCAATATTCGACGTCGAATAAGCTTCTAGAATTACTTCGTAATGGGAAGCGGACTTTTTGAACGACCTCTTAAAAGAAGTAACGCGGCAAGGGAAAGGAGTCTTACTATGGCTCGTGCGTCAAACGTCAAGAATCGACTTAATCGCGGAGATGGGGCATGGGCCTACGCTTTCATCGCCATTGCGCTCGTTGTCTATGCGCTGTTCACGGCTTATCCGGTCGTGAGCGCCTTTTTGGTCAGCTTTCAAGAATACCGGCCATTAGGCTCGGAATACATTGGATTCGACAATTACTCGGGCATCTTCGCCAGCGAGCTGTTCTGGAAAGCGATCATGAATACGCTCGTTTATACAGTGCTGACTGTCCCGGTTGCATTAATCATATCGTTCGCGGTCGCGATCGCGATCATGCCGCTCAAAAAGTGGGCGCAGACGACTTTCAAGGCTATCTATTACTTGCCGGCGGTCGCTTCCGGCGTCGCCCTGTCCGTCGTATGGCTCTGGATCTACGATCCGCTTCCCGGCGGCATTCTGAACCAGTTGATCGGGATGTTGGGCATCCCTAGCCAGAACTGGTTGGGCGCCAGCTCGACCTCCATGTTCTCGCTTGTACTCATGTCCTGGCTGTCCAGCCATGGCACCAGCATCATTATTTATGTCGCGGCGCTGCTCGGAATCGACGAGAGCTACTACGAGGCGGCGGAGATCGACGGAGCGACATTCTGGCAAAAGATGTGGCACATCGTGCTGCCTTGCCTGAAGCCGACGACGCTGTTCCTGCTGGTCACCGGCGTGATCGGGTCGTTCCAGGTGTTCCAGAACGCTTATCTGATGACAGGCGGCGGTCCGGATCATTCCACGACGATGGTCGGCCTTCTGATTTTCGATACGGCATTCAAGTATTTCGAATTCGGCAAAGCGGCGGCTCAGTCGCTTGTATTGGCGGCCATTATCGGCGTCATCGCGTTCATTCAATTCAAATTCCTGGGCAAAGACGTGGAATATTAAGAGAAGGAGGGACCTGCTTTGGCACTGTTTAATAATCATCTAGGCAATCGTACAGCGAAATATACGCGCAACACCATTCTAGTCATCCTCCTTCTTCTGTTCGCCATGGCGACGATATTCCCGATCTACTTCATGATCATGTCGTCCTTTGGCGATCCCGTCGAAGCGGGAGCGGTCAGCTATTCCATCTGGCCCAGCAAGTTCTCGCTGGAGTCTTACAAGTTCTTCTTCGCCTTCAGCGAATATTCGTATCGCTGGATTCTCAACTCTCTTGTCGTAGCTACCGTGGTCATGGTGTCGAACGTTGTATTTGCCACGATGGCGGGATATGCGTTCTCGAAAATCCAGTTCCGCGGTCGCAACGTGCTGTTCGCCATACTGCTTGCGGCGATGATGATCCCTTATCAGGTCACGCAAGTACCGCTTTATATTTTGATCGTGAATATTTTCGAAATCCAGAACACGTACGGCGCTCTTATCATGCCGACGCTGGTTACCGTTTATAACATCTTCCTGGCGAAACAATTTATGGGCACGATTCCGAAAGAAATTCTGGAGTCGGCCAAGGTGGAAGGCTGCAACCAATTCCAGATTTTCGTGAAAATCATCATGCCGCTCTCGAAGACGGTTATGGCCGTTATGGCGATCCTGACCTTTATGGAGACGTGGAACACGTTCTTCTGGCCGTTCCTGGTCACGAACACGATGGATATGCAGACGATCCAGGTGGGACTCAAAAACTTCCGCTTCGCCAATACGACGTATTTCGCGCCGATGATGGCGGGCGCAACGATCTCTGCCGTGCCTATGTTCATTCTGTTCTTCAGCCTGCAGCGCTACTTCCTGGAAGGGGTAACGGTAGGCGCGGTGAAGGGGTAACGACCAACAGCTATTGGCGGAGGTGACTTACGATGCTTCAAACATGGAACGACCGATATACAGCCGAGGTTATTGCGTTATGGAATCTTGTGGCCGCGAGAGACGGCTATAAGGAGATGACAGCGGAGTCATTCGCGGCAATCCTGACGGAGAACCCGTATTTCGATCCGTTGTGCACGTTCGTATGGCTGGAGGGGGACCGCGTCGTCGGCTTTGCCTGCGGTTGCTCCGGCAACGATCTGCCGCTTGGCGATGTTGCGGGTTATATTACCTGCGTCCTGCTTGCGGACGAATACGCGGACGAGAGCAAGGCGGAAGCGCTTGTTCGCGCGATGGAAGCGCGATTTGCGGAGCTGGGGAAAAAACATGCGGATACGCTGTTTTTTAATCCCATGCAGCTGCCATGGTACGTTCCGGGTACGCCGGGGCACGAGCATAACAATGCTCCGGGCGTGCCTGCCGGCAGCTTGCTGCACGAGACGTTGAAGCGGCTCGGTTATATCGAACGCGCCGTTCAGTGCGCGATGTATTTGCCGCTTGGCAGCTTCGAGGTGCCGGAGAGCATCCTTGCGAAGGAAGAGACGGCCGCTAAGGCCGGTTATCGCGTCGAGATGCTGGATGCGACAAAGCATACTGGCGTTGAAGAGATGTTGGAAGTACTAGGAAATCCGCTTTGGCGTGCGGAGATTGGCAAGAGTCTCGCGGACGGGACGCCGGTCGTTATCGCAGCTCAGCATGGCCGCGCCGTCGGATTTGCGGGGCCGGTCGTAAGACAGGAGAACGGCCGGGGTTATTTTGCGGGTATCGGCGTGCATCCGGAGCATGAAGGGCACGGCCTCGGCTCGAGCCTCTTCTTCCGGCTGTGCGAAGCTTTCCAGGAAATTGGCACGGATTACATGTCCCTGTATACAGGCAGCAACAACCCGGCTCTGCGCATCTACGAGCGGGCGGGATTCAGGACGGCGAAAACCTTCGCCACGATGAGAGGGGAGCTTGGACGATGAGCGATAGACAACCGATTACGATATTGGGTATTGGCGCACATGTAGGAGACGTGGAGCTGGTGGCAGGGGGCGTGCTGGCCAGCCACTATCTGAAGGGCGACAAGATCGCGACGCTGGCGCTGACCGCCGGGGAGCGAGGCGTGCCTGCGGGGCAGGACGTAAACGAATACCGGGAGCAAAAAATTCGCGAGGCGCATACCTTCGCCGGCATGCTGGGCGGCGAGGCGCGCGTGTTCGAGATTCCCGACGGCGAAATTCCGGACGATCAGGAGATCCGGCTGCGCGTGTGCGACGTCATTCGCGAGGTCAAGCCGAATATTATTATTACGCATCATTGCAACAGCATGCACAAGGATCATGCCACGACGCATCGCATCGTAAACGATGCCAGGTTTTTCGCCGGCTTGGGCGCGATGGAACGCGAGCTTCCGCCACATTTTGCGGCTAAGCTGTATTATGGGGAAAATTGGGAGGATGCGGTCGGCTATGTTCCTTACGTGTATGTAGACTTCGACCAGAAAGCGTTCGATCTGTGGATCGAGGCGCTGTCGACGCACTGGTTCGTGACGGGCAGCAAGTCGTTCAACTATATGGACTACTATAAGTCGCTGGCCCGCGTTCGCGGTTTGGAGGCGCGCAAGGAATACGCCGAGACGTTCATGATCCCGCCGGAGACGATGCGTTTGCGCCAGTCGGAGCTGTAGGGCGCGGCATAAGGTGATTGGAGCATGGCCAACGGCAGATGGAGAGCCGTAGGGCGGCTTAGCTCTAGGTGCGGCCGATGGCAGATGGAGAGCCGTAGAGCGGCTTAGGGAGTCATGGGATGCTCGAGGTGCGGTGAAGGCAGATGGAGAGCCGTAGGGCGGCTTAGAGAGTCACGGGATGCTCGAGGTGCGGCCAGAGGCCGACGGATTTCACCGTGAGCAGCCGGTGCGTGGTTCACGGAGAGGGAGGAGTATGAAAGGGATGGGAACGATACGCCTTGGCGTTGATCGTGTGGACGAGTACGCCGACTGGTTCCGCGGGAAGCGGCTGGGACTTATTACGTCGCCTACCGGGCTTGGGGCGGACTTCCGCTCCACGATCGATACGTTGCATGAGAAGTTTCATTTGGCAGCCCTGTTCTCTCCGGAGCACGGGGTGAGAGGCGATCTGGCCGCAGGGGCGCTTGTCGACACGTACGTGGATGAAGCTACGGGCGTTCCCGTATACAGCTTGTACCGCAAGGATTCCAAGCGATTGACGCCGGAGATGCTGGACGCCGTCGATATGGTCGTCTATGATATCCAGGATGTAGGCACCCGATATTATACGTTTATTTATACGATGCTTTATGCGCTAGAGGATTGCGCGGCGGCGGGCAAACCGTTTGTCGTGTTGGATCGGCCGAATCCGCTGAATGGTGTGACGGTCGAGGGAAATGTACTTAAGGAAGGGTTCACGTCGTTCGTCGGTAATTATCCGCTCGCGATGAGGTATGGGTTAACCGCGGGGGAAGTCGCGGTCATGGCGAATGCGGAGCAGGGACTCGGCGCGGAGCTCTATGTCGTTCCTTTCGAAGGCTGGGATCGGAGGGAACGCTTCACGGGTGCCAGGGGAGCCTGGATTCCGCCGTCGATGGGCATTCCGCGTTTCGAGACGGCCTTGCTGTATCCGGGCACCTGTCTGTTCGAAGGGACCAATCTGTCGGAAGGGCGCGGCACGACGGCTCCGTTCGAAATCATCGGGGCGCCGTTTGTGGACGCCGACAAGCTTGCGGCGGAAATGAACGCGAAGCGCCTGCCGGGTGCCTACTTCCGGCCGACGTACTTTAAGCCGACGTTCTCCAAGCATGAAGGGGAGCTGTGCCGGGGCGTGTACGTCCATGTACTGGACGAGGCTGCGCTGCGGCCGGTAGAGCTTGGCTTGACGCTGCTGTTTACGATCAAGGAGATGTTTCCGGCATTCTCGTTCCTGCCGCCGGTGCGGGAAAACGGCAGGCCGTTTATCGATCTGCTGTGCGGCGAATCGGGCGTACGGGAGAGTGGGGGCGATTTGACCGGACTGCTGGAAAGGTTCTCCGAGGAAAGCCTGGCATTTGCCGAGCGGAAGAAGGCCTTTCATTTGTATTAGCCGCTGCAGTTGCTTCCTTGTTCTTATCGGGAGTCGGGAGTTGCGCGATAGACCGGGACTGGGAGTGGGACTAGGGGGCTTGAAGAGGCCAATCGCATATCGCATCGGAAAATAGAGGGAAAAGTGGACCTCTGTCAAGAAAGTAGA
>NZ_MXQD01000093.1:0-17686 GCF_002165585.1 Paenibacillus sp. MY03 | reverse complement strand
CGGGGGCCGATGGTGTGACTGGCCCGACGGGACCAACGGGCGCCGATGGCGCTACTGGATCTACAGGACCGACCGGGTCAACTGGAGTCGACGGCGCTACTGGACCCACAGGGCCAACGGGAGCAACAGGCACTGACGGCGCTACTGGACCCACGGGGCTGACTGGTCCAACTGGCGCCGACGGCGCTTCTGGATCTACGGGATCGACCGGGCCAACTGGCGTCGATGGCGCTACTGGCCCCACGGGATCGACCGGGCCAACTGGCACCGATGGCGCTACTGGCCCCACGGGACCGACTGGACCGGCTGGCGCTGATGGCGCTACTGGCCCCACGGGACCAACTGGACCGGCTGGAGCTGACGGCATTACTGGACCCACAGGGCCGACTGGTCCAACAGGTGCTGACGGTGTTACGGGTTCCACCGGAGTAACTGGACCAACGGGACCGACTGGTCCAACGGGTGCCGACGGTGTTACTGGCGCTGACGGTGCTATGGGTTCCACAGGAGTGACCGGACCAACTGGCGCCGACGGCGTTACTGGTGCCATCGGCGCGACCGGACCAACTGGTGCCGATGGCGCTACTGGATCCACGGGGCCGACCGGGCCAACGGGCGCTGACGGCGCTACTGGATCCACAGGACCAACAGGAGCAACAGGTACTGACGGCGCAACGGGTTCCACCGGAGCGGCTGGTCCAACTGGTGCCGATGGCGCTACTGGATCCACAGGACCAACAGGAGCAACAGGTACTGACGGCGCAACGGGTTCCACCGGAGCGATTGGTCCAACTGGTGCCGATGGCGCTACTGGATCAACGGGGCCGATCGGGCCAACGGGCGCCGACGGCGCTACTGGATCCACAGGACCGACCGGGTCAACTGGAGTCGACGGCGCTACTGGACCCACTGGGCCAACGGGAGCAACAGGCACTGATGGCGCAACGGGTTCCACGGGACCGACCGGGCCAACGGGACCAACTGGCACTGACGGCGCAACGGGTTCCACTGGAGCAACCGGTTCAACTGGCGCCGACGGCGCCACCGGACCCACGGGGCCGACTGGGCCAACTGGTGCTGACGGCGCTACCGGACCAACGGGACCAACTGGCACTGACGGCGCAACAGGTTCCACCGGAGTGACCGGACCAACTGGCGCCGATGGCGCTACTGGACCCACAGGACCGAATGGTCCAACTGGCGCCGATGGCGCTACTGGATCCACGGGGCCGACTGGGCCAACGGGCGCTGACGGCGCTACTGGATCCACGGGGGCGACAGGAGCCACTGGCACTGACGGCGCAACAGGTTCCACCGGAGCTACCGGACCAACTGGGCCGACAGGCGCCACTGGCACCGATGGCGCTACTGGACCCACAGGACCGAATGGTCCAACTGGTGCCGATGGCGCTACTGGATCCACGGGGCCGACTGGGCCAACTGGCGCTGACGGAGCTACTGGATCCATGGGGGCGACAGGAGCCACTGGCACTGACGGCGCAACGGGTTCCACTGGAGCAACCGGTCCAACTGGCACCGATGGCGCTACTGGACCCACTGGGCCGACAGGCGCCACTGGCGCCGATGGCGCTACTGGATCCACGGGGCCGACCGGGCCAACTGGCGCCGACGGCGCTACTGGACCCATAGGGCCGACCGGGCCAACTGGTGCCGACGGCGCTACCGGACCAACGGGGCCGACCGGCAATACGGGCGCTACTGGCGCTACCGGCAACACGGGACCTACCGGTGCAACGGGGCCAAACTTTGCTACCAATGGATTCTCCGGGCGAATTAATGCGGTATCCGTCAGCACCTCCGGACAGCTGGTCAACTGGTCGACGGCCAGCCCCTATTTCGGCAATGCCAACTTTAATGCCACAACCGGCACATTCACCGTCCCGACGGCTGGCCGATACTCCATCAAAGCAACGATTAACTACTCCACAGCGGCAGCGATTACCGTTCAACTGGGGGCAGGCGTTAACCCTGCCTTCACCGTGCGCAGAATTACGCCCAGCACAACGGATTTTATTACGGGGATTTTCCCGATCCTTAACGTCAACATCGCGCTTCTTCTTACTTTGCGCACCATTCTTGGAAGCGGCTCTATTAATATCACAGGAGACGTTACTCTGAACGCAAACGATCAGATCGGACTCTTTTATGTCGCCAACGGACTTACAATCAATCTCAATCTCGGCGGCTCCGGCAACGAGGGCATCGTCTGGTCCGTTCACCAGCTCTCATAGCCGACTGCCTCCTATCGACTCACGAAAGAAAAACCCTTCCGGCTTCAATTATGAAGCAGAAGGGTTTTTCATAATTACGCAAGCATAGATCAGATCCCCAGACTCAGAACGGCAAGCTCAAATTAAATTCAACCCGTACCGTATTCCCCTCGAACCGGACTTCCTTCACTTTAACCAAATCTCCCGTCGGAAGATCAAGGTCGACAATAATCGTCTCCAGCATGTCTAGAGGCAGGTCGATTCCCTTGATGGATAGCGACTGCGGCCTCAGCGCAAGATTAGGATCCTGCCACTCCAGCCGATACTCCGCCCGGATCGCCATCGGCACGCGGTCCCGATACTTCACGTTCATATTCGCGATCAACCGGTCTCCTTCCAGGTCGAACAACGCTCCTTCTACGACAACGTGTTCGCTCACGTTGGGATCCAGATTCTTTTTGATCAAATTATTAACGTCCGCTTCCGTCAATATCAGTTCCGGCTTAAGCTGCTTGATCATATCGGTCGCTTTCTCGCGAATGTTGATATTCTGATAGGACAAGTCCAATTCCTCATCGGGAGCAATATAGGACAGCAGCCACCATGCTCCTCCCGCAGCCAGCAATAGCAGAATGACAATGACCGCGAATAACCTTTTTAACACTTTCCCCATGCTCGGCTCCCCCTCTCCCAATCTCTCGCCCATTCCGCACGGCAAAGTGGTATAATGGTTGACAACTATCTCGGCTGCCCACTTACGGCAACCCATTCCCTATTCAAAAGCTAGAAAGAAGGTTCGTTCGTTATGAGCACACAATCGCTGCATCGCATCGGTCTGGAAGAAATCATGCAAGCACATATGCACCTGAAGGATGTCATCGTTCGCACGCCCCTCCAATATAACCGCGTACTATCGGAGAGATACAACTGTCAAGTATGGCTAAAGCGCGAGGATCTCCAAATTGTACGTTCGTTCAAAATAAGAGGAGCCTACCATCTCATGCGTTCTCTCGCTCCCGAGGATGTCGCCAAGGGTGTCGTCTGTGCCAGCGCCGGCAATCACGCCCAAGGCGTCGCTTATTCGTGCCAAACTCTCGGTATCCCCGGCAAAATCTACATGCCGAGCACCACTCCGCGTCAAAAGGTGAAACAAGTCTCCTTCTTCGGCGGCGATCAAGTTGAGGTCATTTTGACCGGCGATACCTTTGACGATGCCTACTCGGAAGCGATTGCGGAGAGCACTCGCAGCGGCATGGCGTTTATCCACCCCTTCGATGACCGCAAGATTATCGCGGGCAACGGCACCGTCGGTCAAGAGCTCATGGAGAAGGCGGAATCTGCGCCCGATTTTATTTTCGTTACGGTAGGCGGCGGCGGACTGGCGGCGGGAGTGGCCTCCTATATCAAGATCGTCTCTCCCGCCACCCAGATTATAGGCGTTGAACCGGAAGGAGCCCCCTCCCTTCGCGCGTCGCTTGATGCAGGAGAGGTCGTCCCGTTGGAGCAAATCGACAAGTTCGTGGACGGCGCAGCCGTAAAGCGAATCGGCGACCTGACCTTCGCCATTTGCCGCGATCTGGTCGACGATGTCATCATGGTTCCGGAAGGCAAAGTTTGTACGACGATGCTGGATCTGTATAACGAGAACGCGATCGTCGCCGAGCCCGCCGGAGCTCTGCCAATCGCGGCGCTTGACGCTTACCGCGACCAGATTGCGGGCAAAAACGTTGTCTGCGTCGTCAGCGGCGGCAATAATGACGTCGACCGCATGCAAGAGATCAAGGAACGTTCGCTTATCTACGAAGGATACAAACATTATTTCATGGTCAGCTTCCCGCAGCGCGCAGGAGCTTTGCGAGAGTTTCTGGATCAGGTGCTCGGTCCAAACGACGATATTACCCGCTTCGAGTATACGAAGAAGTCGAACAAGGACAACGGTCCGGCATTGGTGGGAATCGAGCTCAAGCATCGCGAAGACTATGAGCCGCTCATCGACAGGATGGCCAAGAAAGGCTTCCAATTTTTCGAGCTGAACAAGGATCCGGTTCTGTTTAATCTGCTCATCTAACGATTATCCCGGCATTATGCAAGAGGGCTGCAACTCGACATCTTCCCATGATGCGAGGGTTGCAGCCTTTTTTGTTATAAGCTATTACCAGGCGTAAGCCTTCGGAGCGTCCCCGCCCGGGCCAGGGAAAATCTCGTCGATTCGGGCCAGCGTCGATACGTCCAACTCCAACTCCACGGCCCGCAGCGAACGCTCGAATTGATTAAGCGTCCGAACGCCGATGATCGGCGCCGTTACCGCCGGGTTAGAGAGCAGCCAGGCAAGCGACACCAGATCTTCCGGCTCGCCAAGCTCGTCGCACAGCTTCGCGTAGGCTTCCAACTGCTCGCCATGCTTGTCCAGCCGCTTTTGATCCCCGCTCCGGCGTCCGCCGTCCTTGCGACGATGGTTGCCCGCGAGCAATCCCCCGTCCAACGGGCTCCACGGAATGACGCCAAGTCCCAGCGCTTGCGATGCCGGCAGCACTTCCAGCTCCGGCAGTCGGCACAGCAGATTGTATTTGTGCTGTTCCGAGACAAGACCCAGCACGCCCCTTGCCTTTGCTTCTCCTTGCGCAACCGCAATATCCCATCCGGCAAAGTTGCTGGAACCGACATAACCGATCTTCCCTTGCTGCTGGGCCGTTCCGAACGCGCTCCACAATTCGCTCCAGTTGACGTTACGATCCACATGATGCATCTGGTACAGCTCGATGTGGTCAGTCTGCAGACGCTTCAAAGAACCTTCGAGATGACGCCTGATTTTGTAGGCGGACAATCCTTGGTCTCGGTTAGGTCCGTCATATGCGTCATGCATGTCGCCATACACTTTAGTAGCTAGTACCGTGCGCTCCCGTCTGCCGTCCCCCTGCTTGAACCACTTGCCGATGATCTCTTCCGTGCGGCCGGAATTCTTCCCCCAGCCATAGATGTTAGCCGTATCGAAGAAGTTGATTCCCGCATCAAGCGCGGCGTCCATGATCTTGAAAGCTTCCTGCTCGTCGGTATCGACCCCGAAATTCATCGTGCCCAGACATAGTCGGCTAACCCGCAATCCCGATCGGCCCAGATAAGCATATTGCATTCATAATCGCTCCTTCGCCATAAATGATAAATTCGTGGATATTAATCCAAGTATACAAAAAAAATATAAAGGATCCAAACCGCGTTCACTCGGGCTTTACAGTCGACCGCTAAACTTGGGGTCAGGAGGTGTGTCCATGCTTTATCCAGCTCATTACCGTCAACCGAAAATTTTGATTCTGTACGCCTCTTACGGAGAAGGACATATCCAGGCGGCAAAGGCGCTGAAGAACGCCATGGAGCAGTTCGGCAACGATCGCACGGTTCTCTACGATCTGATGGCGGAATCCCATCCGTGGCTAAACGGAGTGACGCGCCGCTTCTACCAGAGCAGCTACACGCATATGCCGCATCTTTACGGCTGGATGTACGACTTCACGAAGCCGATGAAACACGATTCGTTGTTCGGCAGTTGGCTTCACTCTTTCGGTCAACATAAGATTCGCCAGCTGTTGGACCAAGAACGTCCGGATGCGGTTATTTATACATTCCCCATCTATGCAATGGGATCCTCGCGCCAAGGGCGGAGCACTCGCCAGATCCCTTCCTACGCCGTCATTACCGACTTCGACCTGCACCGGAGATGGGTTCACCCCGTCGTCGACCGTTATTACGTAGCTACGGAGGATCTCCGAAGCGAGCTGCGCGGAATCGGCATCCCTAAGCGGAAAGTGCGAGTCAGCGGCATCCCCCTCAAGCAGGGCTTCGCGGCTGCCAAGGCTACGCCCGAGCTCTACCGGAAGTATGGGCTCTCTCCCTCCATGCGAACCGTGCTGATTATGGCTGGCGCCCAAGGCGTTATGCCGAACGTCGCCGCGCTTTGCGAAAGCCTTCTTGAGGACCCCGCCATTCAATTGGCTGTCGTCTGCGGCAGGAACGAAGAGCTCCGCGCAGACTTGCTAATGCGTGTCCCGGGGCACGACTCCTGCCCAAGGCTGCATGCTTACGGCTTCCAACATGCTATACACGAGTTAATGTCGCTTGCGGATTGCTTGATTACGAAGCCCGGCGGCATTACGCTTGCCGAAGCGATCGCGATCGGACTCCCAACCTTCATCTATCGCCCCGTTCCGGGTCAGGAGAAACAGAATGCACGTTATCTCGCATCGAAAGGGGCCGCATTCGTATCCTATGACGCCAGCTCCATGACCGACCAGCTTCGAGCGTTGATTCACGATCCCGAAAAGCTGGGCGCCTGCCGTCACAATATCATGAAACTTCGCGCACCGCTCCATGAGACTATGCAGTCCGGCGAACATTATTCAACGATGACAGCGAATGCAGCGGAATCCATTATTTTGGATATAATAACCAATAGGGGTATAATGGAACGTATTTCAATCTTCTAACTGGCAAAGGAGCTCGAAACGTGCCTACACAATCCAAACGTTGGTTCGGGGCGGAAATGAGCCTCATCTCGCTCGTTATGTTTATCGTGGAATTTGTCCGGGGAGCCGTGCTCGTCAGCTTGCTGCCCATCTATGGAGCGAATTCGCTGGGCCTCTCGCCCGACGTTATCGGAGCGGCCATCTCCGCTCACTATATTACGGATACGATTCTTAAGATTGCGATCGGTTACCTGCTCGACCGCTTCTCCGCGCGGCTTATTGTTCAGGTCAGTCTGATCATCGCGCTTGCGGGCGTCTATGCGCTGCAATTCGCGGATGTTGCATGGATGTTCATTGGCGCTTCCGCAGTCTATGGCATCGGCATGTCGCCCATTTGGATCGTCTGCTTGACCAAAGTGACGGAGGAGCACCGCGCTACGCAGATGGGCTTCCTCTATACCATCTGGCTGTTCGGTCTTGGCAGCGGCCCGATCGTGTGTAATGTTTTGCTCGACTACAGCTCGTCCCTCACCTACTTGCTGCTCGTCCTTCTTTCCGTGCTGGCTTGCCTGCTCTCCTTCTTTATGCCCACGCAGAAGGCGCTCACCGGCACGACCCGAATTCCGCTGGGAAGGCAAGTTGCCGTGCTCAAGGAACGGCTGGTCAAGATGAAGCTGCTGCTGCCCGGCATGATTTTGCAGACGATGGCCGCCAGCATGCTGATCCCCATCCTGCCGGGCTTCGCGGCGGACGAGCTTGGTTTGAGCGGCGCTCAATACTCCATTCTGCTTACTGTCGGAGGATTGTTTGCCGTGGCCGGTCTCATCCCGATGGGCAAGCTGTCCGATAAGCTTGGAGGAGGACGCTGGTTCCTGGTCATAGGCTTTGGCGCCTTCGCTATCGGGCTGTACGTCTTGGCATTGGGGCTTACGTTCTGGTATTGTTTAGGTATTGCGATCATCCTCGGCTTGTCGTATTCGACGATTCTGCCGACTTGGAACGCATTGCTGGCCACTTACGTACCTCCTAAGCAAGAGGGCGTTGGCTGGGGGCTCTTGTCCACGTTCGAAGGGGTCGGCGTCATGATCGGACCCGTGGTCGGCGGCGTGCTTGCCTTATGGGGCGGCGAGTCGGCCGTGTTCTGGACAAGCGCCGTCATTTTCGCGTTCATCGGAATATTCTATGCTTCATTAAAGGGGATTGGGGCTAAATCATGAGTACATGGCAAGACTGGTTAAATCATCTCAAAAACATGGATATCGACAGCATACAGCGCACGCTCGAAAGTTATTCGCAATTCGGGCCGCTGCCCGGCCTTCTTCTCCCGTTTATTGAATCCTTCTTGCCGTTTCTGCCGCTTATTCTGATTATCGCGGCCAACGCCAATATTTACGGACTGGGCTTCGGCTTCCTGTTTTCCTGGATAGGCGTGACCGCCGGAGCATTATGCGTCTTTTTGATCTGCCGCGCGCTTGGCAAGAACGTCAAGGATAAGCTGATGAGAAGATTCCCCAAATCCGAACGATTCTTCAATTGGGTCGAGCGCAGAGGTTTCACTCCTTTATTTTTGCTTGCCTGCTTCCCGTTCACGCCTTCCGTTATCATTACCGTGATTTCCGGACTCAGCAAAGTGCCCTTTCATACCTTTCTCCTTGCCACCCTGATGGGCAAGGCTGTCATGATCTTCTGCATCTCGATCATCAGCTTCGACATAGCCAATCTCGTCGAGGAGCCTTGGCGGATCTTCGTCTCCGTTACAGCTGTGCTAGTCATGTGGTTCGGAGGCAAAAGTCTGGAGAGCCGTTATCAGGTTCACGGTTAAGCAGGTGAAGCAATGAATTGGGCCGACATTGCAGCCACGACATTTGTGCTTCTTATCGCAGGCACGCTTATCCTCGCGATGTTCTACATCGTTCGCGTCGCTTCGGGGGAATCAGAGGGCTCTAAGACGATTCGGGACATGGTCGAGACGTTGTTCGGCACGCCGGCCCATCTGCGGGGCGGAGACGATTCCGCCTCGGGCGAAGGTTCAAGCGGTGGAAGCAGGCTTGCTGGCGCATCGACGCAGCTTCCCTTCCGCGAACCTTGTCCCGCTTGCGGCGAGGAAGTAACCGAAAACGATGTCAACTGTCCTTCCTGCGAGCTTAGACTGCTGTAATCCCGCCGATTCCTCTCCGGTACTCATACATTGTTTCCTTCCGTGGCAAACTAAGGCCGATCTTCCTTGGGAGATCATATTTCCTGAAGAAGAAGGGGCGATTTTCATGTCCGGCAAACAACCATCACATCTTCAGAAAGCGGCCAGCAAAGCGCAATCGATGGCGGACCGCGGCGCGGCAGGCAAGAAGCGCGCCAGCGAGCTGCAATCCGACGCTGACCGCGCCGCCGTACCCAAGCACGGCTTATAGTCTCTGCAATCGCGGCGAACAGCACGGGCAGCACTCCAACCTGTACCATAGGAGGAATTGGGCATCATGAGCAAGGAAGATAAGGAGCAGCACCGAATGGAGCCGATCTCCGGCGAGCACGTAGAAGCCGACGGCGTTTACCGCAACGAGTGGGGACGCGACGAGCGGTTGGAGCGAGGCGACGTTTTCCCCGCCGATCCTATGTTGGGCACGACGGAGTGGAAGCAAGTGGAGCTTGAGTTCGATAACCATCATGAGGGACGGACGGATCCCCGCCTTGTGCCGCATGATGACGACGATGATCCCGAAGCGCACATGCAGCATCCGAGACGGCATAAAGGCAGCAATAAGGATCAGGAATAAACACGAAATGGCGCTGCCAGGGAGCTCCCTGCACCGCCATTTCTGTCTTTTGTTCTAATTATAGAATAAGCTCGCCGACCGGCTCCTTTTCAAGATTTAAGTCGGCGCCATCGATCTAAAGCTCGCCGACCGGCTCCTTTTCAAGATTTAAGTCGGCGCCATCGATCTAAAGCTCGCCGACTGGCTACCTTTCAAGATTTAAGTCGGCGCCATCGACCTAAAGCTCGCAGACCGGCTGCCTTTCAAGATTTAAGTCGGCGCCATCGATCTAAAGCATTCGAATACCGAAGTTCTATTTGGCGATAAAACAGTTATGACGCTGCCTACCTCATGCTTCCGAAGCAGCTTTGCTTTGCAAAGCTGGAGGTCGCTCATCTCTGAAAGGCCTCAATAGAGGTTTCTATAGTTAATGCCCATCAGCCAACCTCTCCGGCATCCACCTGCAGTTTGCTCCTCGCGACTTCGATCCCGTTAACCCATAACGTGAACACATGATTGCCGGCGTAATGCTTGCGTGTGGTCAGATCGGCGAACCGATGCGTACGCTCTCCTTCAACCCGCTTGCCGCCTTGCCATTCCCGATCGGATAACAGAAACCGCTTGAGCGAAGTGCTGCCGCTCGACTTCACGAAGTCGATGCCGTATTCCACTCGCAGCTTAAGAGGCTCGCTGCCCTCTCCCCTCTCCGCGGTCGTAAATGCATATCGGAGCTGGACCTCTCCGCCGAGTACTATACTCTCCTCCGATAGCGTAAGGGTAGCGTCCGTAATAAGGCGGCCGCCGACCGTTCCCGCTTCCGTATAGCCGAACAGCTCCATAACGTCCGGATCAGCGCGTTTGATTAACGTTCTGCAAGCATGCCGAACAATCCAGTCCGTAAGCGGGTTATGTCCCTTCCAGCGCTTCGCCGTGGCAATAACAAGCTCCGGATGGTCCTTCGCAATATCATTGAGATGGTTCGCAACGCTCTTGCGCACATACAGCGCCGGATCTGCTTTAAGCTTCTCCAGCACGGGCATAACCGGTAAAGGATCCCGCTTGAACATCGGCAAAGCAGGAGCCCATGGCAACCTTGGACGCGAACCTTCGCTGGCGAGACGTCTCACATGCTCGTTCGGATGCTCCGCCCAGATCAGCAGCTGCCTTACCATCTCCTGTGGATGATCAAGGATGAACGGCCTGACGGCGAATTCGGCCGAGGATCGCTGCGTAAATCTCTCCAGCGCCTCCATCGAATGAGGGAAGTCCTCCTCCTTCCTTCCGAACACTTCAACAAAATCGGGGAAAAACAGATAAGGAAAGCCCGTGCAGGCCTCGTCCACCAAATACAGGACATCCAGCGCCTCGCGGTAATTAGTCGGCAACGCTTCTCCCAGAGATTCCGTTATTCGACGCATTCTTGCTTTCAACTCCAAGCTCTCCCAGTCCCCTTGGCGAGTCTGCCTGAGGAATCGATCACTATCGAAGGGTGGCCAAACATCCTTCATCCGTTTTGCAAACCCTTCGAGAAACAGGCCGTCATATATATGTTTTAATGGTTCCGCCATGACTTTTCAGCTCCTATTTCGCCCTATGCATAAGGGATCATACGTTCCGATCCAGTATACCATACATACGTTCGCGTTCGAAAGGACGAATGCGGCTCGAGTTTAGGATAGCTGTTGTTTGAGCGCCTCGGGCATTTGAATTCGATTGTCCCGATACAGCTCTTTGGTCTTGCGCGGAACCACCGGTACGGTGATCGCCATCGAATCATCCCCCTTCCGAACCGAAGCGGTCAACCACATTCCGTCCGGCTTAAGCGTGACAGCAGGCAATGCCTGTTCTTCTCCCAGCGAAAGGATAAAGATCCATACGGCCTTATCCAGTGCGTGGAAATCAAATTCCCGCTCCTCTCCCGACGCAATTACATAATCGAGGTTTACCCCGTCAGCCGTACGCTCCGCATGGGCGGAGAGCGGGCCGTACCCAGAGTTGTCCAGCACCGCTTCCACTTGCAGGGCCGTTGCTCCGAGCTGCGCCGCGAGTCGCGCGCCATCTTGAACGACAGGTATATCCAGCGCAGCTGCGTCGCCCCCAATTAGCAATCGAATGCGTAGATCCTCGGCTCTGAATCTGCCGTTAATGATATCGAGATCCTGATGCCAGGCTCCATTATCCGTCGCCAGGTTAAAGCTGAACAACACTTGCTTGCGCGACTGCACACCGGTAAATATGGCGGAGCAGAAGTCCTTGCCGTCCTTTAGAAACTGCAGCTGGACAGACACGGTCTTCCCGTCTCCGGCGTTGACGTAGCCGATCAAATTGCGGCGCTGGTTCCACATGCTTCCGCTGCTGAAACTGCCCAGCGTCAGCGCCTCATTCTGATAGGTGGTTGCATAAATTTGATAGCCGGTCTCCGCCGCAAGCACCGTCGGCTCTGTATAATAACGCTCCTCCGATAAGTCGAATAAGGAACGATACTTCTCGGGACAACGGGGACCGGATGATTCTATCGCCAGTCCGTTTTCCAGAAACTCCCGTTCAATAGGGCGAAGCGCCGTTCTGTACGTCCGGCTATGCGGTCCTCCCCATGCGCCCGTCGCCGCATGATAATGCCTCCCGATCATAAACCACGCAATGTCCAGCAGTTGCCCGGCAATCTCCACGGCGTCTGCCGAGCTCGATTGCGAATAAATGACCTGAAGTTCTTCAATCGCAATAGGCGTATAGCATGGGCTGTTATATTCCGAGAACGTGCCAATTCCCGTTGTATAGACATGAAACCTTCTGAGACGCCGCTCTCCATAACTTCTAAACTCTTCATTCCCCAGCACTTCGCCGCCAAGAAGCGTTACCACCGCCCCCATGATGGCAATGTTCGTATAATGAGGCCCGACATCCCGAATCATGATAGCCCTGCAAGCGTGATGCACAGCGTCTCGGAGTTTCGACAGAAGCGGCTGCGGAAGGAGCTGCGCATTATTTTTTAGAATCAGCAGCAGCTTCTTGCCATGAAAGTCGGCCATATTCCAGTCGGGACGATCCATCTCATCTAACGTCTCCTCATAGAAGTACGGCCAAATCCCATAAGTCGCCCGTGTCGAATCCGGATCCTGACAGGACATCACCACCTCCAGAATGGCAGCAGCCTTTCGTATATAGTCCTCGCCCCCATACTGAAGCAAATCATACGCATAACAAGTAGACGGATACAGCGCGTAGACAAAGGGATGCGCATCCGGCTTCAGCGCCGTATGATATGTTGCCGTCAGCGGAGTGCGGACAAGCTTGACCCGAGCGTCATAGTTTATTTCCGCTTCATGAATCCTGGCCGCCAGTTCGGCATTGCGCATGATCGATCTCTCCTTCTCCGTTATCTTCTAATGCGATACTCCCCGGAAGAAAGTTCTTTTGTCCCATTTCCATAAACGAACGTAGCAGATACCCCTTGCGGAAGAATAACGTTTATATATTCCTGATCCCACGAAATTTCCAATCTTCCGTAAGGGGTTTGATGCCATGCTCGGAACTCGCCGATGTCCGCCGGGATATGGGGGGTTAATCTGACGTGCTTAAATCCCGGGTTGTTGTCGTCAATATTGAATCCTGCGAGCGCCTTGTAATACCACGCGCCAATTTCGGCGAACATAAAATGATTCATCGATGAACCGCCGTACCAGTTCTCGCCCAACGTCCCCGCGCATATGCCTGCCAGGTGCCCCCAGCCCGGAAAATCCACTTGTGACGCAATTTTATAGGCAAGGTCAAACCGGCCATTGTTTGTAAGTACATCCAAAAGCATTTTCGAGCAAAACATGCCTCCCATAATATGATCATCCGCTAATTCCACTGTTCGGATCAGGTTATCCAGCGTTGCGGACACGTCCTCTGCAAGACCGAAATAAAGCATCATTGCATAAAAAATCTGACTGTCCGTCCGAATAGCGGCAAATTGCTTTATAAATGCTGATTTTATATCATTCGAAAGCTCTGCGGCCTGCAGCTCGCTTTCTTCCTCGTGCAGAATCCCGGATATCTTCCGGAAAATATCCGCCATGTAATAAGAATAGGCGGTAAGCAGCGATTCTACCGGGAATGCCGGCGCAACCGAAGGCGCAGACCAGTCGCCTAGACCGATCCGGCAAATGCCATTGTCGAGAATGGATTGCAGATAGCCGATATATTTTCCCATTGGCTCATAGTACTGGCGTATATATTCGACCTTCCCCGTGTATCGATACAACTCCCAGGGAATTACGAATAAAGCGGCATCCCATGTAGGCCCGCACAACATGTGATCATATCCCCAACTGCTTGTCGGAGCGATGCAAGGAATACGGCCGCTTGGACGTTGGCAATCTACAATATCATCCAGCCATTTGATATAGGCTTCGCTCATTTGAAAGTTGAACAGCGCCTGTTCGCAAGCCAGATGCGCATCTCCGGTCCAGCCGTTTTTTTCGCGATGCGGACAATCGGTTGGAATATGATGAAAATTAGTCAAAGTAGACCGGCGCACGGCTGCCTGAATTTTCGCAACGAGGGGATTGTCGCATTGAATGCCCCCTGCATCGGATAGATCGGTATGGAAACAACGAGCGACAATCTCGAGCGACTCATACTCTCCATGGACTCTTGCATAACGGAAGCCGTTGTAATTGAACTCGCTATGCCAGGTCTCGACTCCCTCGCCCGATAAGATATATTCGTCGCATTGAAATCTGTCATCATAAACATGTTGTTTATATCTTTCCAGGTCCGGAGTCGCCGTAGATCTCAACAGCTCGAAATATTGAATCGTCACTTTGCTGCCTTGCCGTCCGGTTACTTTAATTTCTACATTTCCCGAAAGATTGACGCCGAAATCATAGATGACAGGCAATGGGCTCGGCACAATAGCCACGGGCTCAATAAGCTCCCTCACCCGTATAGGAGAAATCTGCTGCTCTTTCATCACGCCTCCAGGCGCTGGCGCGATGGAGGGTTTCTCCCATCTATCGATCTTGAATCCCGCATCGAACGTTTCGCCGCATCGCAAGGAATTATAGCTGGTGCCGCTCCGGGCGCATTCCCAGGTTGTATCCGACACCAAAAACAATTGCCCGTCCATGTACAATTCCGCAATCAATCTCGGCTGTGCGCGCCATGCCGCGTGTTCGAACTGCCATGCCGAAGGCTGCAATTCATTGTACCAGCCGTTGCCCAATGTAACCTCGAGCTCATTGACCCCTTCCGCCAAATAGTTGTCCACCTCGTAAACGTTAAACAAGACCGTTTTGTCGTAAGCGGTAAACGCCGGCTGCATAATATCGTCGCCGACACGCCGTCCATTTATGTTCAACACATAGAAGCCTAGTCCGCATATACGAATTTGCGCTTTTTTAATGCCGCCGGGCATTTGAAACTTTTTTCTGAAGACAGGCGCTGCATGATCGGGACATCCGGTATGCGTAATCCATTTTGCTTTCCATGCTTGGTTGACATTCATTGCTTCACTTTCTTTCATCGAGAATCACTCCTGCTGCTCCTGCCTCTGCTCCCGGTACTCCGAAGGGGTGAGCGCCGTAAGCTTCTTGAAGATGCGAATAAACGTATTGACGTTGCTGTAGCCGACAGCTTCCGCAATCACCTTGATTTTCTCATCGGTTTCCATCAACAGCCGCTTGGCTTGATTGATTCGCAGGTTCATCAGGTAATCAATAAAGTTGCTTTCCGTCTGCTCCTTGAACAGCCTGCTCAAGTGAGACACGCTCACGCGCAATTCGTCGGCCAACAAATTCAGCGACAGGTCGGCTCTGCCGAAATCCCTGTTAATATAGTCCAGCACCTTGACGATCAGATCGCTTTTCTCCCGTTTGCCGCGTTTTGTCCGAATCAGATCCATGTACTCGCGAAGCATGGTCAAGATGAAACCCTTCATCTCATCCAGACTGTCGTACTGATTCAGGGCATCGCTCATTTCCTGCGGCATGCGGAATTGCTCCGGCTCGATGCCCGCTTCCCCTGCCACTACGGCAGCCTTCATCAAACATTGCAGATTCAGTTGGCGAATCATCTCCGGAGGCACTCCGTATTGGGTGAAAGCCTCGAACCAGCGGTCCGTCTGCGCCTTCAGCTTCTCCCCGTCCAGAAGCTTTAATGAATCCATCATCCCGTCCGTCATCGCCACCAACCGGTAATATTGAGCGGACTCGTCGCTTTGCACATCATCCCGGGTGATCACCATATTCGAGCCCAGAATCAACCGATAAGCCAACACGTCGCATGCTTGCTTGAAGGACTGACTGATTTCCCCCGCCGATTCCGCCAGCCCGCCCACGCCGATCGTAACCGTGCGCTTGAAGTTTTCAGCGACATAATTTTTGATCAAATCCGCCACAACGCTGGCTCGAAGTTCGGCTTCCACGCCGCTATCCTGAAAGCTCATCAGTATAGCGCAGCAGCCGTTTTCCAATTCAATAGCCACGCCTTTGCCTTCCGCCTGGATCAACTCCTCGGCTACATTGCATAGCGCGTAATTGTACAGATGCGTATCTTGGGCGGTCAAACTTTCGTTACGCTGGTCAAATTCCGCCACCATCACGACAAACCGGTTCATATCCAGCTGAATCCCCAACATACCCATGTGCTGCCTTGTATTGGAGATATTGATCTTGGAATCGGACAGCAGCTCTATGACCAACTGCCATTTTAGAATCGGCTTTGTCTCTCGGACCTGCTGCTGCAACTGCTCGCTGTTGACCAGGAAATCCTCGAACCGGGACTCCAATATTCGAAATCCGTCTCCTTCCGCTTCCCCTGTGTGCCCAGGAGTTACGGCATTCAATCTGGAGGAGATCGTTCCCAGAAATCGGTTCAGCGGCTTGAACGTCCATCTGCCTACGGCAAGAGCCAGAACAGCCGCCGTTAACAAGATCAATCCGGACAGAACGGCCAGCGTATTGCGAATCACAGTCAACGGTTTGTTGAGCTCGATCTCCGAGACGATTCTCGTAATTCTCCATCCGGTATACGGATTCACCTTGTAGAAGACGATAGAATCTTTGTTCTCAACCTTGGCATGAAAGTAGCCTATGCTCTTACCCTCCGAGGCCATCTGCGCCACGAAAGGCGTGGAGCCCATGTTCTCCCCCAGCTTGGACTCGTCGGGATGGAGCACTACCAGCCCCCCTTTGTCCAGCACAAGATTCAGGCCTTGAGCATCCCCCTCGTGATGGATCAGAGGCAGCAGCATCTCTTCCTTCAAATTAAAAGCGATGGCTCCCTTCCTTGCGCCCGTGGAATGAATCAGCGGATAAGTCCGAACGAACGACACCACATTACGATAAATTGGAAAGTTGGAATTGCTGATCAACAGCTTGCGACTTGCCAACCAGTTGGAATAACCGTCGAATTGGGCGAACTGTCCGATCCAGGCGTAATCCTTGAGCCTCATCTCCTCCGTCAAGATATCTCCCGACACCAGCCTGTCCTGGGAATAAGAGTAGATGTCTACGGAGAACAGATATTCATTGCTGCGGATTAGTCTGTCGATGTGACTGCCGATCCGATAGTCGTTTTCGGTTCGTTCCCCTTGAGGCATACTATCGTCAAAAAACGTTTTGATTTCATCGTATTGAACCAGCTGGATGGCTTCGTTGTCGATGCTCTTCAGCACCAAATCCAGCTTCTGCTCCATATGATCCAGGAGCTCCACATTCGTTCTGACGAGCTGGTCCTTAAGATCATTGGTGAAAATAAAATAAAACAACACGGCCGACACGGTTACGATCAGGAACAGGAACATGATCAGACCTGTAATTATTTTTTTCATCCATCGGCTCTGTACACTCTTCATTGTCCCGTTCCTTTCGTGCGGTTGCTATTTAAAGTCGGTTTTGTTCCCCTCGTACCATTCCTGAGCCATGGCCTCTGCGTCTTCCCCGCCCAGGCGCGTCCATTCCTTGCGAATTTCCTCCAGCCCCCATGCCGACGTATACTGGCTGCCCTGCATCGTCACCTTGGCGCGAATCACCTCGATAAAAGGTTTCAACGCCGTCTGGATATCGTTCAGCTCCGTAAAGTTCGGCTGATACGGAATATCCCGGCGAAACTTGTTCCGAGTCGCCGTCTCCAGTCCCTTCTGGCTCAATGCCGCCAGCCTCTGGGAAATCTCGTCAGGCGCCGCCTTCACCAGCAGATCCTCGGGCGAGAACTTCGCATCCCGCACAACCGCATATTCGCCCGCATACGACACTTCTTTTTT
>NZ_MXQD01000092.1:0-393 GCF_002165585.1 Paenibacillus sp. MY03 | reverse complement strand
TGGTGGGTTTCTCAACAGTCTGAAAAGCTCCATCTAATCTGAACGAATCGAGCTGTTTGCCTATCTTAAAGGGAAAACCGCCCTCTAATTGAATAGGTTTTGCCGAGTTGAATGGATTCGGCCTAAATTAGAGGGAGGAAATCCCTCTAAGACTCAGGGGATGACGAGGAGAGGGCAATTAGAGGGAGATTTTCCTCTTATCAAAGAAGGACTATGATCACCCTGCCCTGTGTAGGGAGATGTATCTTGTTATCCAAGAAGGACTATGATCACCCTGCCCTGTACAGGAAGATGTATCTAGTTATCCAAGAATGATGATGATCATCATGCCCTGTACAGGAAGATGTATCTTGTTATCCAAGAAGGACGATGATCACCCTGCCCAGTACAGGG
>NZ_MXQD01000091.1:0-17790 GCF_002165585.1 Paenibacillus sp. MY03 | reverse complement strand
CAGGAAGATGTATCTTGTTATCCAAGAAGGACGATGATCACCCTGCCCAGTACAGGGAGATGTATCTTGTTATCCAAGGGAGATGATGATCAGCTGCCCAGTACAGGAAGATGTATCTTGTTATCCAAGGGAGATGATGATCACCTTGTATAGGAAGAAGCTTATCTTGGTCGGTCTTGGTTTGTCTTGGTTTGTCTCTGTTGATCTTGGTTTGTCTAGTTTTGTCTCGGATGGTTGTAACCAACACGACAAAAACCGTACTGCTAAAAAGCCCCTTCCGCGGCCGTCCTCGACGGACGCCGGGGGGCTCTTTACTTTTGCCCTCCGATCGGTCTACGATGGTAGTAAATGATAGGTGGAGTGGCTTCGACCGCACGAAACGCGAGAATCGAAGTCAGGATGGAGGAAGAAACCGAGATGTGGTTAACGCTTGCGATTATTATCCTGATTGTGCTGGTTATCGTTGTCGCCGTTCCGCTTGTACAAATCGTCGTCCCCGTCTTCGGGGGCCGGCCCTCCCGCGAGGAACTCGGGAGATATGCGAGTCTTCCGCATTATGACAACGGGAAGTTTCGTTATCCCCTCGAATCGAAGGTGCTGATGAGCTTCAAAGAAATGCTGCCTGCCGCCTGGGAATTCATTCGGGGCAATCCCGATCGAAATCCTCGCGAGGCGCTTCCGTATGTTGCTCTCGGCGAAGAAGATCTCAGGCTGAGCCGGCAACCAAGGGTGATCTGGTTCGGCCACTCCGCGGCGCTGCTGCAGATGGATGGGCTGACGATCCTGTTCGATCCGATGTTCGGCAAGGCGCCATCGCCGTTTCCCATTGTCGGCGGCAAACGTTATGGAGGCAAGCTGCCTATGCAACTGGAGGCTCTTCCGAGAATCGATTACGTATTTATTTCGCATGATCATTACGATCATTTGGACTATCCCTCTATCAAGCGGCTGGAAGCGAAGGTCGGACACTTCTTTGTGCCGCTGGGCGTAGGAGCGCACTTGCAGCGTTGGGGAGTATCCCGTAATCGGGTAACCGAGATGGACTGGTGGGAGGAACGCGAGGTCGGCAGCCTAAAGCTGGCTTGCGCGCCCGCGAGACATTTCTCCGGCAGGGGAACGACGACTCGGGACAGCACCTTATGGTGCTCTTGGGCGTTGCGGGGCCGAGAAGGGAATATATTTTTCTGCGGGGACAGCGGGTATGGTCCGCACTTTCAGGAGATTGGGGAGCGGCTGGGCCCCTTCGATCTGACGTTGATGGAATGCGGGCAATACGACGAGAAGTGGGCGGCGATCCATATGCTGCCGGAGCAGACGGTGCAGGCGCATCTCGACGTGCGGGGCGGTCTGCTGCTGCCGATTCACTGGGGAGGCTTTACGCTCGCGATGCACAGTTGGGATGATCCTGCCATTCGCGTGACGAAGGAAGCGGAGCGTAGAGGCGTTACGATCACGACCCCGATGATCGGAGAGAGCATACCTCTTCGAACGGAGGGCTACCCGAACCGGAGATGGTGGGAGGCTTAAGCCAATAGCGAGAGGGGGAAACGTATGGATTGGGAAATCCACATCGAACGGTGGAGCCGAGCCGCCGTTAGACTGCTGGATATCAGGGAGTTTAGCGCGGAGAAGGGAACGGTCCCTGATCGTTATGTAACGCCAGCCAGCTTTTTTATCATTACGACCCATGGGGAGGCGAGGGTGACTCTGTCGGGAACGGTCTATCAAGCCCGTTCGCCTCACATTCTGCATGGAGGGAAGGAATCGGAGCTGGGCATGGCGCCGCTAGGAAGCGATTATGCCTGCTATGTCATTCTGTACAGGGCGGAATGCGACTCGCCGGAAGAGGAGGAGAGCTTCCGCATGCCATATGCGTTCCGTCCCGGAGCGTCTCTGGTTCTGCAGGAAAAGTGTCTGGCCATGCATCGCCTGTGGCAGCAAACTACCTCGATGGAGAAGCTTCAGGCGCAGTCCGCCTTCCTTCCGTTGGTGTACGAGATTATGCGGCAGCTCCGGATGTCGGCAAAGGAGAACGGCAGACCGAACCTGGTAACCGAGGCGATTCATTATATTCACGAACATTACAGGAAGCCGATAACAGCCGAGGAGTTGGCCGGCATTTACGGCTGCAGCGCAAGTTACTTGTCCCGCTTGTTCAAGAGCCAGATCGGCGTCGGTCCGATCGAATACCTGATTCATGCGCGCATTCGCAAAGCGAAGCAGTTCCTGGTGCATTCGGAGGCTCGTGTCCAGGAGGTCGCGGGCAGCGTCGGCTATGCGGATGTCTATTATTTCAGCCGTCTGTTCAAGAAACATACGGGCTGCTCCCCGCTGCAATACCGGGAGGAGCGTCGGCAGGCAGTTCAGAATAATCCATTGCGGCTGTTAAAATCGTCTATTGTATCCTCTGAGCCCTATTCCCATAATGAGAATGAGATTTGTTATCAATGGATGGGGGAAGGGGAAACATCAATGTTTAGATTTTCAAGACCAACGTTCGGAGCGATGATGCTGCTATGCACCTTGCTGCTGAGCGCATGCCAGGCAAACAACAATTCGGGGGCGCCGTCGTCGTCAGCTTCGGCAGGGGCAACAGCAGCCATTGAGGCTGCGGAAACACGTACTTACAAGCATTTGAAAGGCGAAACGGAAATTCCGGTGCAACCTCAGCGCGTAGTCAGTCTCTTCCATTTGGGCGAACTGATGGCGGTAGGGGTAAGGCCGGTTGGCGCAACGCCGCACATTCTGGATAATCCGCTGATTGGCGATACTTCCGATATTACGAATATCGGGAATCCTCCCGATCTGGAGAAGATTCTGCTGCTGGAGCCCGATCTGATTGTGACAACGGAGCCGTTCGCGGAGGTCGTGGAGGGCGGGTACGAAGCATTGAGCCAGATTGCGCCGACGATTGTTGTGGAGCAGTACAACGATCCGATCAAGGATGTCGAGATGTTCGGCGATATTCTTGGCAAGCAGGAAGAAGCGAAGCGATGGAATGAGGCGTTTGCGGCAAAAATCGTGCAATACAAAGAAAAGATCAGCCCGGTTATTGGGACGGATGAAACGTTCTCGATCCTGAATGTGCGCCCCGGCTCGATCTTTATTTACGGCGATACCAATATGGGGGGCAACATTATCTACAAGTATCTGGGCTTGAAGCCGACCGAAAAAGTAAAGAATGACGTTATTAACGGAGAGACATGGGATATATCGATGGAAGTGATCCCCGAATTCGTAGGCGATCGGTTATTGCTTGCCGTAAATGACGGCGCGGAGGAAGACATGAAGAGGGTGGATAAGTTTATCCGGAATACGCCTGCAGGCAAAGCCGGTCATATTTACCCGATCGATTTTGACGAGTTTCTGTTCAGCGATCCGATCTCGGTCGAGCAGCAGCTGGATATCATCGTCGATTTGCTGGTCGAAGGCAGTCAGTAAATGGACATTGAACTATGAATTTAAAAGGGGATGCTCCGGAAGTCGCGATGACTCGGGGCATCCCCTTCCTTTATGAACCGAACCTAGAACGTCAAGAAGCCCATGGCCTCTTTGGCAGCATTCAACGTGCGATTCGCGACTTCCGCGGCGCGGTTCGCGCCGTCCTTCAGGATGCGGTCGAGCTCTTCGGAATGGACGAGCTCGGCATATGTCTGCTGGATCGGCTCGAGCTTGGCGATGACGACTTCGGCGAGATCCTTTTTGAATGCGCCATAGCCTTGCCCTTCGAATCTGCGCTCGACCTCTGCGATCTCGATATCCGCGAAGACGGAATAGATCTCGATCAGGTTGCTGACGGCCGGCTTCGCCTCCCAGTCGTAGCGCACGTTCATGTCGGAGTCGGTGACGGCGCGGGAGAACTTCTTGCGAATGACGCCCGGCTCGTCGAGCAGGAGAATGTAGCTGCTTTGGTTCGGGTTGCTTTTGCTCATCTTGCTGGAAGGATCGTCAAGGCCCATGACGCGAGCGCCAACTTCTCTAATGATCGGCTCCGGCACGGTAAACGTCTCTCCGAAGCGATTGTTAAAGCGGGTTGCGAGGTCGCGCGTCAGCTCCAGATGCTGCTTCTGGTCGTCTCCGACCGGCACATGCGTCGCCTGGTACAGCAGGATGTCGGCGGCCATAAGCGCAGGGTAAGTGAAAAGAGCGGAGCTGACGGTATCTTTGCCGTCCGACTTATCCTTGAATTGCGTCATGCGGCTAAGCTCGCCGAAGTGAGCCTGCGTCTCCATCAACCAGCCGAGCTCCGCATGGGCGGATACATGCGACTGCATAAAGATGGCGCTGCCGCGGGGATCGATCCCCGCAGCGATATACAATGCCGCGATCTGGCGCGAACGCTCGCGCAGCTCCTTGGGATCTTGCGGAATGGTAACGGCATGAAGGTCGGGCACGAAGAAGTAGCACTCGCCCTCCTCTTGCATCATAACGAATTGGCGCAAGGCGCCGATGTAGCCGCCGATGTTGAGATCGCCGCTGGGTTTGATGCCGGACAGGAATCGTTTGTTGGACATGGGATAACCTCATTTCTTTGGGATAGTGATCGTGTGCTCGTGTAAATTGCAGCCGCTCCGGTAAACGCAAAAAAACGCTCCGCCCCCTGTAACAGGGACGAAGCGTGAACTCCGCGATACCACCCGAATTCGGCCATTAGGGCCGCACTCTTACACGAACGGAGCAAAACAGCGCGAGGCCGCTTGCGTGCTTTCGTTCATGTCTCCCTGGGATAACGGGGGGAGCTGCCGTCGGGGCCTACTGCTCGGGAACGAGGTTCGGGCCGAAGCGAGCGGATCCATTCCCTTAGACGTCTGCGCCGGACCTTTCACCAACCGCCGGCTCGCTGCGGACATCCGCCCCAAGGTACTACTTCCACTCATGGCTGTAACGATATATTGTTCATAAGCATAACGGCAATTCGAAGTCTAGTCAAGCGGGTCTTCGAGTTTTTTGTGTTGAAAATTTTGTCTAAAATTGGCGAGAAATGACCATATTATAGAAAAGACAAAGCTAAACAATCGGGGATGGAACTAATGAGCAGGATGGGAAGCTGGAAGCGTTCATCGGCACGCCAGGATGGCTTGGACGGGAACGATGCGGAAGAAACGCCAAGGCCGTTGTCGCCTTCGCTCAAGGACAATCTGGACACGATTCGGGAAGTGCTCGGAGGCAGCGACGATATCGTCATTCGGCCGATCAGGCTGAGCGGAGGCGTAGCGGCCGCCATCGTGTTTACCGAAGGATTGGCGAACGAGCAGTTTGTGGCGGAATTTATTCTGGATAGAGCGATGTCGGACGACGCCGACCAGGAGCACGAACGGACCGGGAGGGGCGTCAAAGAAGTCGTATCCGAGCTGGAACGGCATATCCTGGCCGTGGGAGAGTTGGGGTTCGTGCACGTGTTCAAGTCGTTGTTCCACGCCCTGTTGTCGGGAAATACGATTGTGCTGCTGGACGGCCTCGACCATGCCATTGCTGCGGGGACCAAGGGCGGGAAGGACAGAGGCGTATCGGAGACAAACACGGAATCGGTCATTCGGGGGCCGAGAGAAGCTTTCTCGGAGACGCTGAGGACGAATACGGCACTGATTAGACGCAGAATCAAAAGTCCGCGGCTGAGACTGGAGACGCGCCGGATCGGGCGAGAAACCCAAACGGACGTATCCATGATGTACATGCAAGGAATCGCGAATGACAAAATCGTCGAGGAAGTACGAAAGCGTCTGGACAACATCGATATCGACGGCATCCTGGAGAGCGGCTATATCGAGGAGTTGATTCAGGACGAGACGTTCACGCCGTTCCCGACGGTTTACAATACAGAACGTCCCGACGTGATCGCCGCAGAACTGCTGGAGGGAAAGGTCGCGATACTGGTCGACGGAACGCCGTTTGTGCTGATCGTCCCCGCCGTGTTCGTCTCTTTCTTGCACGCGGCGGAAGATTATTATCACCGTGCGGACATAAGCACATTGATTCGGCTTCTGCGGTACGTAGGCATCTTTATCGCGCTGTACTTTCCATCGCTTTACGTGGCCATTACAACTTTCCATCAGGAGATGCTGCCTACGCAGCTGCTAATAAGTCTCGCCGCTCAACGGGAGGGCATTCCTTTCCCGGCCTTTATTGAAGCTTTGATGATGGAGGTGGCTTTCGAAATTCTGAAGGAGGCTGGGCTCCGAATGCCGAGGACGATCGGTCCCGCCGTATCCATCGTCGGCACTCTCGTCATTGGACAAGCTGCCGTAGATGCCGGCATCGTGTCCGCTGCGATGGTCATCGTCGTATCGACGACGGCGATCTCGAGTTTTGTGTTCCCTGCGTACAGCATGGCCAATGCCATCCGGATGCTTAGGTTTCCTCTGATGGGACTTGCGGCGTCGTTCGGATTGTTCGGCATCATTTTGGGAAGCTTCGCGATCGTACTGCATCTTACCAGTCTTCGAACGTTCGGGGTTCCGTATTTGACCCCTTTCGCCCCTATGAAGCTTGAAGATCAGAAGGATGCGATCTTCCGGTTGCCGCACTGGATGATGACCAAAAGACCGGGTCTGATGACGGGGTCAAACGGCAAGCGGCAGCAGCCGGCGAAGGCGGCGAAACCGAAGCCGGGCAAATAGCCAGGAGAAGGAGCAATCATATGCGAAGAGTCAGGATGCTAGGCACGCTTCTGCTCATCCTTGCGCTTGCGACGGCGACAGGGTGCTGGAACCGCCGCGAGCTAAACGACCTTGCGATTGTCACGGCGCTCGGCGTAGACAAGGCGGAACGCGGCTACCATGTGTCGGTGCAAGTCGTCGATCCGTCCGAGGTTGCGGCTGGAACGTCCGGCGGCAGTTTTTCTCCGGTGACTACATACGACGCAACAGGCGATACAATGGCAGAGGCGATCCGCAGAATGACGACGGTGACGCCGCGAAAGCTGTATTTTGCCCATTTGCGTATCTTCGTGATTGGAGAGGCGCTTGCCCGGGAAGGGATGGGGAAGTCGCTCGACCTGCTGTCTCGCGATCAGGAAGGGCGGACGGACTTCTATATCGTTGTGGCCAAAGGTCATAAGGCGTTCGACGTTTTGCGCATTCTCACGCCAATGGAGAAAATTCCGGCCGCCAAGCTGCATTCCTCGCTTCAAGTATCGGAACGTGCCTGGGCGCCAACCGTGTCTGTGCAGCTGGATGATCTCATCACGGAGATCGTCGATAAGGGCGTACAGCCCGCATTGACTGGGATCACGATAAAAGGCGATCCCAGTGTCGGGCGCCAGCTCCAAAATCTGAAAACGCCGGATACGCCGACGAGACTGCAATACCAAGGCATTGCCGTATTTCGTTCCGACAAGCTGATCGGATGGTTAAATGAATCGGAGAGCAAGGGCTTTAGCGATATTACGAATCGTTTGAAAAGTACCATGGTGGAGATACAATGCCCCGAAGGGGGCAAGCTTGCCGTCGAGGTCATCCGATCGAAGTCGAAAATGGAGGGCAGCGTGAAAAACGGCAAGCCCGAGGTCGTCGTCACTATGCGCTCGGAGGCGAATGTCGCTGACGTCGAATGCCACATGCATCTTACGGGAAGGAACTCGCTGGAGGAGATTGAGAAGCGGGCGGAGGAGACGATGCAACTGAACGCGGAGCAAGCCGTCGCCAAAGCGCAGAAGCTGGGAACCGACGTGTTCGGCTTCGGCGAAGCGATTCATCGTGCGAGCCCGGCATACTGGAAACGCGTCCAGAATGAATGGGACCATATTTTCAAAGAGCTGACAGTTTCATTCAAAGTCGATATGAAGATCAGAAGAATCGGAACGGTAGGGGAGTCATTCCTCGACGAGATGAAGGAGTAGGAAGTCGATGGCGATAGTGGGAATCGCGGCGGTAGCCGCTTGTATATGCGTTCTGGAGATACCGCGCATGTGGCGGAGCAGGCAGTGGAAGGAGTTAGGGCTGTTCGGCTTCTTGCTTGCGCTCGGCACGGGGATTTCGGTGGGAGTTGGGCTGGACGCGGGGCTGCCCAATCCCATGGACTGGCTTGCCGCGATCTTTCGTCCGATCGACATTCTGGTAGAAACGACGTTTGGCCTGAGGAGAGTGAATGAGGGATGAAGAACCTCGAGCAGATTAACGGCAGACAATTCGCGCTCCTTGCGATCTATATCACGATCGGCGACACGATTCTGATCCTCCCTTCCGTCCCGGCGCAAGCGGCGGGGCGAGATGCCTGGATTTCCGCACTGCTGGGCATCGTCTTCGGAATCGGCGTCGTCCTGTTGTACAGCGCGGTTGGGAAACGCAATACCGGACGGACGTTTGTGGATTATGCGGAGAGCGTGCTTGGGAGATGGCTGGGGGGAGCCGTAGCATGTGCCTTTCTCGGTTATATATTCTTATCGTCTGCATCCCATGTACGGGAGATTGGCGACTTCATGACGACCCAGATGATGCCGGAGACGCCGATTCATGCCATCCACATCTTCTATGCGGCCGTCGTCCTTTTGGCGGCTTATCTTGGATTGGAGTGCATCGCAAGGACGAGCGAATTTTTTTTTCCCGTGTTGATTCTGTTCCTGATCGTATTCGTTCTATTCCTGGTGCCAAGTATAGAGACGAGCAAGCTGCTTCCGGTGATGGAGAATGGGCTTGGTCCGGTCATGCAAGGCGCCGTGTCGACGACGGCCTACCCGTTTGCCGAACTTAGCGTGCTGCTGATGGTTATTCCCCATGTCAATAATTCGGGAGCTATTCGGGGCAGCTTTTTGAAGGGAGCGCTGTTCGGAGGAGTTGTCATAGCGCTCATTATTTTTCTGTCCATCTCCATTTTGGGTCAGGACCTGGCCGCAAGAAACATGTATCCCAGCTATGCGTTGGCGAAGAAGATCGACGTGGGCCAATTTCTTCAGCGGATCGAGGTTATCCTGGCTTTTATGTGGCTGCTGACGAGCTTCATCAAGACCTCGTTGTACTTCTATGTGTTCCATATGACACTCGCCCATTTGTTCCGTCTTCAACAATACCGGTCGATGATACTGCCGTCGGGTGTCCTTCTTGTGTCTATGTCTGTACTGATTTCCCCCAATATCAATCACTTCCAGCAGATGAATGAATATTGGCCGTACATGGATTTGATCCTGGGTGTAGGAACCTCGCTTTTACTGCTGGCCGTGGGCTTTTTCCGTGGCGGCAGCCTCTCTCCGAAACAAGGAACGTGAAAGTTTCGTTAACCAGCAAATTCCCGTATGCGGAAGCCCCCATTCTATGTTACGATACGTCAGACGCAAATAGAGAATAGACATAGGATGAAGGTGAAGAGTTTGAGTGAACCTGCTGGACAACAGGTTCTTGGCGGAGGAGAGAAGGCCAAGGATCTTAAGTTGTTTTATTTGACGTGGCCAATTTTCCTTGAAGTGGCGTTGTTCATGATGATGGGGATCGCGGATACGTTTATGCTGAGCGAGATTTCGGACAATGCGGTGTCCGGCGTAGGCGCGTCCAATCAGTATTTGCACATCGCCATATTGCTGCTGGAGGTCATCGGCAACGGGGCGTCCATCGTCGTGGCTCAGTATATCGGTTCGAAGAAATTTTTTGAAGCGGCCAAAATATCGGCGCTCGCCGTTACGCTCAATCTGATCGTCGGCGTGGTGCTGAGTATCGGATTCGTAGCATTTAACGGTTACTTGCTGAGTTCATTGAATCTGCAAGGCGAAGTGTACGACTACGCCCAAAGTTATTTGCAAATTGTCGGCGGAGCGATTTTTCTGCAAGCGATTATCAACTCGCTGGCAGCGATCATTCGCGTGCACGGATTTACAAAGGAAGCGATGCTTGTCGCGCTGGGCATGAACGTTATCCATATTATCGGCAACTATGCGCTGATCTTCGGCAACTGGGGCATGCCGGCACTGGGCGTGGAGGGCGCGGCGATCTCGACGATCGGCAGCCGCCTTATCGCGGTCGTCGTCTTCTTTTGGCTGCTGTATCGCATTATGGAAGTGCGTATCCAGTTCCGCTATTATTTAAATCTGTCCAAGGAATTTGTAGGCAAAATTTTAAAAATCGGCATCCCTTCCGCGCTGGAACAGGTAATGTACCATAGCTGCCAGATCGTCTTCCTTGCTTACACGACGTATTTGGGCGAGGCGTCGCTGGCGGCGAAGCAATACGCATCCAATATTTCGATGTTGATCTATCTGTTCGCATTCGCGATCGGCATCGGCACGTCCATCATGGTCGGCCGTCTTGTCGGCGAAGGGCGCCCGGACGCTGCGTACCGCCGCGTCTGGATGAGCGTTCGCTCCGCCAGCATCGGGACGCTGATCGTCGTCGTGATTGTGATGGTGTTCCGCGAGCAGCTCGTCGGCTTCTTTACGGATGATCCCGATGTGCTCAGACTGGGGGCGCAGGTGCTGCTCTATAGCTTTATTCTGGAGACAGGGCGCACGATTAATATCGTCATCGTAAACTCGCTGCGGGCTTCCGGCGATGCGAAGTATCCGCTCTATGTCGGTGTTTTCTCGATGATTGGCATGAGCTTGCCCCTGGGCTATCTGTTGGTGTTCCAACTGGATATGGGGCTGCCGGGCGTTTGGCTGGCGATCGCCGCAGACGAGTGGGTCCGCGCGGTAATCTTCTACTTCCGCTGGCGCAGCCGCAAGTGGGAGAAACACGCGCTGGTCAGACTGGACTCGCCGCCCGCGGACGGACATGCCGCCGCGGTGCAGGCGTAAGGCAGGGGAGCCGTTGCAGGCGTAACCTGGGGAGTCGTTGCAGGATTAGCTCTGCGTACGGGATGGCTGGACAACCCGTCCAGCCCATCTGCTTTTTTGAATCATAATAAGGGGATGCGCATTCCCCGCGACTGTGCCATATGAGGTGCGGCAGCGGGGATTTTACTTTTCAGGAGATGCGAGGGTGGCGAGTATGTCGATGAGAACGGACTACCGCCGGTCCAATTCGGTTGGCGGCCGTTAAGTCGACAAGACTGACTTCCCCCGGGGTTTCTGCCCAGGGTGGTCTTAAGTAGGTGTACACGATGTATGTCTTACATAGGGCAAGCCTTATTAGGGTTAGCGGAGCGTTTCTCCCAAACGGAATTATCTTTCAATCAAATAGTTGACAATAGCCGCGTCTTCTGATATCTTTAATTTAAGATAATGCAAATTGAAGGAAAGGAGCGGATGAATATGAGCAGTGACAACCATTCAACCCATCAATCGACGCAAGGCAACGCTGCTAAATCCAATGTATCTCTGGACCTCTACATTGCGCTTTCGCGGGCTAGTCAGTGGGTAAATGCCCACATTGATCGGGATATTCGCAGTTACGGTCTCAACAGAACGGAATTCGGCGTATTGGAGATGTTGTACCATCGCGGGCCTCAGCCCCTGCAGCAGATTGGCGGTAAGGTGCTGATGAGCAGCGGCAACATCACATACGTCATCGATAAGCTGGAGAAAAAGGGACTGTGCCGCAGGCGCGCATCCAAGGAAGACCGGCGGCTGATCTACGGCGAAATTACGGATGAAGGCAGCAAATTTATAGAAGAAGTGTTCCCGGCGCATACTATATGCATCGAAGAAGCGACTGGCGGTCTGACCGACGAAGAGAAGGCGCAGGCCAGCATCCTGCTCAAAAAATTAGGAAAGTACGCCCAGCAGTCCTACAAGTAGCCAAACTAGGCAGGAAGGACTGCTTCTATCGAACATATATCTTAATTTTAAGATTCACAAATATTATGAAAAAAGAGGAGAGATTCCTATGACAATCCAAAACGCGCAAGGGCAAACGAGCTTCGAGGATCGTGCACAAACGGCAGGCATCCATCACATTACGGCATTCGTACGAGATCCGCAGGCCACTTCCGATTTTTATGCCGGGATACTGGGACTGCGTCTGGTAAAAAAAACGATCAACTTCGATGCTCCGGAAGTCTACCATCTGTACTTCGGCGATCAAAGCGGCAGTCCCGGCACCATCATCACGTTTTTCCCTTGGGAGGAATCCCGCAGGGGCCGGATCGGAGCGGGTCAAGTCGGCATCACGACGTATGTTGTTCCCGAAGGTGCGCTGCCATTTTGGCGTGAGCGTTTGACTAGGCTAGGTGTCGAAGTGGAAGAGACGCAGCGATTCGGCGAAACGTACCTGGGCTTCGCTGACACAGACGGGCTGCGCGGCGAGATCGTCGCCCGGGCAGAAGGAGCCAATAGCAAATGGTCGTTCGGAGGCGTGACAACGGACAAAGCGATCAAAGGTTTCGGAGGCGCGGTTCTGTTTAGCGGAGCGCCAGAGTCGACAGGCAAGCTGCTCCAGGATGTTATGGGATTAACGAAAGTTGGCGAGGATGTCGGTTACGTTCGTTATCGTTCTTTTGGCGACATCGGCAACATCATTGACGTTAACGCTACCGCGATGGCCCCAGGCCATGGAGGTCACGGCACGGTGCATCATATCGCATGGAGAGCGAAAGACGACGCGGAGCACGCGCTCTGGAGAAACCACGTAGCCGCGAACGGCTATCAGCCTACTCCGATTGTGGATCGGCAATATTTTAACGCGCTGTACTTTAGGGAAGAAGGCGGAATTTTGTTCGAGATCGCGACGGATCCTCCGGGCTTCGCTCGAGACGAAGACGCGGAGCATCTTGGCGAGAAGCTGATGCTGCCCGAATGGTACGAACAGAACCGCGCAGAGATCGAGAAGCTGCTGACACCGTTTGAGGTACGCGAATTGGAGGGAATCTGAACAATGACGGTGAAGATGAAGCATCTCTATATCAAGGGCAAAAATGAGGAAGCGCCTATACTGCTAATGCTTCACGGGACGGGAGGCACAGAGCGCGACCTGCTTGGGCTGGCGGAGCTGATCTCGCCGGGCTCCTCCGTTCTCAGCGTAAGAGGGAACGTGCTGGAGAACGGCATGCCGCGATTCTTCCGCAGACTCGCCGAAGGCGTGTTTGACATCGAGGATCTGGTATACCGGACTGGGGAGCTTCATGAGTTCCTGGCGGAAGCGGCGACGGAGTACGGATTTGATCGGAGCAATATCGTGGCGGCAGGCTACTCTAATGGAGCCAACATTGCGGGAAGCCTGTTGTTCCATTACAAGGATTCGCTCAAGGGCGCTATCCTTCTTCATCCCATGGTTCCTCTTCGCGGCATAAAGCTGCCGGATTTATCGGGCGTGCCTGTTTTCATAGCGGCAGGAGAAAATGACCCACTCTGCCCGCCTGCCGAGACGAAGGAGCTGGATGCTTTGCTTCGCGAAGCGGGGGCGGTTGTGGAAGTGCGATGGGATCGGTTCGGGCACCAATTGACGAGCGCGGAGGCGCATGCCGCTGCTGCGTGGTTTAAACAAACTTTTGCGATCGAATGAGGCATCCAGGCTGGGGATATTCGGCATTCCTATAATCGGTTACGATATAAAGGACGGCTCATCCCGGCACGACCGGGAGACGGTCGTCCTTTTGCGCATCGCGCTTAATGAAGGGAGATTAACGATATGACGATGATTTCGATCGATCCGGAGGGACAGAGCACCCAGGACAATTATAAGCTTCTCATAGGCGGCATTATCCCGAGGCCGATCGCGTTAGTCACAACGTTGTCGGAGGAGGGAGTGTTAAATGCGGCGCCTTTCAGCTTCTTTAATATTGTCGCGGCAGATCCTCCGATGATTGCGGTATCGGTGCAGCGTAAAGGCGGCATACAGAAGGACACTGCCCGCAATGCCATAGCGAAGCGGCAATTCGTGACGCATATCGCGGATGAGCGTTATGTGGAAGCGTTAAACGTGACGGCGGCCCCCGCGCCTCCGGATGTGAGCGAGGTCGAGCTGGCGGGATTGACTCCAGTTGTCAGCGAGATCATCACCGTGCCCGGCGTAGCCGAGGCGGCGATCCGTCTGGAATGCGTGCTGGAGCAAGCCATCCCCCTTGGCGGTACGCTTATCGGAGATGCCGGCGTACCGTCGACCGACCTGCTCATCGGCCGCGTCGTCAGGTTCCATATTGACGAGAAGCTGTACAATAACGGGCGTATCGATCCGGAAGCGTTAAAGCCCGTAAGCCGATTGGCAGGGAATGACTATGCAAAGCTAGGCGAGAGATTTACGCTGGTACGCCCCACTTGAAACTCTGCGAATGTTTAATGTTTGCCGGGATTTGGTCAGGATCGTGATCCCTATGATCAGCTAGATGGCAGCCTCGCGTTTCCAGCGGGGCCGACAGCAGCCATTGCGGCTTCCTTCCCATCGTATGCATGCATGTCGGCAGCCTTCTCGCGATATACATAAGAGATTGCTGTATAGCAGATGACGGATGGGAAGAGGGAAGGCGGTGGCGGAGTGGAAGCGGAATGCGCCATTATCGGGGGAGGACCGGCAGGACTGAACGCTGCGTTGATGCTCGGCAGAGCCAGACGGAGCGTCTTGTTGTTCGACGACCATTCGCCGCGTAACGCGGTGACAAGACATACGCATGGTTTCATGACACGGGATGGCGCGACGCCGCAAGAGCTGAGGGTGCTCGCCCGGCGGGACCTCGCCCGTTATCCCTCCGTCTGGCCGGTTGACCGCCGGATCGAGGCGGTGGCTCCACTGGATGGTTCAGGCTTCCTCCTGCGCGACCGAGGCGGAGCAACCTACCGGGCCAGGAAACTGCTGCTCGCGACTGGACTGAAGGAGACATTGCCGAAAATTACGGGAGTGACGGAGTTTTACGGCAGCAGTCTCTTCAATTGCCCCTATTGCGACGGATGGGAGCTCCGGGATGGGCCGCTCGTCGTCATCGCAGAAGGATCGAACGCATTCTCGCTGGCTCGTCTGGCGTATCAATGGAGCCGTGACCTGCTTGTCTGCACGAACGGTTCCTCGAGATCGCTTGGCAGGTTGGAGGCGCAGGCGCTAAGCGGCAGAGGAGTAGTTGTGACGGAGAAAAAAATCGCCGAGCTGGTCGGAGACAACGGCAAACTGCGAGCAGTCCGGTTCCACGACGGGACGGAAGCGAAGCGCTCGGGAGGCTTCATCTCGCCTTATTGGCGGCAGGCTGCGCCTTTCGGCGAAATGCTGGGCTGTCGTATAAACGGGCAAGGAGGCATAGAGACGGACAACTTGGGCCGCACAAGCATCCCCGGCGTATATGCGGCGGGCGATACCTCCGTAATCGCGCCGGCCCAGACATCTATCGCAGCTGGAGAAGGCAGTCGCGCGGCGATCGGCATCAACTCGGATCTTGTGAGAGAGGACTTCGAGAATTAGCGTAAAACGACTAGATCTCCGGAATCGCGGGCAACGCGGGTTCGGAGATTTTTTAAATGACAGTAGAAGTTTTCTTCATACTTGACCCTATCATTTTCAGAATAAAACGGGCTGCCCTACCTGAGGACGGCGACAGCCGTATCCCCTTAACGCGACAAAAACGAAGAAAAAACGGCCTTTCTCGACAAGGAACTAACTTTGGTTAATATGATCCCGAAATTCCTGGTGCTAGTATGTGGAATAGGGAGATAGGTATCCGAGAAAGGTTGTGCGTGGATTTGAAGCTGGGAAGAGGAATGAGGAGAACGGGAATATGGGCTCTCGTCTTGCTGCTTGCGGGCAGCGCGGGGTGGGGGATGCCGGGGAAGGCGGCGGCCGAGCCGGAGCCGGAAGAGTCGTATGTTTTCGACGGGCTGTTTCCTGGAGGCGCCTATTATTTCGACCAGGTGATGGATGTGGCGACAGACGGGGCAGGCAACGTTTATGCCGCGGAGCAGCTCGGACACCGAATCGTCAAGCTGAGTCCGGAAGGAGAGGTATTGGCCGAATGGCAAGCCGATAATGCGTTTGCCCCGCGAGCGATTGCCGTGGACGGCGAAGGATTCGTATACGCCGGCAGCGGAGAGAGCGTGTACAAGATCGACATGACCGAACCGGCGTTTGTCGATACTTGGCAGATTGAGGGCATGTATGTGTCGGGGATGGCCGTGGATGCAGAGGGCGAGACGGTCTATATAGCCGACTATAATCTTGGTGGCCTTCGCTTGCTGGACACGGCAACCGACCATACAGAGGAATGGACGAGCTTCTACGACTCAAGCGAGATTGAGCATCTATTCGAAGACATCGCCGATGTCGCCTTGGATGGCGATAGCCATGTATTCGTTTTGGACAGCGATAACCGCATTGTGAAAATGAACGCCTATGGAGCGTATCTAGGCATGTTGGAAGGGGGGGAGCAGTTTAATAGCCTGCAAGGCATTGCAGTCGACGAAACCGGACATATTTATGTGACGGATTACGACGAGAATGCGGTCTTCGTTATGGATGCATCGTTCGAAGTATTGGCCAGCCAAGGTTCATACGGTATCGGAGCCGGAGAATTCGATTCGCCGCAGGGCATTGCCGTTGCCGCGGACGGCTCCGTCTATGTGGCCGATACTTCCAATCGGCGCGTTCAGAAGCTGGATGCGGATACTCTTGAGTCTCAAGCCGTATGGGGATCGTTCGGCTCTGCCGAAGGTCAGTTCTTTATTCCGGAAGGCATTGCCGTCGACTCCGATGGGCGCATCTATGTTGCCGATCAGGGCAACGGACGCGTTCAGCTATTCGATCAAAGCTACGAGTTCCTCGCGGCGCGAGACGGCGAGGGCTCCTACTTTTCTCCTTACGGACTGTCGGTTGACGCACAGGGGCGTCTTTACATGACCAACGACAGCGCGCTGCTGCGATTCGATCCCGCGACTAATGTAGTCGAGCAGTTGAATGAATGGTCGTATCTATCGAATCCCGGGGAAATCGCGGTGGATACCGAAGGATATATTTATGTGGCTAACACAAGCGCCTATCATATTGCCAAGTTCGACGCATCGGGCGAGAAGGTGCTGGAGATGGAAGGAGCGATGAGCCCGGGCAGCTTCTACTTCCGTCCAACTACCATCGCCGTGGATAGCGCAAGAGGAATTGTCTATTCGGGCGATTCGACGAACATCCAGACTTTCAATTTGGACGGGGTGCATCTGCAAGAGAGCTGGGGGGAGCCGGAGGGCGGAGCTTTCGGATTTATCTCTGGCATGGCGGTGGATGGCGAAGGCAATCTGTTCGTGACGGACGGGGTTAACAGCCGAATTCAGAAATTTAATTCCGACGGAGAATTGATAGCGAGTTGGGGGGCGCCGGGGAAGGGCGAAGGCGAGTTCTACGGGCTTGCCGCCATCGCGGTGGACCGGGCCGGCAACGTCTACGTGACCGAGACGGGAAACCATCGGGTGCAGAAGTTTGCGCCATCGACGCATGAGGTGAGCTTCGAAAGCAACGGCGGCAGTGCGGTGGAGGCGGCGACGGTTGAACACGGTGATACTGTGGAAGCACCAGAAACTCCGACAAGAACGGGATACGCCTTCGGAGGTTGGTACACCGATGAGGAACTGACGGAGCCGTATGTGTTCACAACTGCGGTGACGGGCAACGTGACGTTGTACGCGAAGTGGACGACAAACGTGTACACGGTGAGCTTCGAGAGCAACGGTGGCAATGCAGTAGCGACAGTGACGGTGGAGCACGGCAAAATCGTGGAAGCGCCGGAGGTTCCGACAAGAACGGGATACGCGTTCGGAGGTTGGTACATCGACGAGGAACTGATGGAGCCGTATGTATTCACTACTGCGGTGACGGGCAACGTGACGTTGTACTCGAAGTGGACGACAAACGTGTACACGGTGAGCTTCGAGAGCAACGGCGGCAATGCGGTGGCGGCAGCGACGGTGGAGCACGGTGAAACCGTGGAAGCGCCGGAAGCTCCGACAAGAACGGGATACGCCTTCGGAGG
>NZ_MXQD01000090.1:0-20444 GCF_002165585.1 Paenibacillus sp. MY03 | reverse complement strand
GTAGCACCATCTGCGCCAGTAGCTCCAGTAGCGCCGTCAGCTCCGGTAGGGCCAGTTGGTCCTGTTGCACCCGTAGCACCATCTGCGCCAGTAGCTCCAGTAGCGCCGTCAGCTCCGGTAGGGCCAGTTGGTCCTGTTACACCCGTAGCTCCATCTGCACCGGTTGATCCAGTAGCTCCAGTTGCACCCGTAGCGCCATCCGCGCCAGTAGCGCCTGTCGCTCCGGTAGCACCGTCTGCACCAGTAGCTCCCGTTGCTCCGGTAGCACCATCCGCGCCAGTAGCGCCTGTCGCTCCGGTAGCACCATCTGCGCCAGTAGCTCCAGTAGCGCCGTCAGCTCCGGTAGGGCCAGTTGGTCCTGTTGCACCCGTAGCACCATCTGCGCCAGTAGCTCCAGTAGCGCCGTCAGCTCCGGTAGGGCCAGTTGGTCCTGTTACACCCGTAGCTCCATCTGCACCGGTTGATCCAGTAGCTCCAGTTGCACCCGTAGCGCCATCCGCGCCAGTAGCGCCTGTCGCTCCGGTAGCACCGTCTGCACCAGTAGCTCCCGTTGCTCCGGTAGCACCGTCTGCGCCAGTAGCGCCTGTCGCCCCGGCAGCACCATCTGCGCCAGTAGCTCCAGTGGCTCCAGTAGCACCATCTGCGCCAGTAGCTCCAGTGGCTCCAGTAGCACCATCCGCGCCCGTCGCTCCAGTAGCACCTGTTGCTCCCGTCGAGCCATCATTGCCTGTCGCTCCGGTAGCTCCGGTTGCACCCGTAGCGCCATCATTGCCCGTCGCTCCAGTAGCTCCGGTAGCACCCGTCGAGCCATCAGCGCCCGTAGCACCGGTAGCGCCAGTCCAACCCGTAGCGCCGTCCGCACCAGTAGGCCCAGTAGCTCCGGTTGCACCCGTTGCGCCATCTGTGCCAGTAGCTCCCGTAGCACCGGTCATTCCAGTCGCTCCCGCAGCGCCGTCCGCGCCGGTAGGTCCAGTAGCACCTGTTGCACCCGTCGCGCCATCAGCGCCAGTAGCTCCCGTGGCACCGGTTGTCCCAGTTGCTCCGGTAGCGCCGTCCGCTCCCGTTGGACCAGTCGGTCCCGTCTCGCCAAGATATGGGTCCTCGATACGAACGATTGCGGAGCCCTCGGTAACCGTGATATCCAGCGTGTCGGATACAAAGATCAGGTCTTCGCCAACCTCCACGACTGCCGAACCCACTTCTCCGATTACATTAAATAATGCTCCCTCTATCGTACCTGTTGCGCCTGTAGCTCCAGTGGCACCCGTCGCGCCTGCTAATCCAGGAAGTCCTCGAGGACCAGGGGCTCCCTCAGGACCTGTTGCGCCAGGTCTGCCGCGTTTGCCGTCATCACCACGTTTGCCATCATCACCGCGTTTGCCGCGGCGTCCACGTTCGCCGGTCGCTCCTGTAGGTCCGGTGGCGCCGGTTGGTCCGACCGGTCCGACCGTTCCTCTTCTGCAACGTTTGACGACAACGACTTTCTTTTCTTTTTTGGAGCTTTTTTTCTTGCCGTGTTTGTTGGAAGAGCTGGCATGAATACTGATAGATTGACTGTTATTCTTCTTTTTCATATTCACTAGTTTGATTTGTCGTTGTTTTTTTGTTGGTTTATCCAGTTGAAACACCTCCTTTTGAGCTTCTTCATAGTACGAGGTGGTAGGGGATTTTGTATGTGCGTTTGGGAAGAAGTTTCAGATTTTCGAGTATTAAGTAAGAAAAATGTGCGAATCTACCGGCTAATTCGAGGAATAGAAAACAACCTGTATATGTTCATAGATGATGTCCATACGTTCATATGCTGATAAAAAATGGGGAAAAGACCAATAAGCCGATTCTACGGCTTATTGGTCTTTGAGAATGTCGTTATTCGATCGTAATGCCCGCACTTCCATATCCGGCGACCGTATTGACAAGGGTCAAGCCAGTTGTCGTGATCGTAAAGCCCAGCAATAGCCTTGTTCCTGCTGTTACTGGAACAGCGAGGTCTGTCAACAAGCCATCCAATGGCTGGCCAATGGCCAAACTGCCTGTCAATGGAGGGGAGAGGGCAACTTCGGTTCCGGGAATGGCTGTCAGCGTATTGCTTGGTACAGGGGTGCCGAACAGTTGAGCGCTGACGGTAACCGTCGAATCAAGAAGGGAGAGGGCCGAAGTTGTGCTGAAGAAAGCGGCTATCGATGTGATGATACCGTCTCTTGGTACGGAGAATGCAAAGTTCAACAACGTGCCGGCGCCGCCTGTCAGATCGATGCTATTACCCGCTATCAGAATGGTGGGAGCGCTATTGCCGAAACCGACAAGGCCAACTGTTGACGCCAATCCGCCTACCGTAGATGCCAGCACAAGAGGCAAGCCGGAAGCGAAAGGAATGATAGTACCTGGACCCGCGGCGCCTGTTGCTCCATCAGCGCCCGTAGGACCAGTTGCACCGGTAGCCCCGTCGGCTCCGGTAGGTCCAGTCGGACCGGTTGGACCGATCGCACCTGCAGCTCCGTCAGCGCCAGTCGCTCCCGTCGCACCTGCAGCCCCGTCAGCGCCAGTTGCTCCCGTCGCACCTGTAGCTCCGTCAGCGCCCGCTGGTCCGGTTGCGCCCGTAGCTCCGTCAGCGCCCGCTGGTCCGGTTGCGCCTGTAGCTCCGTCAGCGCCCGCTGGTCCGGTTGCGCCTGTAGCTCCGTCAGCGCCCGCTGGTCCGGTTGCGCCCGTAGCTCCGTCAGCGCCCGCCGGTCCGGTTGCGCCCGTAGCTCCGTCAGCGCCAGTCGCTCCCGTCGCACCTGCAGCTCCGTCAGCGCCCGCCGGTCCGGTTGCGCCCGTAGCCCCGTCAGCGCCAGTCGCTCCCGTCGCACCCGCAGCTCCGTCGGCGCCCGTCGGACCGGTTGCGCCCGTAGCTCCGTCAGCGCCAGTCGCTCCCGTCGCACCTGCAGCCCCGTCGGCTCCCGTCGGTCCGGTTGCGCCCGTAGCTCCGTCAGCGCCCGCTGGTCCGGTTGCGCCCGTAGCTCCGTCAGCGCCCGCCGGTCCGGTTGCGCCCGTAGCTCCGTCAGCGCCAGTCGCTCCCGTCGCACCTGCAGCTCCGTCAGCGCCCGCCGGTCCGGTTGCGCCCGTAGCCCCGTCAGCGCCAGTCGCTCCCGTCGCACCCGCAGCTCCGTCGGCGCCCGTCGGACCGGTTGCGCCCGTAGCTCCGTCAGCGCCAGTCGCTCCCGTCGCACCTGCAGCCCCGTCGGCTCCCGTCGGTCCGGTTGCGCCCGTAGCTCCGTCAGCGCCCGCTGGTCCGGTTGCGCCCGTAGCCCCAAAGCCTGCCGGTCCGGTTGCGCCCGTAGCCCCGTCAGCGCCAGTCGGTCCGGTTGCGCCCGTAGCCCCGTCAGCGCCTGTCGCTCCAGTCGCACCTACAGCTCCGTCGGCGCCCGTCGGCCCGGTCGCACCTGTAGCTCCGGCTGCTCCCGTAGCACCGTTAGTGCCAGAGAGACCATTGGCCCCGGTAGGTCCAGCCGGACCGGCTGCGCCAGTCGCTCCGATCGGTCCTTGCGGTCCCTGCGGCCCTTGAGGTCCAGCTACTCCTTGCGTCCCCTGAGGTCCAGCATTGCCTTGCGGTCCTTGGGGTCCGACAGGTCCCTGGAGTCCAGTCTCCCCGGTTGCTCCGGTCGCTCCAGTTGCCCCGGCATTCCCTTGTGGGCCTTGAACCCCTGGCACGCCTTGCTGGCCAACGGCCCCTGTCGCTCCGGTAGCGCCTGTCGGGCCTACAAGACCGATGCCTATCGGACCTTGTGGACCGACCGGCCCGGCATTGCCTTGCGGTCCTTGAGGACCTTCAGGACCTTGAGGTCCCTGAGGGCCAACGGCGCCTTGAGGTCCCTGAACTCCTTGATCGCCTCGGAAACCTTGGGGACCTTGAGGGCCGACCGAGCCTTGCGCGCCTTGAGGCCCTTGAGGTCCAACGGGTCCTTGTGAGCCTGTGGCTCCTGTGGCACCAGTTGCTCCAGTCGCGCCGGGTGGCCCACCGGCTGCACCAGCCGGGCCTGCAGGGCCCATTGGACCTGCGGGGCCCATTGGACCCGCCTGCCCTGGAAGTCCTGGAAGTCCCGGAATTCCCGGAATTCCCGGAATTCCTTGAATTCCTTGAATTCCTTGAATTCCCTGGGGACCCGCTGGACCCGTTGCTCCCGTATGTCCACGTTTGCCGCGTTCGCCGTCATCGCCTTTTTTGCCGCGCTCGCCGCGTTCCCCGCGTTCCCCCTGAGGACCATTTTCTCCGTTTGCCCCGGTCGGTCCGATTGGGCCTATCCAGTCGTCGGGATGCCGTTGTCGATTTTCGCTGCCGGTTGCTTGAACGACGATTCGTTTTCTCTTCTTGCCGTTTCTCTTGCCTGTGTGTTTATGTTTTGCGGAAGATCCGCCGCCGCTGTATTTGCTAACGAAGACGAGCTGCTTCTTCGCGGAGCGGTTTCTATTTTTGAATGGTTGTTTCAGTTTAAGCACCTCCTAGTTGTTTATCCATCTTACGACGGGATAGGCATTCGTGATTGGGTGCAATAGCCCGAATCGCTAGGCGCTCGACTATTTTTACGAAAAATGGGCGATCTCGGGCAAGTACGCCGTCATCGCATTTCAAACGCCAGGCATTGACAAAAAAACGGAGAGTAGCTATCATGTTTATGAAAGTGATAATCATTATCAATATAATATAAGGGGAAATCAATCCATGCGAACGGATACCCATAAACCGTGGAACTGGCTGCTGTTCCCGTTCTCGTCGGTGAAAGCGACCCCGTACGGCGTGTATGCGGGTTCGGTCGGTTACGGCGTATATGAAATAGACGGAAATTCCAATTGGGATAAGCTTGGCCAAGGACTGCCGGATTCGGCTAGCGTTCATCGGCTTCAACTTCAACATGAGCATCTCCACGCCTGCACGAGCAAAGGGCTTTACGAATGGACGGGGGAGCAATGGGAGAACGACGGGCTCTCGCTGCCCTGTTATCAATACCGCAACATCGGCGGCGCGCGTTATGCGGCTACGGATAACGGACTTTGGATGCGCACGGGGAGCAAGTGGGGCTTGCTGGCATGCGAGGGGAAACGAATTTATGATTTTATCAACCTGCCTCAGTACGTCATTGTCGGCCATGAGACCGGGATCTCGCTGTACGACCGGTTTATGGATGAGTGGGCGGAGTTCGAGATGGAGCGGAGAGTCAGCAGTCTTGCGGTATTCCGCGGGCATCTGATTGGCGCGAGCGACGAGGGCGAGCTGCTTGTCGGCGATAAGCAAGGCAGATTCGACCGGATCACATTCGGAGGGAAGTTTATCTTCTCCGTGACCACCAAGGGCAAGAACGTGTATGTCTGCACGGATCAGGGCTTGTTTTCGCTGGCTTACGTGGCAGATCGGCTCGTCCTGATATCCGTCAAGCTGGGCTTTCCCGTGACGGATGTCGACGTGATAGGAGAAAAGTTATATATGGCGACGCTGTTCCAGGGCGTTCAGTCGATCGAGATATAGTAGAGAACATGCCGTATTACGTGCGGCTGGATTCGGGAGAGGAGCCTGCAGATGCCGAAGGTCATCGTGCTGTACACAAGCTTGACGGGCAATACCGAAGAAATGGCGGAGGCGATTGCCCAAGGCGCCAAGGAATCGGGCTTCGAGGTCGTATGCAAGGAAGCCTATGACGCCAAACCGGCGGAGCTGCTGGAATACGATGCTATCGTTATAGGCGCATATACATGGGGAGATGGCGAGCTGCCCGATGAATTCCTCGATTTTTACGAGGATATGGATGGATTGGACCTGTCCGGCAAGCTAGCGGCGGCGTTCGGTTCCGGCGACACGAGCTATCCCGTATATTGCGGGGCGGTAGATCTGATCGAGGCAAAGCTGCAGGAGCGTGGCGCGTCGATCGTATGTCCCAGCCTGAAGTTCGAATACAACGCTTCGGGCGAGGAGAAGGAAGAAGGCAAGCGTATGGGGGCAATAGTGGCAGGTGCATTGTGCAAAAGCTGATGCCGCCGCTCGTTCGAATCGAAGATGTTAAGATCGAGCAAATGCTTCGAGGAGGAGGGGAATCCCCACGCAGTCAAGGCGAGAAGGGGAGACGCAAGGAGGGCTGGTCTAGACTCGTACTTCTGTCTGCATGCCTCGCGGTCCATGATGTTTGCGTGGTGCCTCGGCAAGAACGGACGGAAGCCTTGGTGGAAGAAGCGTGCCTGCGCAGCTTCTCCAACCGGCATCAACAGTTCCACTCCGGCGAACATTATCTTCAGACGCGTTGCGATATCATTCGGCATTTGCAGAGGTTTATGGTCCAGGACTCGTGCGATGGAGAGGTAATGGCGCGCTTCGAGTCGTTCACGGTATATGTGGAGGAGCTGGACATGGAGCTGACGCAGCAATTCCACCTGATCACTGTGCAAGATCAGGCCGACGGGGAAGGCGGCTATATCGTCCAGAAGCTGGTCGCCGACGAGAACCCGGAGTCGTTGGAGCTGTACTTTCACATGACCGTCGTATTCGGCATGTGCGCGTTCGGCCGGCTGCCTTCTCGCGTAGAAGCGTTGGTTCCTCTAAGCGGCCGGCGTTTCGCTTGGAAGCCGGAATGGCAGCAATGGCAGAAGTCGCTGGATTATATGCGGCTGGTAAAGTCCATGCTGGAGAGCTCCGAGGCGACGTCCGGCAGCCGACATGCGCATCCGGCTATGTGAGCGTGCAAGTGTTCAACCAATTAATTTCAGTCCGATGACGCAGCCAATGACGCCTGCAATGCAGACGATGCGCAGCAGGCTCTTGGATTCCTTAAAGAAGGTCATGCCCACTACGGCTGCCCCTACCGTGCCGATTCCCGTCCATACGGCGTACGCAGTAGATAACGGAATCGTCTCCAGTGCGCCGAGCAGCAATTGAAAGCTGATTATGAATCCTCCGATCAGGATCAGATTATTGGTCCAGTTATTGTTCTCCGCGACGCGCTTGATTCCGATGACCCCGACAATCTCCATCATGCCTGCTCCGATTAACAACCACCATGCTTCGTTCATTTCTGTTCGCTCCCTCCAGCGCTAAGCTTCAATCCGATAATGAAGAGCAGCAATAGCAGAATAATGCCCACCTTGGCGGCGCTGATGGCGCCTTCCATGACGGCTTCGACTACGACGGTTCCGACCGTGCCTATGCCCGCGAATACCGCGTAGACCGTTCCGATAGGGAGCGCCTTGGTGGCGCGTATGATGAGGTCGAAGCTGAGCAGCAGGGAGATCAGCACGACGAGTGAGGGCACGGCTTCGTATTTAAAGCCCATGGCCCATATGATTTCAAGCCCTCCGCCGGCTATGACGTACAGCCAAGCACGATTTTTGGACAGAGGCTTCTCCGCTTTAGGCGGCGCTTTCCGTTCGATTGTTTCGCTCACGATGATTCCCTTCCTTTATATCTTATTGTTGGACTTTCGCCAAATAGTTGTCCACGATCCGATCGATAAACGCCATCGTCTCGGAGTCGAGCCCCAATACCTTCGCTTCGTTGCCCGGCTCGGGGAGTATCCACTCCCAATACTTGTCCAGCGTCTCGTCGCTGCCGCGGAACCAGTCTTCTCCGATATCGACCAGCCGTGCCGCGAGACGATGCTCGACCTTCGGATTCGGGGGAGCGTGACTCTGCTCGCGAACTTCGCGAAGCAAGGTGACCCATGCCATATTACGGGGGTCGTCCGTATCCAGTCGCGGAAGATCCTCCAAAATTTCGATCTCTTCCGGCTGGAACCGTGACTTTCGAAGGTTTGCACGAATTTTGTTATCCTTGTCGATCTTCTGGTGATGCGCCATCTGCTGAATGAAGCCTAATACTTCGGTTGCGTTGACATCTCCGCGTATTTCCAACGTGTAGAGCGTCGTATGCAACATGCGGTCCAGCAGATTAAGCCTATCGACTTCGTTGCGCACGGCTTCGATTTGGAGGCGAATGGCTTGTCTCCAGGCATCGACTCTGCTCGTTGTTTGCTCTGCGTCTTCGAAGACTGCCTTAATCTCTGCAAGCGTGAAGCCAAGATGCTTGAGGGTCGTGATATGCTGCAAGCGCAGAACGTCGTCCATGGTGTAATAGCGATAGCCGGATTCCGAGACGAGCGACGGCTTGAGCAGGTTCATTCGATCATAGTAGCGCAGCGTGCGGATCGTAATGCCGGCATCTGCCGCGAGCTTGCCTATTTTGTACAAGGGAACGACCGCTCCTTCCATATGTTGCGTCAGGCTTGTGCTTCTAATAGTAAACTGTGACGTATAGGGGAGAGTCAAGCGATAAGGCGAATTTTTACGCAAAATCATCCCGGAGACCGATGGGAAGGAACCATTTCGCGGAAAAAGTCGTTGTTGATTAGCTCGGTGCCGATTACAATAAGGTGGAGAATTTCTACAACAACGAGATTGCCATGCTGGGGGAGATTTTTTGTCAGACGATTTATTAGTGACGTTCCGATCGCCGCCGTTGCCTTTCTTTATCGAATCCAACCGTACGACTTACTTGCCGGGAGACGAGCATCCCAACCGGACGAACCTCGGCGTGTTCGACATGCTGTTCGTAAACGAGGGGACGCTTCATGTCGCGGAAGAGAATAATAGATGGACGCTGACGCCCGGAGACGTGCTTATTCTGAGGCCGGACAGCTGGCATTACTCCTTCAAGCCCTGCAATGAAGCCACGGTGTTCGATTGGGTGCATTTCCAGGCGGCGGGAGCTTGGGAGGAGACGCAGGGGAGCCAGCCGGGCACGCTGCGGGGAGACTATTACACGTATGCGATACGGGTGCCGAAGCGTATGAAGCTGAGCTATCCCGACGAAGCCAAGCTGATCTTCTCTCAGCTGCACGAAGCGGCCAAGAGCTCGTCCCACGGAGCATTTTGGGACCGGCAACAGCGGTTCCTCCATCTGTTGCAGATGATGGACGAGGGTTGGCGTTCCGATGCGGCGAAGGCCGCGGTGTCGATCGCGGAGAGAGCCGCCGCCTATTTGAAGCTCAATTACCGGAGTACCATCAGCAACACCATGCTGAGCGAGGTGCTGGAGCTGCATACGAACTATATCACGCGCTGTATGACGGAAGTATTCGGCTGCACGCCTCAACAATATCTGCTCTACTACAGGCTGGATCAGGCGAAGCTGCTATTGATCAAGACGGATTGGACGATCGCGCGTATCGCCGAAGAGACGGGCTTCCGCCAAACGCCGCATTTCTCCAGACTGTTCGCCGCGCATACCGGCATGCCGCCTCTTAAGTTTCGCAAACGTTTTACTACTTAGCAGGGCGAGCGTAGTCATTTATGGTGTTAATCGGTCATGGCATGAAATATCGGCGGCGTGAAAGATGAAGCGCGTCGATTATTTCCTCCGTTGTGCATAATTTCCATTCACTTAACAAACACTGGTGTCAACAACGCAAGCATCCAGTGAGGAGTGAATGTGATGATTGAACGGTTTTCATTGACGGCGGAGATCGGCGAGCTGATGGACCAATTCCAAGTGCGCAAAAATATGAAGGGACACAAGGGTCGGTTCAACATTACCCCGACGCAGAATGTCACCATTATTATGAACGACAGGCATGACACGAGGGTCCTGCAAGAAGCAAGATGGGGGCTGTTCCCGTTCTGGGCGAAAGATTCCGTGAACACGGATTACAGCACCTTGTCGGAGAAGCCGTTTCTGGAGCGCATGCTGAAGCGCCAGCGCTGCATCATTCCTTGCAGCGGCTTCTACGGCCAAAAAACGTTCGGCCAGGAGCGCGACCCCCGCGTCATGCACACGGTTGTGCCGAACCAGCCCATTCTTGGCATACCCGGCATTTTCGATTGCTGGCGTCATGTAAACGGCAGGGAGGAAGTGCGGGCGTTTACGATGGTGACGGCTGCTTCTTCCGGGGCTATGTCCGTCTGGCAGCCTAACGTGCCGGTCGTGCTGGATGCGGAAGGCATGGAAGACTGGCTGAATCCGAAGCTGACGGAATTCAGCCGTCTGCGGAAACACCTGGAGCCCATGGAGAGCTACCTCATGCGCTCCTACCCCGTCACCAACGCGGTGCGGGACGACTGGTACGAGTCGCCGGACTGCGTCATGGAAATCCGGATGCCGGATTTCGCTTAGAGACAAAAAAGAAGGCTGTCATCCAAATGGTCGTCCAGTGCGACTAGTTGGATGACAGCCTGTTTTTTGTTACATCGGGTTAGAGGCAAGGCGGAGTGCATGTGAGTTCATGAATAAAGAATCCTAACTGGAACGAAGTGAGGCTGCGTTGTAAGAAACGTTCGTGCGGAACGACCGTTTCAACCCGCTGATCGGGTACGATGGATCTCCGCGGTAAACAGCGGAACGACTTCGAACAGGTCGCCGACGATGCTGTAGTCCGCGATGCTGAAGATGGGGGCGTCGGGGTCCTTGTTGATGGCGACAATCGTACGCGACTGGCTCATTCCGGCCAGATGCTGGATGGCGCCGCTGATGCCGCAAGCGATGTACAGCTGCGGCGTTACGACTTTGCCCGTCTGCCCGATCTGGAGGGCATAGTCGCAGTAGCCGGCGTCGCAAGCGGCACGCGAAGCACCGACCGCGCCGCCAAGCGCCGCGGCCAGCGCTTGCAGCGGCTCGAAGCCCGCTGCGCTGCGCACGCCTCTGCCTCCCGATACGACGATGTCGGCTTCGGCGAGATCAATGCCGCCGGCCGTGCGGCGCACGACACCGCGCACGGCCGTCACCAGCGGCGGCACCGAGAAGGCCAGCTCGGTGACAGTGCCGCTCCTGCCGCCAGCGTCCAGCGGCTCGGCTGGCGGGAGATTGTTAGGGCGCACCGTGACGATCCACGGATGGCCGGGCTCGAAGCTGCGCCGCTCGAACGCCTTGCCGGCATAGAGCGGGCGGACGAAGGCGACGGTCCCGTCGCCGGACAGTTCGATCTCGGTGACGTCGGCAATGTGGCCGGCACCGTGGGCTGCGGCAAGTCGAGGCGCAAGCTCGCGTCCAGCCGCAGTATGGCCGAGCAGCAAGGCGTCTGGACGGATTGCAGTCATTGCCGCTCCCAAGACGGCAGCGTAAACTTCGGGGGTGTAACTTTGGAGGGCGGGATTGTCGGCAACATGTACGACATCTGCGCCACGCGCCAGCAAGGCGTCGACATCATCCGCAGCGCCGCCCGAGCAAGCTACGATGGCATGCACGGCGCCATCGTTGCCAGCAAGGCGTCTGGCCGCGCCAAGCGCCTCCAGGGCAACTCGCCGTAAAACGCCATCACGGCGCTCCGCGTAGATTAATACCGTTCTGCTCATGATTCGTGACTCCTTTCGAAGCAATGTGAAAGTCAGCTATACGTACAGGGGAGCTGTTGCTCCCACTTCTATAAGTCATTTTCTTTAAGTCATTGAAATAAAGTTACTCCGCTACGGTCCCTACGCTTCCCCGTTCAAACACAGCACTTCTCCTCAACAGTCCACCATACTCAACAACGCACCATGCTCAACAGAGCACCATGCTAAACAACGCACCATGCTCAACAGAGCACCATGCTCAACAACGCACCATGCTCAACAGTGCCCTTGCTCAACAGCACACCATACCCCGCAGCGCACCAAGCTTTGCCGTTACCCGCTTACAATACTTTCGCTTCATCCTGGAGCAGCTTTAAAAGCTCGGAAGCTTGCTGCGCCGCAGCTCCGCCGATCCGTTTGCCCGCCGCCCGAGGCGGGGGAGGGGAGAGGGAGATTTGGCGGGTGCGGACGGCTTCGCCCGCCTTGCCGCCGCCTAGCCCGATCTCGTCCGGCTCGACAACCTTCAGCGGCTTTCGTTTGGCCTTCATTATACCGGGCAGCGAAGGGTATCGCGGCTCGTTCAAGCCCTGTTGCGCCGTAACCAGCGCCGGCAGCGGAATCGCGACGGTCTCCGTATCGCCCTCAACGTCGCGCTCCACAAGCGCATAGAGCGCTGCGCTGCCGACAGGATCGACGCCAAGCTCCGCAGCGCTGCCGATCGAGAGCTTTACGGCCGCGGAAGCATGGGGCAGGCCCAGCCGCTCTGCTACTTGGAGAGCGACGCTTCCGGAGCCGCTATCGACGGCGAACAAGCCGGCGAGCAGCAGGTCGGGAGACAGCGGCTCGATGACGGCAGCCAGAGCCGCGGAGAGCGCGTGGCTATCGCTGCCGAGTCCGGCGGAGTCGATGCGGACCGCCTCGTCGGCGCCTACGGCAAGCGCCGTACGGATCGCCTCCTGCGCGCGTTCGGGACCGCAGGTCACAATGACGACGTTGCCGCCGCCGGAGCGCTCTTTGATCCGAAGCGCTTCTTCCAATGCGTATTCGTCGTACGGGTTAATGACCAGCTTGGCATCCCGTTCTTCGATGCCTTGAGGGGTGACGGTTATTTTCTCCTCGGTGTCGAAGGTTTGTTTCAGAAGAACCACAATTGTTTGCATGGCAACCTCCCTTGCGAGCTTGGATTTACTGATGTTATTCCGGTCGGAACACACTGTCCATCAGTGCTACCTTATGATGCTGCCGCCGGCTTTAGACCCCTTGCGAGCCATCCGAAAAAAGCATGTTCGCGCCATCCCGTTCATATAAATGGAGGACCGCGGATATTTATGAAAGCGCTTCAAAAGCTTGTCCCAGCAAGAGAGCTCCGCGATGAGGGGAGCCAGATGGGATCGGTCGACAAGGGAGGGCTGACAAGTGGCAGGGCAATGGATAATGCTCCTTTCTGTCGGTGGGCAGATTGGCGTATTGACGGAGAAGAGGGCGCTTGCGGCCTTGCTGGCCGTAGGCGGGTCTAATGCGTCGTGGATGAGATGGTTGCTGTTCGCGCTGCTCGTCGCGGCGGCCGTCTGGATGTTCTCGGCTGTCGTGCGGCGAAGAATCGGCTATATGAAGCTGGGCGCGCCAGCCGTGTTCGAGCGGCATCGGCCGGGAGGCTTGGAGAGAAAGACCGCCAAAGACGAAGCTCTGCAGGATAGCCTTGGCGGCGAACCCGGTTCCGGAATCAAGGAGAGTCGTTGGCGGGGGAGAAACGTCCGCCGCGGCGGGAAAACGGGGATCGGAAGCGAGATGTTCGGTCACCGCCGGCTGCTGAATGATTGGCGAAGCGGATCCATGCATTTGGTTTATTTTTACGGATTCATCATGCTGCAGTTCGGAGCGGTAGACCTCATATGGAAGGGGCTTAACGGCGGCGAAGCCTTGCCGATTCCGTTCTACGGGCCGTTCTCCTGGCTGCAGGAAGTTACCGTGTTCCTCGTGTTGCTGGCCGTCGTCTATGGCGGGTATAGGAGGTACGGCGAGCAACTGGCCCGGCTCAAAAAGGGATGGAAACCCTCTATCGTGCTCTGGTTCATCGGGGGATTGATGTTGTCGATCCTGCTGTCTCTCTCCTTCGAGAGATTGGGGTCGGCACCTGTCGTCGAAGCCCGGTACGCTCCTATCAGCGGTCCTGTTTCGGAGCTGCTGGGCCATCTGGTCGCACGGGGCAGCCCGCTGGCCCATGCCTGGTTCGAAGCCTTCTGGTGGCTGCATCTCGTTATCCTGCTAAGCTTTCTCGTGTACGTTCCGCAGTCCAAACACTTCCACCTCATCATCGCGCCCGTAAACATCTGGTTCCGCCGCAATACGCCGCCGGGAAGGCTGGCCCCGCTCGACTTGGAGAACGAGGAGGCGGAGAGCTTCGGGGTCGGCAAGGTAGAGCAATTTACGCAGAAGCAGCTGCTGGACCTGTACGCTTGCGTGGAGTGCGGGAGATGCACGAACGTGTGCCCGGCTTCGAGCACCGGCAAGCTGCTGTCGCCGATGCATCTCATCGTGAAGCTGCGCGACCATCTCACGGAGAAAGGGGCATCCATCACCTCAAAGTCGCCATGGCTGCCGGGCAGCCTGATATGGCAGGGCGCCGAGCCGGCCGCGCATGCCATGGGCTCCGTCATGCCGGACTGGGGCAGTCATGGAGACGAGGCGGAGCCGCTTGCCGCCTATAAGACGAATATCGCCCCTACGATGGATGTGCAGAAGGCCGGATGGGCGAAACAGGCCGGAGCGAAGGCGGAGGACCTTGAGCTGATCGGCGACGTGATGACGGAGGATGAGCTGTGGGCTTGCACGACGTGCCGGAACTGCGAGGAGCAATGCCCGGTCGGCAACGAGCACGTGGACAAAATCATCGACATGCGCAGATATCTCGTGCTGATGGAAGGGCGGCTTCCGGCAGACGGCCAGCGGGCGCTGCAAAACATTGAACGCCAAAGCAACCCTTGGGGACTGCCGCGTGCGGAGCGCGCCGCATGGATCGAAGAGTGCTACAGCCGTACGGGCATCCGGGTTGACACGATGGCGGAGCGGAAGCAGCGCGGCGAGAAACTGCCATCGCTGCTGATCTGGGCGGGCTCCATGGGCGCTTACGACACGAGAAGCCGCAAAGTGCTGTTTGACGTTATTCGGCTGCTGAAGCATGCGGGCATCGATTTTGCAACGTTGGGGAATGAGGAGAAAAGCTCCGGCGATACGGCCAGACGCATTGGCAACGAACTGCTATTCCAGGAGCTGTGCAGGGAGAATATCGCGACATTAGGCAAATATGGGATTAGTCATATCGTGACCGTGTGTCCGCATACGTTTAACACGTTCAAGAATGAATACCCGGACTTCGGGTTGTCGCCGGGCGTGCTGGTGGAACATCATACGGAGCTGCTGGCCAGGCTGGTGGCGGAACGGAGGCTGAAGACGAGGTTCGCCGTGGAGGAGCGGGTGACGGTCCACGACTCCTGTTATCTCGGGCGCTATAACGGCACGTACGAGGCGCCGCGCAGCGTGCTGAGATCCATACCTGGCATTAACGTGCGCGAAATGGAGCGTTCCGGTCCTCAAGGCATGTGTTGCGGAGCCGGCGGCGGTCTGATGTGGATGGAAGAGCATTCCGGCACCCGGGTCAACTACGCCCGGACGGCGCAAGCGCTGGAGGTTAAGCCTTCCATTATTAGCTCCGCTTGTCCGTATTGCCTGACCATGATGGAGGACGGCCTCCGCTTCCTGTCCGCGGACGAGGAGGTCGAAGCGCGGGACGTGGCGGAGCTGCTGGCGGAGAGCGTATTTGGCAGGTAACACAATATCCAAAAGGAGAGTGAAGCAAGCGATGTCGATTTCAACGACTCGAAGGAGGAGCGCGACAGCCGTCCGGACCGCCGCCGTCATCGGCTCGGGGGTCATGGGAGCGGGAATCGCCGCCCACTTGGCCAACTCGGGAATGCGGGTGCTGCTGCTCGATGTTGTTCCGGGAGAGCTGACGAACGAAGAAGCGGGCAAAGGGTTGACGCTGGACGATGCGGCGGTCCGCAACCGTTTGGCGTCCAGAGCCGTCGCGAACATGGCCCGAAGCCAGCCCGCGCTCCTGTACGATTCGTCTTGGACTTCGCGGATCAGACCGGGCAACCTGACGGACGATCTCGCGCTGCTTGGCGACACGGACTGGATCGTCGAGGCGGTCGTCGAGCGGCTGGACGTCAAGCGGGAGGTGCTCGCGGCGATCGAATCGGCAAGGCGGCCCGGAACGCTCGTCACCACGAACACGTCCGGTCTGTCCGTAGCCGCGATGGCGGAAGGAAGGAGCAAGGAATTTCGGGAGCATTTTGCGGCGACGCATTTCTTTAATCCTCCGCGGTACATGAAGCTAGTCGAAATCGTGCCGACGGAGGACACGGCGCCCGAGGTAATGGAACTGCTCGAGGAGCTCTGCGTGAGCCGGCTGGGCAAGGGCGTCGTCGTCGCCAGGGATACGCCGAACTTCATCGCGAACCGGATCGGCACGTACGGGATGCTCGTCACGCTGGCGGACACGATCCGTTACGGGCTTACGGTAGAGGAAGCAGATGCGTTGACGGGTCCGGCGCTGGGCCGGCCGAAGACCGCAACTTACCGCATGCTGGATCTCGTCGGCCTCGATACGCTGCTGCACGTTGTAGACAACGTGAGGGAACGGAGCGAGGACGAGGCGGAGCGGGCTGTTTTTGCAAGGCCGCAAGTGCTGGAGGAGCTGGTGGCGTCGGGAAGGCTGGGGGAAAAAAGCGGCGCCGGCTTTTATCGCAAGCGCAAGGACGCGGACGGACGCAGCCGCATCGAGTCGCTTCGCTTCGGGACGATGGAGTACGGGCCGCAGGTGCGGGTCTCCTCGCCGGTCATCGACGCCGCGAAGTCCGCGAAGGGGGCGGCGGCGAAGGCGAAAGCGCTGCTTGGCGCTAATCCGAAGGATCGATACGCGCAGTTCGCCTGGTCGACCGTCAAGGCGACTTTGTTGTATTCGGCGGCGCAAGTGGGTGTCATCGCGGAATCCGTCGTCGATATCGATCGCGCGATGAAGTGGGGGTTCAACTGGGAGCTGGGGCCGTTTGAGCTGTGGGATGCCATCGGCCTTGAGGCATCCGTTGAGCGGATGAAACAGGAGGGCGAGAGCGTACCGGAGTGGGTGGAGGCGTGGCTGCGGGAGGGGCATGCCTCCTTCTACGAGACGTCGGAGCGTAAGCGGTTCTACGCATCGCCTTCCGGCGGATTGAAAGAGGAACGGCAGGAGGCGGACGTCATTTCGTTGGCGGCGCTAAAAGCGGACGGACGTACGGTGCTCGGCACGCCCGGCGCAAGCTTGATCGATATCGGCGACGACGTCGTCTGCCTGGAATTCCATTCGCCGAACAATGCGATCGGCGGAGATGTCCTGTCCGCGATCCGCCAGAGCGCGGCGGAGGTGTCGCGCAACTGGCGCGGGCTCGTGCTGGCGAATGAAGGCCGGAATTTCTGCGTCGGCGCCAACCTCATGCTGCTGCTTATGGAGGCGCAGGCTGGGGAGTGGGAAGAGGTGGAGGACATCATCCGCTTCTTCCAGGACAGCATGCTCCGGCTCAAGAGGCTGGATCGTCCCGTCGTTGCGGCCCCGCACCGGATGACGCTGGGCGGAGGCGTCGAAGCCTGCTTGCCGGCGGATGTCATCCTACTGTCGCCGGAGACATATTTCGGCTTGGTGGAGACGGGTGTCGGGTTGATCCCGGCTGGTGGCGGCTGCAAGGAAGCGGCGATCTCGGCGATGCAGCGGGCGGGGCTTTCGGCGGCAGCGGGGGCTGGCAGAGGCGGGGCGACGCCGGGTGACTTGCAGCCGCATCTGAACGCGCTGTTCGAGACGATTGCGTTGGCGAAGACGTCCACGAGCGGCCATGACGCCGCCAAGTTGGGGCTGCTGCGCCCGCAGGACCGGACGCTCGTCCGGCAGGACGCCCGCATCGCGGAAGCGAAGCGGCTCGTGCTGGAGCTCGACCGCGCGGGTTACACCGCGCCCGAGGAGGAGCGCGTCGCCGTCGGCGGCCGGGAGAGCAAAGCGGTGCTCGCCATGGGCGTGCAGGCGATGCGGCTCTCCGGCCATATTAGCGCGCACGATGCGCTTATCGCCGGCAAGCTTGCGCATGTGCTCTCGGGCGGCGACGTTCGCCAGGGCGCGCGGGTGAGCGAGCAGTATCTGCTCGATCTGGAGTGCGAGGCGTTTCTCAGCCTGTGCGGCGAAAGCAAGACGCAGGAGCGGATGAGCCACATGCTGACCAAAGGCAAGCCGCTGCGGAACTAGCGGTCGCGGCCGCAGGGGCCGGGCTCGGCGAGATTGTGGGCGAGACCGGCGAGGCCGACTTGTAGGTCCGCCCGGCGGTCGAAACCGCAGGATTTTGCACAGAAGCTTACACGTTCGGTTGTGCTGCCATAGGCGCTATTAACACCGATAGGTTGAAAAGTAGCTGAGATGTGGTGCCATAGGCGTTATTAACGCCGATAGGTCGAAAAGTAGCTAAGATGTGCTGCCATAGGCGGTATAAACGCCTATATGGTGAAAAGTAGCTGAGATGTGGTGCCATAGGCGTTATTAACGCCTATAGGTTGAAAAGTAGCTGAGATATGTTGCCATAGGCGTTATTAACGCCGATAGGTCGAAAAGTAGCTGAGATGTACTGCCATAGTCGTTATTAACGCCTATAGGGTGAGAAGTAGCTGAGATGTGCTGCCATAGGCGTTATTAACGCCTATAGGGCGAAAAGTAGCTGAGATGTGGTGTCATAGGCGTTATTAACGCCTATAGGTTGAAAAGTAGCTGAGATGTGTTGCCATAGGCGTTATTAACGCCTATAGGTCGAAAAGTAGCTAAGATGTGCTGCCATAGTCGTTATTAACGCCTATAGGTCGAAAAGTAGCAGAGATGTGCTGCCATAGGCGTTATTAACGCCTATAGGGCGAAAAGTAGCAGAGATGTGCTGCCATAGGCGTTATTAACGCCTATAGGGCGAAAAGTAGCTGAGATGTGCTGCCATTGGCGCTATTAACGTGTGTAGCGTCTAAAAGGCGGCGTTCGAGCGACTGTAGTCGCTACGCACTTCCACCACGTCGATTACTGTACTACTAAAAAGTGAACTCGACCAATCTAAGTAACCGACTTACAGGTCCACCCGGCGGTCGAATCCGCCGAATAAGTCGGCGAGACCGCCTTACAGGTCCGTCCGGCGGTCGAATCCGCCGAATAAGTCGGCGAGGCCGACTTGCAGGCCCGCTCGGCGGTCGAATCCGCCGAGTAAGTCGGCGAGGCCGACTTACAGGCCCGCCCGGCGTCTGAATCCGCCGAATAGGTCGGCGAGACCGCCTTACAGGTCCGTCCGGCGGTCGAATCCACCGAATAAGTCGGCGAGACCGCTTTACAGGTCCGTCCGGCGGTCGAATCCGCCGAATAAGTCGGCGAGGCCGACTTAATGGACCGTCCGGGAGCCATATCCGCCGAATAAGTCGGCGAGGCCGACTTACAGGTCCGCCCGGCGGTCGAATCCGCCGAATAAGTCGGCGAGACCGCTTTACAGGTCCGTCCGGCGGTCGAATCCGCCGAATAAGTCGGCGAGGCCGACTTAATGGACCGTCCGGGAGCCATATCCGCCGAATAAGTCGGCGAGGCCGACTTACAGGACCGCCCGGCGGTCGAATCCGCCGAATAAGTCGGCGCGGCCGACTTACAGGTCCACCCGGCGGTCGAATCCGCCGAATAAGTCGGCGCGGCCGACTTGCAGGCCCGCCCGGCGGTCGAATCCGCCGAATAAGTCGGCGCGGCCGACTTACAGGTCCGCCCTGCGGTCGAATCCGCCGAATAAGTCGGCGAGACCGACTTACAGGTCCGCCCGGCGGTCGAATCCGCCGAATAAGTCGGCGAGACCGAACAATTACGTTTTGCGAAAGGAGCATTTGATTATGGGGACCGAGCAATCGTTGCCGGGTTCGCCGTTCGCGCAGTCAGGGCGAGATGCCGTTATCGTCGCTGCGGCGAGGACGGCGGTAGGCAAGGCGAATAAAGGCAGTCTGGCAGAGACTCGCGCGGAGGATCTGGGGCGGGCCGTACTGCTGGGGGCGCTGGCGAAAGTGCCGCAGCTTGATCCGACATCCATCGAGGATGTCATCATCGGCTGTGCCATGCCGGAAGGCGAGCAAGGGCTTAATATGGCGCGCATCGTATCGCTATACGCAGGGCTGCCGGTCACCACGCCGGCGGTTACGATTAACCGCTTCTGCGCTTCGGGGCTGCAGTCTATCGCGTATGCCGCCGAACGCATTCGGCTAGGTGAAGCGGACGTTGTCGTCGCCGGCGGCGTGGAGAGCATGAGCCACGTGCCGATGAGCGGCTTCCGTGTGTCACCGCACCCCGGAATTGTAGATGCCATGCCGGAAGTATACATGGGAATGGGCCATACGGCAGAGGAGGTCGCCAGAAGGTACGGCGTATCCAGGGAGGAGCAGGATGAATTCGCGGCAGGCAGTCATCGGAAAGCGGCGGCCGCGATTGCGGCGGGACGCTTCGAGGATGAGATCGTTCCGGTCACCGCTACACGCTCCGGCACGAACGATGCAGGTCGTCCTTGGGAGAAAACATTCGTGTTTAGAGTCGACGAGGGGGTTCGACCGGAGACGACGCCAAAGACGCTGGCTCCGCTCAAGCCCTCCTTCGCTCGCGAAGGAACGGTGACGGCGGGCAATGCCTCCCAGATGAGCGACGGGGCAGCAGCCGTCATCGTTACGAGCCGCGCGAAGGCCGAAGAACTTGGCGTGAGGCCGCTTGCCGTTTTTCGCAGCTTCGCGGTTGCGGGCGTTGCACCCGAGGTGATGGGCATCGGTCCTATCGAGGCGATTCCCAAGGCTCTGGCGAAAGCGGGCATCACGAAGGAGCAGGTGGACCTGTTCGAGCTAAACGAAGCGTTCGCGGCCCAGTGCGTGCCGATCATCCGCGAGCTGGGGCTGGATCCCGAACGTGTGAACGTGAACGGAGGAGCGATCGCGCTCGGGCATCCCTTGGGGTGTACCGGCACGAAGCTGACTGTGTCGCTCATCCACGAGCTGCGCCGTCGCGGTGGCGGAATTGGCGTCGTGACGATGTGCATCGGAGGCGG
>NZ_MXQD01000009.1:0-300057 GCF_002165585.1 Paenibacillus sp. MY03 | reverse complement strand
TGATATGCTCCCCTTTAGGTAGACAGGTGAAATAATAAAACCTGTTTATCAAGGGGAGTTTTTTCATGTCCAAAATAAATGAGTACTGTGTGGAAGAGAAATTAGCCATTTTGAAGGAGCATGAAGCAGGACAGGGATCACGTAATGAGATCGCCTGTAAATATAACATTAACGTCAGTACTTTAAAGGAATGGCAACGTCGTTATAAACTGTACGGAGTCGAAGGTCTAGCATGTCGTGCAGAGAATAAGAGCTACTCAGCGGAACTTAAACTTCAGGCGGTTCAAGATTATCTATCTGGAAAGTACTCACAGAATGAAATCATAAGGAAGTACCGTATGGCAAGCCGTACTCAACTCCGAAACTGGATTAAGAAGTATAATAGTCATAGCGGTCTAAGACCGTATAAGAACGGGGGCGGAGCCGCTATGACAAAGGGACGGAAAACGACTTGGGAAGAACGAATGGACATCGTAATGTATTGCCTTTCGCAAAATCGAAACTATCAAAAAACAGTTGAAAAGTATCACGTTTCTTATCAGCAAGTTTATGGTTGGGTAAAGAAGTACGAAGCAGATGGCGAGAACGCTTTACGCGATGGTAGAGGGCGCACGAAGGCACCTGAAGAGCTAACCGAGGCCGATCAGCAAAAGCTCGCCATGAAGAAACTGGAGTACGAAAATGAGCGGCTTCGGGCGGAGAATGCTTTTTTAAAAAAGTTACAGGAGTTTCAAAGGAGGCGTCGCTAAGCGGGCATCGACAGGAAAACATTTACCTCGCTATCCAAGCCGTGCAGCAGGCAGAATCGCTTAGCATACAGCTTCTGTGCAAGGTTGCAGGGATTCCAAGGTCAAGTTATTACAAGTGGCTCAATCACAAGCCTAGCCAACGTCAATTGGAGAACCAGGACCTGACGGCGGTCATGATGGCATTGTATGAGAAGGTTGAAGGCACCTTCGGTTACCGTCAATTGACGCTGCATATGCGTCGACAAACGGAGAAGCAGATTAACCATAAACGCGTGTATCGTCTGATGAAGATAAAAGGGATTCAATCCGTTATTCGTAGGAAGAAAAAGAAATATGAGCATTCTACGCCGCAACATGTTGCTGAGAACGTATTAAACCGTCAGTTTCAGGCGGAAGCACCGAACGAAAAGTGGCTGACGGACGTCACTGAATTTAAGTATGGCCATGGTCAGAAAGCCTATTTAAGCGCAATTCTCGACCTTCATGATAAATCGATTGTTTCTTATGTACTGGGGCATTCCAATAATAATCCGCTCGTGTTTAAAACATTAAAGTTGGCGCTAAAGGCAGCACCAAAGAGCAAAGCGCTCCTTCATAGTGATCGGGGCTTCCAGTACACGTCTCCGGGTTTTAAGAGAATGTTGGATAAGGCAAAGCTAAAGCAGAGCATGTCACGAGTTGGGCGTTGTATTGATAATGGACCTATGGAATCCTTTTGGGGAACGTTGAAATGTGAAAAGTACTATTTACATAAATACCAGACCTTTGAACAGCTAAAGAACGACATTGATGATTATATCCGCTTTTACAATTACGAACGATTACAGAAAAAACTAAACGGCCTCAGTCCCATTGAATATAGGGCTAAGGCCGCTTCATAGATCTTTATTTTTTTGTACTGTCTACTTGACGGGGAGCAGTTCAAGGTTGGTTGGCTCTTTGCTGGCTTTACAATAATGGAGCGCCCACGGAGTAGCCGACGATCAAAAGCAGCAGCACGGTTATGTGGTTAAGCGAGAATATGAACATCGAACGTGCCCATTTCTCTTCCTGCTTCCGCCGATAACCGTTAATGCTGAGTATGAGCCAGCCCAGGCTCAGGAGCGCATTCGCAATGGCAATGTAAGGATTAAAGGACCAGAACAAGAAGCTGCTCATAAACAATGCAACCAAATACACGTTCATCTGCACGTATGTTCTTTTAATTCCTTTGACAACGGGCAGCATCGGTATGTTAGCCGCCCGGTACTCCTCCATGCGGCGAATCCCGATGGCGTAAAAATGCGGCATCTGCCAGATGACCATCAACACGAACAACGCAATGGCGCCGGGATGAAAAATATCCGGAGAAATCGCGGCCCAGCCGATCAGCGGAGGCATTGCGCCGGACAAGCTTCCAACCTCCGTGTTATAGATGGTTCTGCGCTTCGTCCACATGGTGTAAGGCACAACGTAGAGGAACAGTCCCAGAAACCCCATTAAAGCGGATAGCGGAGAAGCGATATACAGCGCGACAAGACCGCCGAGCGCGATCCAGCCCCCCATAATCAGTCCGCTCCAAGTATCGATGATGCCGGAAACGGTCGGCCTGTTTTTTGTCCGATCCATAATACTGTCGATATCGCGGTCGTACAGGTTATTGAAGATGCCGGCTGCGCCGATCACGAGCGCTGAACCGATCAATGCCAACGCGATATTGCCGATCCGATCCATAAACGGGATGTCATGAACGAACAGCGCCATGGTAAGGCCTGCGACCATCGCGATGAGGTTCGACTTGATGATGCCAATTTTTATCGTTTCGAAGAGTACCTTCGTGACTGAAGTTGGAATTGGTTCGACACTAACCGTATTGCCTTGGACACGCATGACGGTAACACTCCCCCTAAAGTAATTTCACTTCTTAAAGTGAGTGTTCAAAAAGTTCGGTTTTCAGCACCGAGAAGATGGAATGAAAGTAGAAACTGAGGAGCGGAGCGTAGTGGAAGCTACGTGAGCACCGGAAGTTTCGCTTGCGTTCCATATTCGATGTCGAGTAGGCTTCGTGGCATACTTCGTGATCAAAAGCGGACTTTTTGAACTACCTATATAAGGTTACCATATTGTGCCCATGATTTGCGGTTCGTCAAACCAACCCTCATCATTCTGTCATAAATGTTTGTCGCTTTGGTGAATAAAAGGATTATAAATGGCTAATTATCCGTAAATTTGCGGATTTTGACGGCGGCACTCCTCCATGACCATCATTTGCTGGCGGACCTGCTGAGGCGTAATTTCCAGCTCCGCCCCCTCGGTAATCGATCGATACAGCATCATGTAGACCTTTTCCGTCATATCCTCGAACGGCGTTTTGCCCTCTTCCAGCGCTAAGCTCCAGCTGTCCTCATGCCAGATTAACGTTTCGTTGCAATAGGCGGGAAGACCGTCCTTGCCGAACAGCGGCTCTTTGATCAGTTGCTGCTCGGGAGCCTCTTTCGGCTTGAAATATTTCCATTCCAATTGCTGCGCCGTGCCGCGGAGGCCGCCGTTCGTGCCTTGAATGTTGAATGGCTCGCGACCGTAAGTACAGCATGAGGAAATTTCAAGGTCGATCGTCGGACGTCCTTGGCCTCTCATAATGAGCTTGACATAGTCCTCCGCGTCGCCGAATGTGTTCGCGCGGTCCATTATACAGGTTACTTGCGGCATGATATCCGTTCCGAACAGTTGCAGCGCCTGATCAACGGGATGCGGACCCGTATTGAGCAGATTGCCGCCGTTGTTGCTCTGCAGCGTCTGCCAATCCCAGCGGCGGGCGAAGCCGTTAAGCGTGAAATTCACTTGTACAATGCGTCCAAGCACGCCGGACTCGATGACTTCACGGATCTTCGTAAACGCATGCTGATAACGGGATTGCTGGAAGATCGCTATTAATTTGCCGGAACGTTCGGAGGCTTCGATTAATTTGTCGACTTCTTCCGCCGTCTTGGCAAGCGGCTTCTCGCACAGAACATTAAACCCGCGATTTAGCAATTCCAGCGAAATCGAGAAATGCTGATGGCTTGGCGATGCGTTAACAACGAGATCAAGCTCCTCGTTTTGAACCATTTCCTCCCAACTCGCGTAGGCGTTACAGCCATACTCTTGCCTTGCAAGCTCCTGGCGCTCGGGCATGGAATCGGCTACCGCCGCGATTGTGTAATACTCGGAAATCTGGACAAGAAGATTGCCATGAATGTTGCGTCCGCTGCGCCCTTGCCCGATAATTCCTACCTTCAATGCTTTATTCGTCATAGGTAAGCTCCTCTTCTCGTCATGAGATCAATTTATGGGTTATGTCCAAAGGTTTTTTTGTATTCCGTGGGCGTAATTCCCGTACGTTTCTTAAAGGTCCGAATAAAATGGCTCAAATGATGAAAACCTACCTGGAAGCCGATTTGAGTAATCGTATGCGAATCCCTCCGAATAAGCTCCATCGCCCGTTCGATTCGAACCTCGTTCATAAAATCGATAAACGTCTGCCCCGTTTCCTTCTTGAACATATGACTGAAGTAGGCAGGCGCCATATTGGCAATAAGAGCGCCGTGCTCCAGCGGGATATCCTGGCTGTAATTGTTATAGACGTACCGCTTGACCTCATCGATTGGATGCTGGTCGGCGAGCGCAGGCCTGCTGGCCGGCTTTCTCCACAATCTGCGGTATTCTCGGTCGATTAAAATCAGCAGCTTAATGAGGCTGGTGCGGACAGAGTATTCGTATCCGGCCTCGCGATGCTCAAGCTCGTCCTGAATATCCTGCAGAAGCTGCTCGACGAGCGGCTGTTTGCTATTGTCGATGTGCAGCCAGGGCTGATGCAAGGCAGCCGTGTCCTCATGCCGGGATTGCTGAAAAAAAGGTTGGAGCGTCTCGGCGAACGGCTTCAGTTCCTCCCGCACTAAAAAAGGCATGAAATCGAGAAGCACGATTTCGAATGGTTTGTCCTCAATCGCGCTTAAGCTGTGCTCAATGCCGGGCAAAATGATAAATATATCGCCTCGGTTGACCATGAGCGACTTGCCGCGCAGCTGATGATTGCAAACACCTCCAAGCACATAAGCAATCTGCACATATTCGTGGACATGCAGGGGCTGCTTAAGCTCCATGTTCGTGTGGCGTATGATTTTAAAGGGAAAGTCCTTGCTGAGCATATCCTTGCTTTGAAAATAAGGCATCTCCATATCCATACCACCAGTCGAAAACGAACTTTTTGAACACTCAATTATAGTGCCTCTTATAGCTAGCATATTTCAAACGGCTGAGGATAACAATCTGTTTTCAGCGGGACATGCGGCCCAGCATTTTTTTGATGAAGTGAAAATCGTGCTCCAGCCGTTCGTAGGCTGGAAACGGCGCATGACATTCCAGCGTGACCCAATCCTTGTAGCCTTTATCGAGAAGCGCGTCGAACAGAGGCTGATGATCGGCTTCTCCTTCTCCCAGGCGGCTTTGCAGAAAACTTTCCTCGCCCCGATGGGTCAAGTTTACGAAGGTGCCAGGCTCGCCGGCTTTTTCGATCCGCCGTTCGTCCTTGACATGCACGTGAAATAAATGTTTGCCCAGCTTGTCGACCGAATCGCGACCGTAATCCGTATCGGTAATGTACATATTACCGGCATCGTGAATCATGCCGACATTATCGTGTTTCAGCAGGCCGAGCAGGCGCAGGCTGCTGTCTACGGTCTCTACCAGCGACAGGTTATGGATTTCCAATACAATCCTGATGCCCAACGCTTCGGCTTCCGCTGCGCACTTATCCAGCCAGTGAGCCGCTTTGGCAAAGTGATAATCATGGGCGAGAAAGGCGTTCGGTCCGCCCGGCATCACGCGGATCATAGAGGCGCCAAGCTCGTCTGCAATGGGAAGCATCCGCTTGAAATCGTCAAATGCCTTCTCGGCTTCTATATCGCTTGCCGTAGAGAAACCGCCCATATATCCGGCCAGAGCCGGAATCTCCAAGCCCAGGCTGTCCGCCAGCGTTTTCATTTCCTGTACGCGCGGCAGGCTCGTCGTAGGAGACAGGTGCGGCTCGCGCACGGCGATTTCGATACCGTCCATGCCAAGCCGCTTCGTCAACTGCATTGCCTCCTGAATGCTATGGTCTATAAAAACTCCGCTAAACGCTGCAAATTTCATCGATTTCCCTCCTGCAACTTTTACGATCCATGATACACCAACTCGCCGGATTTATAGGTTTGCTCTAGTCGGATCCGCTCGCCGTCCCTTCGGTAGAGAACGAAGTCGGCCGGGGCGCCTGCGGCCAAACCTACAGCCGCGGACAGCTTCATGAAGCCCGCCGGCCTTACAGACGCCATGTCCCAGGCTTCCGCCAATTCGGCGAGCCCACGATTCGTTAGATGCTCGATGCCCCACAGCAGCATTTGCGCCGAACCGGCCAAAATTTGCTCATTGCGGGCGAGATGAAGCTTGCCCTCCGGCGTCAACACCACTTCCCCTCCTACAGGGGTCGTGTAAGCTCCGTCGGGTAAACCGCTTAGAGAGACCGCGTCGCTGACCAGCATCGCTTGCTCTCCCTTCACCTTGAGCACGACTTTTAACACCTGATCCGGCAAGTGAAAGCCGTCAGCGATTACGCAGCTCCACAGGCGGTCTTGCGCCAGCTGCTCCCAAATGTAATTGGGATGGCGGGGCAACATGAGATGGGCTCCGTTGCCGAGATGCGTCGACATTCGCGCGCCGGCTTCGACCGCAGCCTGAATTTGCTCAGCCGTTGCGGAGGTGTGCCCGATCGACACCGTTATTCCATGCTTCGCGCAGCGCTCGATAAACGGTACGCTCTCCGGCCATTCGGGCGAGAGGGTCACGATCCGTATCCGTCCGCCGGAGGCCTCCTGCCAGCGGCTAAAAAGTTCCCAATCCGGCGGCCTTACATAATCGCGGTTGTGCGCGCCCCGGACGCCGTCATGCGGCGAGATAAACGGTCCCTCCAGATGAATGCCGGCAATGCCGCGGGCCGCTGCCGCATCCTGTCCGCATACGCGGGCGATTGTTTCCATTGCCGCCTGGATCGCTTCGCCGCTGTTCGTAATGACGGTCGGATAAAAAGAAGTGACGCCTTGCTCCCATAGCTTGCGGACCGCTTCGCTTATGGCTTCCTCCGGAATAGGCAACTGGTTAAAGTCATATCCGCTGTACCCGTTAATCTGCAGATCCACGAGACCCGGGGCGATAGTCGGCAGCTCTTCCTTGTTCTCCACGGCTATCGATTCGATCGCAGCAAAACATCCGCGCTCTATCCGGATCGATACCGGTTCTCCTGTCGAGTAGTGGACGGCCTTCACCGCCTGCTGCCGATTAAGAGATTCCATAGGAGTCATAGTCCACGTACAAAGTGCAATCGGGATGGTTCCGCAAACTAGTGGATGGGCATTCCGTCGAGACCGGCCCGTTTAGTGTACGGTTGACCGCATTTCGTTTCGTCGGTCCCGGGACGCTGCAGAACAGGTGGGCCCCCGACAACAGCGCGGGAATCGTAAGCGTCAGCGCATGAGTCGGAACCGCTTCAAATGTCGGGAAACAACCGTCATTTACCTGCTGCTGGCGGCAGGCGTCGTCCAGTTCCACCGCTTTAATTGCAAACGGGTCGTTAAAGTCGGCGACAGGCGGATCGTTAAAGGCAATATGTCCGTTCTCCCCGATGCCGAGGCAAACAATATCGATCGGCGCTTCCTGCAGCAATCCGCCGTATCGGCTGCATTCGCCGTCAATCGTATTTGAGCTGTCGATCAGGTGAACCGCGCCAGGCTTTACCTTGTCAAACAGCCGTTCGCACAAAAAACGGCTGAATTTCTGAGGCGCATCATTCGGCAGTCCGATATATTCATCCATATGAAAGGCCGTAATGCGCGACCAGTCGATTTCCTTATCCCGCGCCAGCTGCTCCAGCAGTTCGTTCTGCGACGGGGCTGCCGCGAATATCATCCGGATGCCCGCTTTCCGGGACAGCAGCTCCTTGATCTTGGCGGCAACGTCCATCCCTGCTGCCGCGCCAAGCGCACCTCGATCCTTAAATACGGAAACCTTCAACGCGTCTACCGTTTCTGTCCGTACTGCAAGCTGTTCACTCATATTCTTGCTCCTCTCGATTCGATTCGTAGGTCAGCTCTTTGGCAAAAGCAGTTGCACGCCTTTTGCTGCGCTTTCGTATATGGCCTCAACCAGTTGTACCGCCCGCAGTCCATCCTCGCCGGTAACGAGCGGACTTCCGCCCGTTTCGATCGAGGAGATGATATCAATCAGCTGGCTTTGATGAAAGTCGGATGGGATGCTTTTTGGATCAGTTACTCCGCCGTAAGCGTCCGAATGAATCCAGGTCGGCTTGTTCCTGTCCGGGACCGTCCAATGAACGATAGAATTGCCCTCCAGCTTAATCGTGCCCAGCTCGCCGTACAGGTTAATAGCTGCGGCAAAGCCGGGCTGAATGCTGGTTGAAGCCATAATCGTCCCGAAGGCTCCGTTATCAAACTGCAAAATCGCCAGCCCCAAATCTTCCGCCTCCATCTTATGCGTCTGCGTTGCGACTTGTCCGAAGACGGAGCGAACTCCCCCGGCGAACCACAGCAGAAGATCCAGGCTATGAATGCCTTGATTCATCAAGGCGCCGCCGTCCTCCGAGATCGTGCCCCGCCAGTCCGCGCTGTCGTAATACGCCTGCGTGCGATAAAAGGGAAGCGACATCTCGACCAGCAACAGCTTGCCGAGAGCGCCCTCCTCCAGCACCCGCTTGACTGCCTGATGCTGGACTTCAAAACGCCTCTGGGATATGACGGATAGGGTAACGCCGCGCTCCTTGGCCGTTCGGACCAGTTCGGCTGCATCATTTGCGCTCATCGCAATCGGTTTCTCAATGACTACATGCTTGCCGGCGTTAAGAACATCCAGGCCGATGCGAGCGTGGCTTCCGCTTGACGTTGTCACGCAAACAATATCTACGTCCTCGCGGCGGATTAATTGCCGGTAGTCGGTCGTCCAAGCGCAGCCCTCCCGCTCGGCAGTCGCCTTCGCTGTATCCTCGTTGCGGCTGGAAACAACCGTCAAGTTTGCGCCTTCAATTTGGCGGATCGCCTCCATATGAAAGTCGGCAACCGAGCCGCAGCCGATGATCCCGAAATTCCACGTCTTCATTCTGTCCCTGCCTCCTTAAGCAGGGTGCGCAGCGCATCCAGCGTCATGCAGGTGCCCGTCATCTTGCTTCCGCCTGCGGGAATAAAATGCGTTTCTATCGTAAAAAGGCCATCGTAACCATCAGCCTGAAGCGCTTTCAGCTGCTCGATAACGGCTACGTTGCCGGAGCCGAGCGGAACACAACGTCCAGTGCCGTCTTCGCGGATATACGCATCTTTTAGATGGACGTGAGCAAGATATTCCTTCATGGCCGCATAACCTGCAGGATACGCCTCGCGGCCGGCATACGCTTCGTTGCCCGGATCCCACAAACCTCTAAGCGCAGGAGATGCGATTTCGCGAACGAGAAGAGCGACCTCCTCCGCATAACCTCCATTGCAGGAAGGCTCATTTTCCAATAGAAGCGTAACTCCTTGCTCTGCGGCTGTCTTGGCCGCCCGCTGCAGATGACGGACGATTTCGCCCGTATACAAGGACGGGTCGGCTTCGCGCCAAAAAGAAAAAATACGAATCCGATTCGTGTTCAGCAGCTTTGCAATCGCAATGACGCGGTCCAGCTTGGAGAAATGCGCATCCACGCTTTCTTCTATTTGACCGAAGGTGTCTCCCGCCGCAACCTCCCTGGAAGGATCCAGCTTGCATTTAAATAAAGGCGATGCGATAGCGGAAATAAACAGCCCTCGCCCCTCAACCTGCCTGCGAACTTCGCGCAGCTGATCGTCGTTCAGGTCTGCGGCATTTTGCCCGTTAACCACCCGGACCTCCACATGCTTCAAGCCCTGCTCGGCAATCCAGTCCAGCGCCTCCTCGAATCGATCCGACACTTCATCCGTCAGAATCCCTAACCGGTTTAGTACCAACGAGATTTCCCTCCGTTTCTTTGTCTTTCCTGTCTCCAATTTACTATATCAACATCTTCGGCGCGCGTGTTGACGTTTCTTTCGAATTAAATTTACATTTTTTTAGGTATTTCTCGAACGAGCTCGGCAATCAAATAAGAAAGAGGCTGTCCGAGAAGTATCCACTTCCAGGGCCGCCCCGTCGCCCTTATGGCTCGATATGGTTAGACATGTATACAAAATGCAACAAAATTGGCTGCCCGAAGAAATGGTGTACGAAAATACACAATCCACCAAACAGGCCAGCGCCTAGCCGAACGTGTACGAAAATTCATATACAATCCACCAAACAGGCCAGCGCCTAGCCGAACGTGTACGAAAATTCATACACAATCCATCAAACAGACCTGCACCTGGCCGAACGTGTATGAAAATTCATACACAATCCACCAAACAGCCCCGCACCTGGCCGAACGTGTATGAAAATTCATACACATTCCATCAAACAGGCCCGAGCCTGGGCGAACGTGGATGTTCAAAAAGCCAGTGTAAACTGCATGCTGGATACCTCGTTTGAGTTGAATCTTAAGTGACAGGCATCCGCCTCTCCACTTTCCTGAAAAAAACAGGTACACAAAAAAGCTGGATGGAAATCAAAATGTCTTCCGCCCAACTTTTTATTTTTGAGACTTATTGGACAGCCCCTATGGTAAATTAATACAGCTTGTTTACTCGGAAACAATCGTAATGGATGCCTCATCCTGAACGGAAATGGTCCATTTGCCAGCCGTTAAAAAAGGGGGCGTCCCGGATCCTGATACGATGATTCCATCAGCCGTCAATGGTGCCAGCGGCAGGATGACTTCGCCGAGAACGCCCCGCGGAAGACGAACATCCACTTTAAACCCGCCTTCCCCTTTTGTCCAGCGCGCTTCCACTAAACCTTCGGGTGTATTTAACTTCCCCTCCGCCCAATGCAGCCCGATCGGCTGAGGCGCAATTCTCACTTTTTTGAATCCGGCCTCGATTGGCGTTATGCCGAGAATAATCCGCGGCAGGAAATGAGCAGGCGCTACACTCCAGCCGTGGCAATAGCTCCTTGTCGGATAAGCGGAGGACCATCGACCGGGCATATCCTCCCAGCAGGTTGTGCTTCCCTGCTCCAGCATATATCCCCAAGTATCCTGAATTTCCTGAACAAGCGGTTTCAGCATGCCTGCTTTTTCGAGCGCCTGCAATTTAAAATACCGCATAAACGGGGTTGCGCAACGAACAAAGTCGACAGGAGGCTCTGTTAAGTAAGACAAAAGCGCCGACTGCCGCTCCGGCAAAGCGACATCATGAAGATAACAAAGCAAATTCGTCTGCTCGCTAAACACCGAACTCAGACGTCCATCCTTATGGATACAATCCGCATAAGCTTGCCGCTCCCCGCTCCATAATTGAACGTTTATTCCTGCAATAATGGTTGCCCGAAGCGCTCGAAGCTCCATAGCGTCCTGCTTATGGCCAAAAAGATCCGCTAATTGCGCGATCCTGCGACAGCTCTCGGCAAACCAGGCGTTTACATGGGTGACAATCGCCCCGTCCGGACAGTCCATAGCCGCCCAATCGAGTAAATTCCAGAAAGGCGAACGGATCAAACCCGTACCTTCATCGACGCATTCGTCACGGAAATATCTGATTTGCTTCAAAAGATACGGGTACATTTCCTCCGCGAATGCGGCGTCGCCCCAGTAGCCGTAATATTCCTCGCAAGCAATCGACCAGAGGACGCTCCAGGTCGAGAGTACATTTTCCCATCCGCTTGGCACTTGCGATTCCACAACAGGAGATCGATTCATCGACGCTGCCGCAAGTCGCAAGCTTCTGCGCACCAGCGGATCGGCCCCGGCTAACGTTGCCTGAACCCCTGACATCACGTAGGCGTCGCCTACCCAGAACGCCTGCTCATAGGTGGGACAATCGACAAACGCGTCATCGCTGCATAATTGCGCCGTTCGCCGGCTCATCTCGAAAATTCGATTAAGCCTTTCATCCCCGCACCGGAACCCGCCGATTCTGGGAGAGGGATAGGTTCGCTGGATACAGCGCACAAAGCGGATCTTTAATTCTCCGCTTAAGTTGGAGGCTTGAATCACCCAATATCTGAACCCTCTCTGGATAAAGGAACGATAACGTTGCCAGCCTTTACGCGCTACATATCGCAGCGTGTTGTGCATGGAGTGCATATGAACGATATTCCCGCCCTGGTATGCTTCGAATCCATAACCGTCGACAATAGCGCCTTCCTCCGCCCATATCTCGAACTCGATCCAACCAGCCGTCATCTGTTCGAATTCATAGATGATCCTGACCGCTTTCCCTTCATCGAGATCGCGAAGAAGCGTATAATCCGCGTTTCCGCCGCAGCTGTTGTACAGCCCTTGGACTTGATCACCTGCCAGGCTTCTTGAGAGAACAACGGCGTCCGTCATCTGATGGAATACATTGGACACATGTTCCTGCTCATAAAGAATAATCTGCATCCCGTCACAAGCGGATAGCAGCTTCCATGAGCCCACTGCGGCAAGTGATCGTGGTTTCGCCGAGTCCTCCAAAAGGGAAGCTCCAAAGAAAACAAACCGCCCATCCGATCTACCGGGAAGTCGCGGCTCCAGCGCAATGGAACGGCCGCTCTCAATCTCGTGAAAGGATACTTGAAAATGATAGTCGTGAGCCGTCCCTTCTATTAAAAAAGACAGCAGATGTTCTCCCTCATCCATATGAACCTCATAGTCATATAATCCGCTCCAATGACTGCCGGAAACATCCCTCGAAGTAACGGGCTGGCCATCCACATAAAGCTTCACATTCATCCCCGAGGTTCGGTCCTGGAAACAAAATCTCGCATAAATAGGACGGTCCAGCTTAACCGTTGTCGCAACCAAGCCGCATACCGCATTCGGACTGGCATTCACGACTCCGGGCAGCAGCCATTGCCTTAAATCCATACTCCATGCGGGCTCAGGGAGCGTAACCGTCCCGAAGGACTTGATGCCCGCAGGATACGCCTCGTCCTCCGTTAACAGCGGGATATCTCTTGGACGCAGTTTTATCCAAGGCTCACAGCCAGCCGTTCCAAGGGGCAGCGCCTCTCTCCATTCCTCATTGACAACAAAACCGGGTAGCTTCCATCCAGGAAGCTCCAGCCCCGCGTCATAATGCTCCGCGTAGGCTTGCTGCGAAGAAATACGAGGCGTAGGACTGCCAAAGGAGAAATGACGCCGCCACTTCCAATCTTGGCCGCTTGCAACTTCCAGCGGCTTACCGGACAAAGAACGTCCGGATAGTCGCGCCAGCAATCCCGGCTTTCCAGCTATATATTGAAAGGTGGACGTGTTCAGAACGTGAACCAGAACGGCAATCGCATTGATCCCAGGCCGCAGCCACGCTTCCACCTCATACGTGTCATAGAACCATTCCTGCGTCCAACCGCGAACAGGGCCCTGACCGATAAAATGTCCATTCAGCCAAACCGTGTAACGGTAATCCGCTGTAATATGCAGCAACGCTTCATTCATCGGCTCCCATTGAAATTCATGGCGAAAGCAAACATAGGACGACGTCTCCTGAATGGATAACATGGAACGGTCAAAGCCGATCCATTGCGCTGCTCCAAAATCCGTTAACGCAAGTGTCATTCGGATTACACCCTCTCTATAAGCCTGGTAAGCTACCCGAAGCTGTCTTATTCAGCTTGCGGAAAGCCTCCTCATACGACTTCGCACCCGCTTTCCCTGAACAAGGACTTACAAACTGCTGATACCCCCAACTTACAAGCACATTCGCGTAGCGGCTGGCCAGCTCCATCTTCGCTTGCAGTTTGGCAACAGGCACCTGAATCCATCTTGCATCCTGAAATCCGGGTCCGTTAACGCCTTCCTCTCCTCGAAACCGCTTCATCTCATCAAAGTCCGCGACGTCAATTTCCGCCAGCTCCACATTCCCCCATAACTCTACCCCATGCGCGGCGCATGCTCGCCCTACGGCGGCAAAAAACGGTTCCCGCTCCGCAAGGCTTAAGAACGCGGAATGCTCCGCCCCGGAATCCTGAAGCAACAGCGCGTCGATATCGACCTCGCTGAATATCCCGTTCCAGAACGTTTCGTATTCGTCCGCTTCCGCGTAAGGATAACCAAGCACCTCTTCTCTATCGGTTACGAAAAAGGGGGAGAGCACAACTTTACAACCAGGGGTAAGCTCCCGGCACCATTGACTTACCTGCTTCCACAGACCAAGACAATAATCCAGTTCCTTGCCCTGTACCACATAAATTTCATTCCCCAAGTAATACCCGTAAAAGGAACGATGTCCGCTATACTTGCGGTTTAGATGCTCGATGATCCGGAGGCTTGCGTTCAAATCGGATTCAAGATCCCAATGGAAATGCCAATCCTCTCTGGCCATCACCTCAAGAACGACTCTCATATTTCGGGAATCCGCTTCCTCCATGATGCAGGTAACGGGATCATAAGAACCCTCTTTCTCCAGCCATCCTAGCGAGAGCACCGGTCCGTTCATCCAAATCAGATCAAATCCCGCAGCCTGCTGCGCATCCAATTCACGACCAATTCGCTCCCGATCAAACGATGCATCCACATAATACAATGACCCGCTAATAGGCAGCATCCGGCTAACCCCCTCTGCCTTTTATGGATTCCAATGCTATCAGCCGCTCTCCGTACTCGGTGTCTGCTCCCACCGTCGGGGCAGCCCACTTGACCGCGTTGGATATCACCTTCAAGATGTCCTTGTTATGATAGGTCGGATAGGTTTCGTGCCCAGGCCTGAAATAAAAGATTTTCCCTTTGTTTCTGCGATAGGCGCAGCCGCTGCGGAACACTTCTCCACCCTCGAACCAGCTAACAAATATTAATTCGTCCGGCGCCGGAATATCGAAGTGTTCGCCATACATCTCTTCCTGCTCCAGTTCAATATACTTCCCTAATCCATCCGCGATCGGGTGCGCGGGATCGACCACCCAAAGCCGCTCCTTCTCGTCCGCGATACGCCATGACAAGCCGCATCCCGTACCCATCAGTTTGCGGAACAGCTTGGAGACATGTCCGGAATGCAGGACGATCAGCCCCATCCCCTCGAGCACTCTCTTATGCACGCGATCGACGATGGAGTCCTCCACGGTCTCCTGCAGCATATGGCCCCACCAGATCAACACATCCGTTTGGGCCAATACGTCATGGGTTAATCCATGCTCTTCCTGATCCTGGGTCGCCGTTCTGGCAACGATGCTATCGCTCGTTATCCCGTTTGCGATGGCATGGTGCATGCCCTCCGGATAGATGCGGCTAACGCGGGGATCCACCTTTTCATGATAATATTCGTTCCATACCGTTACTCTGATCATTGACTTATGCCTCCCGCTTCCCGTTTATAGTTTAACTTCCGAACCCGTTTCCGCAGACGTATAAATCGCGCTTAAAATCTTGACCATATCCACTCCGAATTGAGGCAATATAATCGGTTCGGTTCGCCTCTGCACGCAATCTACAAAGTGGTTGATATTTTCCGTGTGAGGATGAATGCCGGCAGGGAATTTAGGCGTAATGTCGCAAGAAATGCCCTCTATATCGGTAAACAGCTTGCATTCGCGATCGGTAAGCTTCGCCCCGGCTTGCGTGCCGCGCAGCTCCAGATAAGCCATCTCTTCCTCTACATGGGAGGCCCAACTAAACTCGATCTGCAACGTAGCCCCGTTATCAAAACGAATAAACCCCGAAGCCAAATCCTCAACGTCGTTTTTATATGCGGCTTGATTGCGCGACGACTGTACCGTTTGCGACAGCTGAAGATGTTTGTCGCCAAACTTGCTGTAAGCCGCTCCAACAACGGAAACGGGTTTTGGACTGCCCATCAGCCAAACGCTTAAATCGATAAAATGAATGCCCAAATCAATTAAAGGACCGCCGCCGGATAATGCTTTATTGGTAAACCAGCCGCTGCCGGGAATGCCCCAGCGCCTTTGCCAGCCGCAGCGGCCCGTGTAGATGTCACCCATATGGCCTTTTTCGATATAGGTTTTCAGAAACCGCGATTCCGCGCGGAACCGGTTATTGCGGGTAACCATCAGAATGTTTCCGCTCTTCTTGGCTTCATCCGCCATTCTCTGCGCTTCCTCCGGATTGATGGCGTCCGGCTTCTCGCAATAAACATGTTTGCCCGCATGAAGCGCGGCGATGGAAACTTCGGAATGAAACAGATTTGGAGTCGTTATATCCACCATATCGATCTCTTTATCGGCAAACATTTCACGATAGTCGGTGTATACGCCGGCGACCGCATGTTCACGAGCCATCGCCGCCGCAGCGCTCTCGTTTACGTCACAGAAAGCAACGATTTCAACCTCCGGATGGGCGGACCACGCCGGCAGGTGAGCGTATTTAAATATATTTCCTACTCCCACGACACCCAGCTTTAATTTTTTCAACATAACCATCTCCTTCTTGCGCGCGATTCATATTTAAATGGAATAACGGAATACGGGAACCGCTAAATCCGCTCCGTCCCGAAGATTGCATACAGGATTAAAACCTTTGCCGTACCATAACTCCACTCCGGCAGGCGCGCTCTCCTTCAGCTTTACGATAACGGTATTGGCATTTGATTGATCCAATCGGCACTCCATTACGGGAAGAGCCGCCCCTCCATGCTCGACTCGAAACCCGCGTAAATCCTTGCTCGGCCGCAAACCTCCGTTGACATGCTCAAACTCGATTCGAAGCTCCGTCCTTTCCCTATCCGCAAAAAAGCAGCGCCGCACTCGAGGGCCCCTTTCATAAGCGGCATCCTGAAAGCATAACCTTCTAGCCAGCAGCGCAAAACGTTTGCCAAGCTTCTTTAACGCAGGCGTGCCCAGATGGATGGCGTCGGACAAGGAAAGATCGATCGTCGATACGAACGCGACATGCGGTAGGTCGCCTTCTATATGGAGTTGATCCAGTTGAATACCGTTCCATGCCGGGAAAACATCGCCTTCCCCCAACCAAGTGTTTAATTGAGCATAAAGGATGGGCAACTCCGGTTGTCCCGAATCACGCCTTAACGCTTCTATCAATGAAATAAATCGTTGTTTATACACCGCCGCCTTATCCCAATCCGCGGCGTCGGATTCGCCTTGATACCATAAACAAGCCTTGACCTTTCCTCCAACGGCGGACACCCTCCTGAGCATGGAGCCGTATAACGACCGACCGCCATCAGACAGCCCGACCGAATCCCACTGCTCCATATCCGTCCCCCCATGGGCGCACATCAGCAGTCCTATAGGAACCTTTGAATACTCCTTCATCGCCTTGCCGAAGCTTATTCCGAGACCCGCGCCAAACTCCCTAAACAATCTCTCGTTCCTCGCCGCCTCTTCCTTCTGATTCTTCGGGACTCTCCAATGAACGGAATCCGACGCTTCGTTAAACCAGCACAATGGATCCTTCGCTATTCCCCATTGATCATCCAAATAGAAACATCTTACCCATTGCGAAGGGCGTTCCGTCCCTAGGAGCTTGCCTACGCCTTCCATATTGGATTGTCCCGCAAGAAGATACACATCTCCGACGCCGATCCCATTAATTTGATTTCGGTATACAGCTTCCCCGCCGGCGTTATATGCAATCACTTCCAAACTGTAATCCCCCGCTAATACCCCTTGAAAGACGCCCTCGCAACTATTTCCATCAACTTGTAAAAGAATGGTGTATTCGCAATCCGCCTCTTTATGCCCGAAAGGGCGCAAGTGGCATTGAATCGACAACTGCCGCGTCTCCCCTTGCGAAACCTGCAGCTTGACGGGAATATCCGCATACCCTTTTTCATCCCTTTGGCGCACACTATACGAATGTGGGTATTCCAATTGGAAAACCCCGTTTTTATCCATAGTCATATCCTTCTCCCGTTCATCCCTATTCGATTATCCTTATTCCTTTACGCTTCCAAGCACAATGCCCTTAACAAAATATTTCTGCAGAAACGGGTACAAAATCAAGATAGGGAGAGCGCCCAGAAAAATTTGCGCCGCTTTCATCGTTCTGTCGGACACCTCGCTAAGCTCCTGCATCTCTTGCAGCGTCACGCTGCTTAAATCTCGTTGAATAATAATCGTTTGCAAATAGCTGGATAGCGGATACTGATCTCGGCTGTTCATATAGATCAAGCCGTCAAACCAGGAATTCCAATGGCCGACAACCGATAGCAGCGTAATCGTCGCGAGTCCCGGCAGCGACAACGGAGCATAAATGCGCCATAATGCCGTCCAATGACTCGCCCCGTCTATAAATGAAGCTTCCTCCAGCTCTTTGGGCAGCCCCCGGAAAAAATTAATCATAAGAATGACGCTAAAGACGGGCACAGCTCCTGGAATAACAAGAGACCAGATCGTGTCCAGCAAATTCGTATAGTTGATGATCATATAAGTCGGAATGAGCCCGCCGTTGAACAGCATGGTGAATACAAATATCCAGACCATCCATGTCCTTCCCCGAAACGATTTGGTTTCCTTGGATAACGGATAGGCTATCAGCAAAACCATTAGCAGTTGTAGGGAGGATCCTAAGCCAACCCGCTTCAGCGTAACAACAAAAGCCTCCAGAAACGCGGGATTCTGAGCGACGAACTGATACGACTTAAGGGTAAAATCCACAGGCCAGAGGTTGACCTGTCCGGCTGTCGCGGCAGCGCTGGAGCTAAACGAAACGGCTAATACGTGAACCAACGGAAGAACGCATATCAACGACAGCAATGCTAAGAAAATATAATTCGATATGACAAATAGCGTGCGACCTATCGTGCGCCGATCCTTCATCATTTATCCCCCTCTCGTCAAAAGATCCGGTAATTGGCGAACCGATAGGCGAGCCAATAGGAGATTGTAATCAAAATGAAGGAAACCACTGACTTGAACAACCCCATAGCCGTAGCTAAACCATATTGGGCATCTACCAATCCCATCCGGTAAATCATCGTATCCAGCACATCTCCGGTTTCATACACAATGGGACTGTATAAATTAAAGATTTGATCGAAACCCGCATTCAGAACATTGCCCAGGCTTAACGTCGCCAATAAAATAATGATCGGCGAAATGCCTGGAAGCGTCACATTCCACGTCTGCCTCCAGCGCGAGGCGCCGTCAATCGCTGCCGCTTCGTACAAGGTTGGATTAATGCTTGTCAACGCGGCGAAATACACGATCGTACTAAATCCGAATTCCTTCCAAACATCGGATAGGATGATGATAAAACGAAACCAGCGATTGTCGGCAAGGAAAAAAACCGCCTCTCCGCCTAACGCCTTAATGACCTGATTCACCAATCCCTCCGATGGGGATAACAGATCAACGAGAATGCCTCCCAGAATGACCCATGAGAGAAAGTGGGGCAAATAGATGAGCGTTTGCACGCCTCGCTTAAACGCGCTTTTACTCACCTCGTTCAATAGCAGCGATACAACAAGCGGAACGATTAACCCTGCTATCATTTTCAGAACGGCGATAATGACGGTATTCCATAATACCGGGAACGTGTCCGGCAATTGAACGATATACGCAAAGTTACTCATGCCAATCCATTCGGAATCAAAAAAACCTTTGGCGGGGATAAAACGTTGAAAGGCGATCCCGATCCCGATCATGGGCAGATAGCTATATATTAATATGATAATCAAGCCTGGAATGAGCATGAGATATAATGGCAGTTCCCTGTATAGCTTTCCGGAAAACATGACATCTCTCCTGTCGAAACTCTTCTATTGTCGAGAGGGAATAGAGCAGAACAAACAACTGCTCTATTCCTTCATTTCTCCTGTACAGGTTATTTCGCCGACGCGTACCACTCGTTAACTTCAGCTGTAATCTGGTCGCCGCCAAGCTGTTTCCACTGGGAAACAAACTTGTCGAACTCGTCGGGAGATACGGCTCCCATAATAATTTTGGTGAACGTCTCCAGCTCCAGCTTATCTAATATAGCCTGCTTCTCTACCATCGTTTGGGTCGGAGGACCTCCATACAGGGAATCGCGATAATTATCGCCGGCAATATAACCTTCAACCACTTCCATTGTTTTCATAAAGGAGTATTGAACCCAATACTTCGGATCCTGCGTCTCCATGTATTTCAAGATTTCATCGTAGGACACTTTCTGCTCCGCTTTTAGTTGGGACGGATCCTTTGCCAGCACAGCCGATCGAACCTCGGCGGCGGTGTTCATATTTGCCGTAACAAACGCGGAGTTGATCAAGGCGGTATTAATGATTTCAATGCCGTCCTGCGATTTGCCGTATTTGTAATTGCTTTCGACCGTCACCTTCTGAGGAGCCAGCTTCTCCAAGTACAGATTAGCCATCTTAATAACCGCTTCCGGATTGGCGTACCCTTTCTTGACGACAAACCATTGGCTAAGCGGGAAATAATACGACAGCTTCAGCGGCTCTCCGTTTGCCGTTGGGATCGGATAGGCTACCCAATTCGCGGTCGGATCCTTCTGCACGGCTTCTCCAAGCGGCCAGTTCATCGCCCAGCCGTAGCCGAAGTATAGACCCGCTTTTCCGCCCGTTATGCCCTCCAACGCTTTCGCCGTATCCTTAACGCCGAATTCCGGATCGACGATACCGGCTTTGTACAGCTCCTGCAGCTTGGTCAGGGCCGTTTTCACTTCCGGCTGAATACTCCCGTAAGCGAGGCCGTCGCCGGCCGGGTCTTTGATCCACATGTACTGCTTCCAGGCTACATTGGAAGGATTGCCTTGATAAGCGTTAAAGAAGCCTTGCAGATCGGGATAACCGTTAATATCCTTGCTTATCGGAATTCCGTATGTGTCTTTCTTTTGATTGCCGTCAGGATCTTGTTCGGTGAAGGCGGTTGCTATTGCCAACACATCATCCCATGTTTTCGGTTCAGGCAGGTTCAACTTGTCAAGCCAATCCTTGCGAACCCATAACACCTCGCTGCCCGAGTAATCCCCGCTTCCCGTTACTGGCAGCGCCATTAGCTTGCCGTTAACCGTAGATGATCCAAGGCCGCTGTCGCCATATTCCGCGATCGCTTCTTTTAGAAGAGGAGAAGCGTATTTGTTAAACGCTTCAGTCAAATCTTCGAGTTGATCCGCTTCTACTAGCTGCTTCAACGTTTTGGCGTCTACAGAAAACGTATCCGGCAAATCGCCGGAAGAGATGGACAGATTCAGCTTCTGATTATACTGATCCGAAGTGCCTGTCGTAACCCAGTCGTACTTGAGCTTGATGCCAAGTTCTTCCTCGTAAGCTCTTGTCCATGTATTGTCGTTTTCGTTGTCTCCGGCTATAAACTTGGTGCCTTGATTGTAATTGCGAACCGCCGTAAGCTCGATAGGCGTTTCATATTTGCCAAGCGGATCCGCCGGTTTCCCGGAATCATCGGCCGGAGTTGGTTCTGTTGCGGCAGAAGATTCAGGACTTTGACTTGCGCCCGGATTGGTCGCGTTGTTGGTGCTGCAAGCAGACAACAACATCGAAAACGTTAGTACAGCCATCATAACGACTACAGTGATTTTACGAGCCTTCATGTGTTCTCCCCCAATGGTTTAATTTCAGAAGTTTCCTTCCTGTACTTATCATAAAAAAAAATAGAGTCTTCCATCGACTCTAAAGATTCTACTTTCCACTCACTTTCATTGTCGTGGGGACGCCGACTCCCGGTCTCTGTATTCTTGGGGCGTCATTGTCGTCGCTTTCTTGAAATAACGGTAAAAATACCGGTCATTATCGAATCCAAGCAACTTCGAGATGTCCTGAATCTTAAACGGCGACTCTACCAGCATCTCTTTAGCTTTATTGATTTTAAGCTCATTAATGTAATCGGAGATATTCATGCCGGTATTATTTTTGTATAATCGCGAAACATACGCGGAGCTGTGCCCCACCACTTCGCCGATTCTGGTCAAGGACAGATCTCCCGCAATATTAGCCTGAACATATCGCTGGATTTGCTTTACGACGTCTTTTTCCTGCTGTTCATGCCCCGCCCGCTTCTGGTTAAAAATTTGTTCCGCAAGCTCTACATAATAATCGGATGTTTCATTCCAGGTTTCATGATGGCCCAAGTGCGTCAACCGATTGAGGTCAATCTTCTGCCCCAGCTCATTCCACAGATTCCATTTATTCAAGTAACGAATAAACATTAACGAAAAGGAATATTTGATTTCCTGTTTCAATGATTCCGGCGCCTTCGAGCGGAGTTGCGCGGCATTCATCATTTTGGGATATTCGATGAAAAACTGGTACCTCTGCCCATTTTCTAAATATTCGGCAAGCAGCTCTATTCGTTTGGCGCCCATCCTGCTTTGGTACTCCCATTGATCACTATGGAGCGCCGCCTGGTTTTCCTGCTCGGGCTCAAACAATAACAATTCTGTTCCCATCCCGAGTCCATGGCTGGAGAGAAGCTTTAATTGCTCGAACTTTTGGCCGGCTTGGTGCCACTCTACCGCTTTACCCGCGACAGTGATGGAAATGGATAATTTCAACAAGCTTTTGCAGGTTCTCTGCACAAACTCCAACGTTCCATGTATAAAGCGCACGGTAAGTTTCCATTCCTCCTCCGATACGGGCTTCGCCGTATTTTGCAGCGCGGAAGAAGGCTGAATTAACCAAATAAACTTGGCTCTTTCATACACCAAAGTAACAACGCAACAAGAAGGAGACAGACATTCCTCCACAATATTTTGAATCGCGAACAACAAAGGAGCCCGGTCGTAGCTGCTGTAGTGATGATTCCATTCATCCACTCGTCCGATCATCGCAAGAACGCGATTGTGGCTGTCTAGCGGCATCTCCAAATTGCTAAATTGCTCCGGCAGCGCCGATGACACCGCCATGTTCCCTTCGAGAATATCCAATAAATAGTCCCGCTGCAGCATGGGCAAAGCCTGCTTTAATTGTTGCTTCGCTTTGTTCACCATACTGTCCATTTGCAGTTCCTTCTCGATAGCGGCGATGGTTTGTTCAACGACCTCCAGCAATACCTCGTCGCCTTCCGTCTTAAGCAAATATTGACATGCGCCATGCCTCATCGCGTCCTGGATATAGTCGAAATCGCTATAGCCGGTCAAAAATATAACTTTGCATAACGGCCATTGCTTGACGATTAGCTTCTGCAACTGCAAGCCGTCCATTCCCGGCATTCGTATATCGGAGAGCACAATATCCATTTTGGTACGTCCCAGCCAATTCAACGCCTCTTCGGGGTGATAAGCCCGGTATACCTCTACATTCAAACGGGTTTCATTCGTAAATAGCTCAAATAATCCGTCCACCACATGGCGTTCGTTATCTACGATTAGCAGCCGATACATCTCTCAACCTTCTCTCTGCAACGGAATAATAAGTTCAACCTTCATGCCGCCCATACCGCTTCTCGATACGCGAAGCCCCGCCGTTGAGCCGAACTTGAGCCGCAGCCGGCTATGTACATTGATCACTCCCGTTGTCTCCGTCACCTGCTTCGCCATCATTAAGCCGTTCAGTTCCTGAAGCTTCTGATCCGATAATCTATCGCCATTGTCTTCGATCGTAATGGATAACCGATCGGCATGCCGGGCAAAATCGATTTTCAGTCGAGCGTCGCTTCTCAGCTCTTCCAATCCGTATTGAAACGCGTTTTCGATAAGCGGCTGAAGAGTCATTCGGGGAACGAGGATATCCCGGCACATACTAGGAATTTCGCTCCAACTGACTTTGACCAAATCTCCAAAGCGAACCATTTGAATTTCGACATAGGATTTGGCATGCATCATTTCTACTTCCAGAGGCACTTCATCCATTCCGGTCCGAGTCAGAAAATGATAGTACTTGCTTAAGTGCTGCGTTATTTTTACAACCTTGTCCAAATCCTCCGCTTTGGCCAATCGATATAAGGCATAAAAGCTGTTGTATAGAAAATGGGGATTGATTTGAGACTGCAGCTGCTTTAATTCGGCGCGTTGATTTCGTATTTGACCTTCATACACTTCATGAATGAGAATGCCGAGCCGGTCTACCATCGCATTGAATTGCTGGTAGACATAATTAAATTCATCCTTGTTGGGGTGGCGCACTTGAACGCCAAGATCCCCCGTCTCGACTCTTCGCAATGCTCGCACTAAATGACGAAGAGGCCGATGGATATTCCGAAAGATCCAATACGAAAATCCGATAATGACCGTAATCGAAAATAGAGATAACAACCACATCCAGACGGTATATTGGGTCAGAGGCTGCAAAAGCTGACTCTCGGGATAATAAAGCAGCAGCGACATATCAAGCTCCGATGATTTTTCGTACGTAAGCAAATAGGAAGTGCCGCCGACCTTTACGCGGCCTTGTCCGCGACCATGATTGTCGAATACAAAGGAAGGCGATTCCGCGGAAATCGCTTTCAATAATTCCGGCTGCGATTCCCCGTTCAGCATCCATGCGTTTTCGTGCCCGAGCAGAATGGCTCCGCCCCCCGCGACTCCCGTTATTCGGCTCAGCGAATCCTTGATTTGTTCCTTCGACAGCTCTACCGCGATAAGAAACACGGGAAGACGATCTCCGTAATTGCTTTCCGGATAAGCGCCGCTAATAAAAAGACGTTCGTCCCAATAAATAAAGGGAGACTCCTTGTTATGCGACAGCGCTCGAACCGTCTCTGGCGGCATGGCATGCTCATCGTATCGATTCGAATATATCACTTTTCCGATAAGCGGAACGTTCACGCTAGCTTCTTTGACATACAGATTGGAATTTTTTAGCAGCTCCAGTTTTTTTTCAATGCGAAGAAAAGCCGTGGTTCGATCATGAACCGGCATTAGGTGGGACATGCTGCTTATTTTCTGAAAATCATCGTCAAACAAATATTCGCGTTTAAGCGTTTCGATTCGATTCATTTCGGATTCAAACGAGCGGAGATAGAAGTCGATATTGGACTCCATGGAGCTCATAATCTCACTGCGCATATTCCGCGCCGCCGATTGATTGATCATCAGGCTCATCACATATAGAGGACAGACAACGATGATAAAAGTAAGGACGATTTTAGGGAAAATAGTAAGTTGTTTAGCGCGCTGGAACCACTGGATAAGACCACTCCCCCTACATCGCATGTCATGAATGCAAAGTCATTAAAACAAAGGCAAAGATCGGATATCTCTGCCTTTGATTATAACGAATATTAGGATTTGTCGACTAGTCTGATAAATAGATCATCAAACCATGCCGTGCCGTTAACCCCCCACAACTGCGCTTGCAATTGAACGCTGGCTGTTAGCGGAGGCAAAGTGATCTTGCCCCTTACATAGGTCCAATCGTTTGTTCCATGCAGCACAGTCGCGCTAACATCGGCTTGCAGCCATTTGCCATTGGAGTCCATAGCAATCGCTTGCAGCTGCGCTCCCATAGCGCCCGCGGAAACGTTCGAAGTTTTGATCCAGCCCCCAAACTCGTATTCCTTGCTGACCTGCAGATTGCTTCTGGATGTAAGCCATGCTGAGTATTGATTAGCGTTATTCGTGATTTTTAGAGACTTCTTCCCTTTATAAGAGGTCGAATTGTCCCATGCAAACGGCGTGCCGGACGAAGTCCAGTTGGACCAACCCGTTGGACCTCCGGTACCGATTTCCATCCCCGCATTGGAAATGCCCGTATCCGCCACAGACAATTCAAAATCGTCAAACCATGCGGTGCCGGAAGCCGAATACAAATTGCCGACAATAAAGAGATACGCCGTTCCCTCGGGCGGGTTAAAGCTGAGCTGATATTTGTTCCAGTCATTCGTGCCCGTTACGAATGGAATTCGATAGGTTGCAAGCACATTATGCGCCGAATCCTTGGCCTCTACTGAAATAAAGGCTCCCTGCGTTCCGGCAACGGACAACGTCTTGATCCACGCAGACAATTGCAGCGTCTTTGCCAAGTTCCCCGGAGCGTTCACCTGAGCGATCCATGCGGAATGATCCGTTGTCGCGTTTGTAATCTTTAACGATTTGTTTCCCCAATGACGCGTGCCGGAATCCCATGCAAACGTTCCGCTCGATGATTGATTCCATGTCGTCCAATGGTCTGGCGAAGTCGTGCCGCTCTCGGCGCCGCCATTTGGATTATCCGTCTTTCTAGGGAATTTCATCGTGAATACTTCATTGCTGTTGATCTGGAACCTTGGATAATAACCTCTGAACCTGCCCCCGTTTTTGAGCGTTACCGATTTGGCGGAACCAAACTCATACCTGATCATTTGGGAAGACGGAGGCTGATATAAGCTTAGGCTAGTTGCATTTTTCGTTACGAAGGCGCCTGGAAACGTATCGCTCATCGCATCTTCGCTGCCGTCCGACCAATACGCCGAAGTGGCATTGCGCGGAACGATTCCCCCGTCCTCTATTAAATATCCTCCGGCGTTCGGGCCTTGAACTTTTATCTCGATTCTGTCTGTGTAGAAGTCATAATACAAGGTTTCATTGCCTACGACCGTCACGATCCGCTTGTGCGTGGAGCTAATATCCGAGTAGGTTACGGAATCCGCCTCATAGAACAACCCGTGCTGCCCCACGATGGACACATCCGGCTGCTCCTCGAATCGAATGTCGTCGAACCATACCGTGCCGCTATTTTCGTAGAAGTTGGCGCCAATTTGAACCGTGGCCGTTCCGAGAGGAACCGTTACATCGGATACAAAATACGTCCAATCCTGAGTGCCTACATTGGAATAGGCGTCCGCTCCGCCCCTCGCTCCGAGGGAGACGCCGTTCGCGTCGAAAAACTGAATGTTCAGATAGGCGCCCCGACCGGCGCCGTTGGGCCCGTCTACTTGATCCGTTTTGATCCAGTACGAAACCTCGTAATGTTTGCCCGGAATAAAGTCGGTAGTCTGCTGATACCAGGTTGAATTTGCGGATTGATTGGCGTTCGTTATTTTGAGGGAGCGGTTTCCGCTATGTTTGACGCTGGCATCCCATGTAAACGAGCCATTCGCGTTATTCCATGTATTCCAATTATCCGGCGTGGTCGTTCCGCTTTCCGCTCCGCCATTTTGCACCTTATCGGTAAAGGCGCTGCCATTATATTTGAGCACCATCGGCGTCGAATAAAAATCCAAGCCTAAATTTTGCCTGTTGTAGCCTTGTTTATCCTGCAGAAATCCAATAACACCCGCTTTCTTGTATACTCTGGCCTTGTACCCATTCGCAAAGTCGGAGTCAATCTCGTAATAGTCATAATCCGTCGAGTCGATGACGCTCAGCGTATCCGAATACGCTTCGGCCCCGACTTGGACGGAGGCATACGCCGAAGCGGTTCCTTCATTTTCCGAACTATCTACAGCCGAAACTTTATAATAATACGTTTTGCCTTGTTCCACTGCGCGATCATGGAAGGAAGGAACTCCGCCCGGCTTTATCCAAATCTCTCCAACCTTGTTTGCCTGGGCAGGCGTAAACGCGCTCGTTTCACTCCGATAGACTCTATAGTAGGACAAGTCCGCCTCCGCCCCCGCTGTCCACGTTAAGTTCGCCTTGTGAAAGTCCGGCGCTGTTACATTTAAACCCGTTACCTGCGCAGGAGCCGTTTGATCCGGAATGTCCGAATAATAATAAATCGTATTTGCCGGAATCGTATCCGTAAATGTGGTTCCGCTTATTGACTTGGTCCCGAAGCTGGCCGGGATTTCGCCAAACTTATCGACTAAATCAATAGAGGCCGACTCGAACTTATATTTCTTAAACGTCGTATCAATGGAGTTCTCCAGCGTAAAGCTTACATCCGCGTCGTTATTCGACCAGTTCACCACGATAATGGTGTGTTTGCCCTCCGCTGTTTTAATGATGGCGGGGATAACTGCTTCATTTGAAGTAGTCGCCTGATACGCAGTCGAACCTTTGGGAATGAGCTTGTACGCCAGTGCCGTCGCCTTGTAATTGGGTCTTGGCGTAAAATTCTCCTGCTTGCTGCCTATGATGCCGAAGCCGTAATCTCCAAAGCTGGTAGACGTTTGGTTGGAGCCGGCAGGCCATGTCCAAATATCATCCGCAAACGACCATCGGCCGAATTCGCTGACACCCGCCCTTAATCCATTGGCGATCAACGCAACGGAATTTAGTCCATCCTCCGCTCTGCGAATGGTGCCGGTTGGGGTATAATCGGTAATCATAATCGGTTTATCAGCCCCGTTGGGGTCATTGGTTTTGATAATATCGATAAAGCTTTTGATCAAGCTGACATAGGAGCCATCCGTCGCCTCCGCTTTTGTCTGTCCGGAGTGGATGGTATAAGCGTCGAGACTAGCGGAGATATTCGTTGACAAATCGTCCAGCCAGGAGGCTGTATCATGGTCGCTATAACCGATCTCGGGACCAATCAGCTTGACGTATTGCAGCAGATTTTCACTTTGCAGCCTGCTCCGCACCGCGGTCATGGAATCTTTATAGCTCGTCAGCTTGCTGACGCCTGGCGGAGTCAGAAAGAAGTTGTTCGGCTCCCCTGAGAAGGAAACGTATTTGACGTTCGTAAACCCTTTGGTCACAACGAGATGTTTGACCATAGCGGCGATATGCTCCGCATATTCGGGGATCATGCCTGTATTCGGTCCGGTGTTCGACGCGTATTCGGCAGTGAGCCATGGATACATGACTCTGGGATCGTCGACCATAACATCTACAAACACATCCACGTTCATATCTTTAAAGGCTTGAAGATATTTATACAGCGAGTTCATTTCGATGCTGTTCCATGTAAATCCGGAATCCAGCATGACATCGGGGTCCGCGTTGTCATTTGTCGGCTCCCACCATGCTCCATCTAACCATAACCTAGCAACCGTTGAGCCTGTTTTTTTAAATTGCGTCATCAAAACCGCCAAGTCGTCATCGTTAAAATCTTTAACCTTCCAGGAAGAATGATAGCCAAAGGGCATAACCGTTCCTCCCATGCCGAGCGTCGTGCCTTCAAAAGCTTTTGTGTTGTTTTTTAACGTGATGTTTACCGTGGAGTTAGCCAATACCTTGTCTACGCTTTCAAAAACGATAAAGCTTGCTAGCAGCAACGCAACGCTTGCAACCAGCATGAATGGCAGTCTGTTGCTTTTCATGATTTCCCTCCCGATCTCACATTAGAATGACACCAAAAAAGAAGATTGTGTCTGATCTCACTATAAAGCAACTCTATTTTCCTTATCGACTATAAAGTTTCTACTTGCGACTCACCATTATTGTTCTAACCGGGAAAAAAATAAATTAAGAAGTTCTTCATAAATTCGAGAATGGGATATTAAGATTTTCCAATTATAATGAGATAAAGAACAGCAAGGGGAGAGAATGGGATGGAGCAGCGCGTGGTGCTGGTTGTCGACGACGATAAGGAAATCCGCGACGCCATTGAAATTTATTTGAAACAGGAAGGCATAACGGTCTTGAAAGCAAAGGACGGCTTGGACGCGCTAGAGACCTTGGAATCCAAGCAAGTGCATCTCATCATACTGGATATCATGATGCCGAGGCTTGACGGCATTACCGCTACCTTTAAAATCCGGGAGAATCGCAACCTCCCTATCCTCATCTTAAGCGCCAAAAGCGAGGACAGCGACAAAATACTCGGACTCCATGTAGGAGCCGACGACTATGTGACCAAACCTTTTAATCCGATGGAGCTTGTTGCCCGAGTCAAATCACTGTTAAGGAGATATGTCACTTTCGGCTCCTACGAAGGCATGAAGAAAATGATCGATTTGCGAGGTCTCGCGTTAAATCCGGAGGGAAAGGAAGTTACCGTAAACGGCGAACCGGTCAGGCTAACGCCTATCGAATATAAGATTGTGGAGCTGCTGATGACGAATGCGGGACGAGTCTTCTCGATCCAGGAAATATACGAACGCGTTTGGAAGGAGCCCTGCTACAATGCCGAAAATACGGTTGCCGTACACGTACGCAAAATCCGCGAAAAGATTGAAATTGATCCCAAAAATCCAAGATATTTGAAGGTGGTGTGGGGCATTGGATACAAAATGGAAAAATAGGACGCTCTTTTTACTCTATTCACTTTTGTTGGTCATTGGTCTGAGCGGTCCCTTAACGATAATGGATCAAGGCAGCCGTTACCTGTATCGCGATTATTACCGGACGCCGGAATTCCGGCAGCAACTCGAACAATTTGCGACCTACTTAAACCTGTTCGAGCTCAACTCCCTCTCGGCGCAGGAATTAAAAGCGGCCATTACAGTGAGCGAGGATGACATTCTCGATTATCGCAACCAGTTGGAGCCTCTTGCGTTTCAGATTCAAAATATCCACAACGAATATGATTCTCTCATTCTGGAAGCGGTCGCGACCGACAACAGCAGTGCGGCCGATTCTTACAAAGCTCAGAGAGATAACAAGCTGGAAGAGCAGAAAAAGGTATTCGAGGATAACGACTATGCCCTATCGCTTATCCGCAAGGAGAAGGAACGACAAATAGACGACTACTACAATCAACGAGAAATGTACCGCTCCGAATATCTTTATAATCAGGATCTGTTCAATTATTACTTCCGTAACCCTTCCACAGGTATGGTCCATTCGAGCTTGAGCAATGCGGATGACCAAGTTGTGGCGCAAAACGAATTATATGGCGACAGCCATGTCTATGCAACGAACTATTCGATAGACATCGTTAATTCTGCTCACTACATGTTCGGAGCACGCGAACTGCTAGACGCTTCCATCCTCCCTTACAAAGGCTGGATCGCCGTGCCGAAGGACAGTCCCCTGCAGGAACAGGCCAGAAAATATCGGTGGGAGCAAATCGTATTGCTTGCCTACGGCGTGGCAGCTGCCGTTCTGCTTGTCGCATGTTTCATTCGCTTCAAACGCGTCATGTCTATTCAAGCGGAGAGAAGTCAATGGACAACTTATTATCGCAAACTGCCGTTGGATGCCAAACTGTTGTTTTCAATCGGATCGGCAGCTCTTACACTCGGTTTATTGGCGAACCTGGCAGGACATTATTCCTCCATTGCCGAGGAGCCTTTGTTCTATGGCGAGAAGCTGATTGTTACACTTGCAATTGCAGCGATCAGCATGGCTTTGACCCTTATTCAAGGAAAATTCCTTGTGCAAGATCTACATAGCTGGAGCAAGTTCGGAGAAGAATGGAAACGTTCTTTGCTGCAGCGAGGCGGCTTGCGCATAAAAGCAGGTTTCATAAGCGTTATGAATCAAGTGCGAGATTCCTTTATTTATAAAAACACGGGAATCCGGTTGCTGCTTCTCTCATGGATCTGGATTTGTCTAGGTTTTATTGGAGGATGGATGACGTTTTCTTTTTTTCAATACAACGATTCTTCATTCGTTCTTGTTTTGCCAATATTGGCGATAGCGGGGATTGTCGTATTTCTCCTTACGACACGTAGGCTCGGGCATTTGAGTAAGGTTGCCAAGGCAGCGGATGAACTTGCGGCCGGTCGAATGCCGGATGAGCTTCCCCAATCGGGGAGCGGGGTGCTTGCCTCCTTGGCTTCTAATATCAATGCATTAAGACGAGGAGTCACGCTGCTTCAAAATGAACAAGCGAAAAGCGAAAGACTGAAGACGGAGCTCATTACGAACGTCAGTCATGATCTGCGGACTCCCCTGACTTCCATCATTACCTACGCCGGTCTGTTAAAGACAGAGGATGCAACAGTGGAGGAAAGAGCTGCCTATGTCGACATCATCAACCAGAAGTCGAAGCGATTAAAGACGATGATCGACGATTTGTTCGAAGTATCGAGAATGGCAAGCGGCAATGTAAAGCTGATCCTTGAGAAATCGGATCTCGTCCAGCTCATGCAGCAGGCGCTGGCAGAGTATAAAGAGGATATGGACGGATCAGATGTTCAATTCCGGGTTTCGTTGCCGGCGGGACCGTTATTCGTACTCGCTGATGGTCAAAAGCTGTGGCGCGCTTTCGACAACCTGATTGGAAACATGTTAAAGTATTCGCTGAGTCACACGCGTGCCTATATTTCCATGCAGTTATCGGAATCGCAAGAGGTTGCGATCACGTTTAAGAACATTTCGAAATATGAAATCAGCGACAACGCCGAGGAGCTGTTCGAGCGCTTTAAACGCGGAGATACGTCTCGTCATACCGAGGGGGCGGGCCTCGGACTCGCGATCGCAAAATCGATCATCGATCTTCACGAGGGCCGCCTCACGTTGGAGACTGACGGGGATCTGTTTAAGGTCTCCATTACACTCAAGCTTCAAGCTTCTGCCAAGCAGGAGGCTCCTGATCTCACCGCGGCCTTATAAGAGCTTGAATATCTTCTGCATCAAGTTCGACATCGGCGGCGGACATGGAATCCCGGAGTTGATCCGTTCTGGAGGGTCCGATAATCGCTGCAGCAGGCAATCGATTGCAGGTAATATAACCTAGCGATGCTTGAGTCGCATGGATTCCTTTTTTCTTGATTAAGTCTTGGACATTTTCGATTCTGGCCACGTTTATGTCGTTGAAATATTTCTTTTTAAGCTGTTCGCTAATCCCGTTCCAGCCGTTGGCAACTACCTTTGGAACGATGCCCGAAGCTTGAGAAGACCATGCCAGCACCGGAATTCCTGCAGCCATATAGGCTTCATACTCTTCATCCGTCATTTCTGGAAGCACTTCATTTGCCTGTTGGCCAGCCATCGTTACCGCGAGACTCCATTTCAGCTGGGAAACGGTAAACGGGGTCAAATGATTGGCTTTAGCAAATGAATTTGCTTCCAGCATTCTTTTTACCGTCCAGTTTGATGCCCCGATACTTTTGAAATGGCCTTCCGCGACATGTTTGTGCAAAACAGGCATGATTTCGCTAACGGGAACATCCTCGTTATCTCTATGTAGAAAGTAAACGTCGATGGCATCCACCATAAGGCTCTTGAGGCTTTTCTGGATGTCGTCCTGGATGCAAGCCGCGGAAACTCTGCTTTCCTGAGGAGAATGTAATTTGTAGTGCGCGCCTTTGGTTATCACTTTCATTTTATTTTTGTTACCGGATTGTTTCAGCCACTTGCCAATGGTCCTTTCGCTTACGGGATCGCCGGTGTCATGCCAATCTCCGTATACGCTGGCCGTGTCGATGCTGTCACCGCCAAGCTCGGCATAAAGATCCATAAGTTCAAAGGATGTTTTTTCGTCGATTTTTGTTCCGAACATCGTGCTGCCAAGAATGATTTTTGAGAGCGTGACTGGACTGGATACGGCTTCGATTGTTAATTTTCTCATAAGTGCTCCCTTCTCCCTTCTCCTTTCTACTTTCGGCTAATCGGATGACTCTCGCTTTTCGAGGTTGTCGCCCAGCAAAAAACCAAACATCTCTTTATGCACCGACTCCGGCTGCTCTTGATTGATGGCATGCCCTGCTTTCGAGATCATCTTGTATCGATACCCGTCCCTTTTTAGCAATTCTATAAACGCTTTGCCGACAACCGCATGATGATCGCCAACGAGAAAATAAAGCTTGTCTTTTAAAGCCATGCCTTGCTCGCTTATATATTTCCGAGGTTGGTGGGGAAACATCGCCTTCTGGTTATGGCCTTTCATCAACAGGACAAGATGGGAAGCCAGCAGCGGATGCTCGTCGAAAACTCGCGAATCAGGAGAACACAGCTTGGGTATGATGTTGCGCAAATTCCGGTCGGTTGGCATCAGCATTTCCGGAAACATAAGCATAATCGTACGAAACATGGATTGGATGGGGCTCACAACCATCCCGCCTTCCAGACATACGGCTTTTCGCACCCGTTCCGGCCGGGCAACGGTATACTGATACGCCAGATACGCTCCATTGGAGACACCTGCTGCAAAAGTCGTTCGAAGGCCGAAATGATCTGCCACATCGTCCAACCATTCCTCCTGGCTGAAAGATCCCTTGACGAACCGCTCATTCGGCACGCTTTTGCCGGGGCCGCCCAAAGTGTCAACCGCTATACAAAAAAATCGTCGCGAAAGCTCCTTCATATTAAGAGCCCACATGAGCGCCGAATTATCCCCCACTCCATGAAACAGCAGCAACGGAGGGTTATCCGCCCGGCCCGCGATAAGGCAATGCGTCGTTCCGAATCGGGTCTCTACGTTTCGAACTTCTATTTCCGTCCCCCACATTTGCAGCACTTCATCATAGGAGGACAACACTTTTTGGCGCATCTTTTCGTTTTTGAATATTTGAACCATGATCTCTCATCCTCCTGTTGTTCGCCTACCGCATTCAGTCTCTGCGTGCAACCAAGAAACGAAGCGCTATTTCGGCATCCGGGAAAGGCAAGCCGTGCCCCTCCTCCGTCTGTATGCGGGAGAGCGCGATCCCCTGCACAATCGAATAATAGGCGATTGCAAGCATCAATGGATCATCCTGCATCAGTTCCCCGAGTCTTTGGCCTTCCATAATGAGCGGTACAAGATGTTTAAACGGTTCGCCCCTTCGTTCCGCAACCATCGCTTTGACCGGTTCCGGAATGGCGTCCGGCGAAGTCGCCAGCAGCAGATTAAGCCGCCAATGTCCCGATGCGGCGCTTGTCGGCGCCAAATACGCCTCCGTCAGCCAGTAGAGGCGATCCAGCGGCGAGCCCGGAAGCTGGCAAGCTTGGTAGACGGAATGTCCCGCGCCGTCCAATGCCAGCTCTACGATTTTGGCGAACAGCTCCTCTTTGGATTTATAGTAGCTGTATACATAACCTTGACTAAAGCCTGCGCTTGCGGCAATGTCCTTAATTTTTGTGCCCGCAAACCCTTTGCGGGAAAATACTTCAATCGCATGCCCTAATATTTTTCGTCTGACCGGATCCCCTGCTCCCCATTCAAACGCTTCCAAAAAAAGTTGCTGCAACCGTTCGCTTTGTACGGACTTCGTTCTTTCGCCTTTATGGACCATCGGAGCCCCCTTGCTTTATAGGTAGAATTGAATGCATTTGAATGAACGTTCGTTCAAAATATACCATAAATAGTTAGTATGCTGCAAGTAAGAAAATCGGGTTGTCGAGCCGAAAGGCAGGCGGGGCGGGGATTTTAGTCGGCGAAACCGACTTAATCGCTCGACAAGCGGCCGGACTGCCGATTTTAGTCGGCGAGACCGACTTAATCGCTCGACAAGCGGCCGGACTGCCGATTTTAGTCGGCGAAACCGACTTAATCGTTCGACAAGCGGCCGGACTGCCGATTTTAGTCGGCGAGACCGACTTAATCGCCCGACAAGCGGCCGGACTGCCGATTTTAGTCGGCGAAACCGACTTAATCGTTCGACAAGCGGCCGGACTGCCGATTTTAGTCGGCGAGACCGACTTAATCGCCCGACAAGCGGCCGGACTGCCGATTTTAGTCGGCGAAACCGACTTAATCGTTCGACAAGCGGCCGGACTGCCGATTTTAGTCGGCGAGACCGACTTAATCGCCCGACAAGCGGCCGGACTGCCGATTTTAGTCGGCGAAACCGACTTAATCGTTCGACAAGCGGCCGGACTGCCGATTTTAGTCGGCGAGACCGACTTAATCGCCCGACAAGCGGCCGGACTGCCGATTTTAGTCGGCGAAACCGACTTAATCGTTCGACAAGCGGCCGGACTGCCGATTTTAGTCGGCGAGACCGACTTAATCGCCCGACAAGCGGCCGGACTGCCGATTTTAGTCGGCGAAACCGACTTAATCGTTCGACAAGCGGCCGGACTGCCGATTTTAGTCGGCGAGACCGACTTAATCGCCCGACAAGCGGCCAGAAACTGACATCGCTCTCCTCCAAGTCAATGTATCCGCCTTCAGACATGGACATAAGAGCCTGGATTTCAGGTTGGGGTGCGATTAATTAACCGACTCAGCGTAACAGTCTAATGGGAAGAGCCTTGATTCTTCCTCAAGGAATGAATCAAGGCTCTCGAATCAACTATTCGCTTGACACGGACTTCAAAGGTCTCTCCGCTGGGCCTTCCATCACTTCGCCCGTAATCGAGAATCGGGAGCCGTGGCAGGGGCAATCCCATGTGCGTTCGCCGTCGTTCCATTCCACCTCGCAGCCCATATGGGTACAAGTCGTATCGACGATGTACAGTTTGCCCTCCTTGTCCCTGTACGCGCCTGCCCTGCGCCCCTTGACCGTAACGGCCGCTCCTTCGTCCGGAGCCAAATCCTCGGGTTTCCGTCTCACCATCTCGAGCTTGCCGCCGATCAGATGTTTGGCGACATCGAAGTTGTCGACGACCAAGTTTTTGACCGTCTTTAACGACAAGGAGCGCGAAGGCGAGAACAATTCCTCGAATTCACTGCTTTTCTCTTGAATGAGATTGCTGACGAGCATCGCGGCTGCCGTACCGCTTGTCATTCCCCACTTCTTGAAGCCGGTCGCGACATAGATATTGGGAGTAGAGTCGGTTATCCGGCCGATATACGGCAGCTTGTCTCCGGTGACCAAGTCTTGCGCCGACCAGCGATAGACGATTTCCTTCGCGTCGAAGTGCTGCGAGGCATAACCCTGAAGCGCTTCGTAATGATTGATGGTGCAAATGCCTTGCCCGGTTTTGTGATTCTGCCCGCCGATGATCAGCAGCGGCGTTCCATCCTGGGAAGCCGCGCTCCTAATAGACCGGCTCGGCTCTTCCGCGCTGATGTACATGCCGCCGGGATACGGCTTGTCGGTCCTGATGCCAAGCGCGTAAGAGCGCTCCGCGTGCATCCGCGCGAAGTAGAAGCCAAGTCCGTCGTAAAAGGGGTAATGCGTGCAGACGACGACATGCTTGCAGGTAACGGAGCAACCGTCGGCCGTGTCGACTTTGGGCCGCTCCCCCTTCTCAATATCCAAGGCGGTCGTCCCTTCGTAGATCTCGCAGCCGGATTCCGCGGCCAGCTTGACGAGAGCCGCCAAATACCGCACGGGATGGAACTGGGCTTGTCCGTCCATTCGAACCGCGGCTTTCGCGGGAATATCGAGAAGCGGAATGCCTCCGACATAAGAACCCGGAATACCTAATGACTCGTAAGCCGCAGCTTCGTCCTCAAGCTTCCGAATATAATCATCCGAGTTGGTAAACACATAGGCGTCTTCCGTTTGCAAACCGCAGTCGATGGCATGCCGACTGATCAGCGATTCCGCGAACTTGCGGGCGCCTTCGTTCGCCTTGTAATAGAGCGCCGCTTTTTCTTGGCCTTCCTGCTTGATCAGCTCGCCGTAGATGAGATGGTGCTGGGCCGTTAATTTGGCCGTCGTATGGCCCGTCGTGCCGTGCAGGAGCTTGCCGGCTTCCAGCAGCGCGACCTTCATTCCCGCCTGCGTCAGCAGATAAGCGGTCGTAATGCCGGCGATGCCGCCGCCTACAACGGCGACGTCGACTTCGATGTCATGCTGCAGCTTGGAGAAGGACGTCAGCTCTTCGGTCGCTTGAATCCAAAGAGACTCCGGGTAAGTCGGCAATGGCGGATTATGCTTCATAGAAACGCTCCTTAGAAATGGTCTGTTTCATTCATTCCTTCCCTAATTGGCGGATTCTATTCTACGCGCTTGCATGATAAGATGGAATTATGTCTACGCCAATTCCATCCACCAAACTTCATATTCCGCCGCTTCGGCCCAATACGGTTCTTCGCGAGCCGTTAATCGATAAGCTTCAACGCGGGTTGAGCCGCAAATTAACCTTGGTCTCCGCGCCGGCCGGTTACGGCAAATCAACGTTGGTTAGCGACTGGACGTCCCGATGCGGTCGGCCGGTCGCATGGCTGTCGCTTGAGGATAGCGACGGCGATCTGACGCGTTTCCTAACCTGTGCGATCTCCGCTTTGCGAACGGTTGCAGAGCATTTCGGGGATCGCTTGCTCGCCGTGCTTCAATCGCCCGAGCCGCCGCCTACGGAGTCGATGCTAGCTGAGCTTCTTAAGGAAGCCTCCGAGCTGGCTCCGCTCGCGCTCGTCCTTGACGATTATCACGCGGCGAAGTCCAATGCCGTCGACGGAGCCGTCTCCTTCCTGCTCCGCCATCTTCCCGCAGGCATCCATCTCGTGATGATTACCCGGGAGGATTCGTCTCTTCCCTTGGCCCGGTTGCGGGCCCAAGGCCAGTTGACGGAGCTGCGGGCGGAAGAACTAAGATTTAATGCCGCCGAAGCCCATCGGTTTTTAACCGACTATATGGGACTCGCCCTGTCGCCGGACATCATCGAGGCTCTAGCATCGAGAACCGAAGGCTGGATTGCCGGCCTGCAGTTGGCCGCGCTGTCCATGCAGGGAACGCCCGAAGAGGATCGGATCGTTCCGTCTATCGCCGGCAGCCATCCGTTTGTGTTGGATTATTTGGTGGAAGAGGTTCTGCAGCGCCAATCTCGATCCGTTCAGGATTTTTTGATCCGAGCTTCCGTTCTTGACCGGTTGTGCGCCCCTCTCTGCGACGCTATTATGTCCGATCCCGAGATGTCGGGCATGCAACGGCTGCAGGATCTTGAACGTCGCAATCTGTTCCTTATCCCCTTGGATCATGAACGGCGATGGTATCGTTATCATCACTTATTCGCCGAGTCCTTGCGAAGACGGCTGCAGGATAGCCTCGACGGGAGCGCCATCGCGGAATTGCATGTAAGGGCTAGCGAGTGGTACGAGCAGCAGGGACAGGAGCTCGACGCGTTCCGTCATGCCGCGGAAGCCGGCGATATCGAACGGGCCGCGCGATTGCTGGAAGGCAACGGGATGCCTCTGCATCTTCGCGGGGGAGCGGATATCGCGCTGCGATGGCTGGAATCGCTGCATGCCGCGGAACTGGACGCCAGACCCGCGTTGTGGGTTATGTACGCTTCGGCGCTGCTGATCAAGGGCAGGCCGACCGCTATCGAATATAAGCTGCTAGCCGCGGAGAAGGCGCTGGAGGGGATCCGGCAGGATGTCCGCGTTAGAGACCTGATCGGACTGATCGCGGCGACCCGCGCGACCGTTGCCTCGTTAACCATGGCTGCAAAGCCGCATGGCTTCCGTCCGAAATTGCAGGAAGCCGAGGCGTCCATGCAGCTGTCGGATCAGGCTGACAAAACCGACGATCTGATCGGGCTCATCGCCCCCGCAAGCTTGGCCCGGACGGACGAAACCGCGGAGATCGATCGGGTCATCGCCCAGTCCGCCCGAGCGCTTGAATATCTGCGGCAGGACAATTTCCCCGTTCGGACATCGGCCGCTTGGATGCTTGGCGTCGCGCTCCAACGGCGAGGGGATCTTGCCGAAGCACGCAAAACCTATAACGAGGTGATCTCGTACTGCCATCTGATCGGCCATGTACCGATGGCCGTCCTGTCTCTTATCGGATTGGGCCAAATAGGGGAGGCGGAGGGCGATCCGGGCATGGCGGAAGCCTGTTACGCCGAGGCGCTCAAACTGGCTGGCGATCTACCGCTCCCGGCTCTTCGCGAAGCGCGTGCCGGCCTGGATCGCGTACGGCTTACCGCAATGGCGGACGGCATGATCGAACCGCTCAGCCAGCGGGAACTCGAGGTGCTCGCGCTCATCGCCAAAGGATTTTCCAACCGGGACATCGCGTCGCGGCTTTTCCTCGCTCTCGATACGGTCAAGGGGCATAACCGCAGAATCTTCGAGAAACTGCAAGTGCGGCGGCGAACGGAAGCCATCGCTCGCGCCCACGAATTGCATTTGCTCCCTTCGCCAGACAAACCACACTAAAGTGTCTACAGCCCATCGCCTCCCCTTCGCTATAATTCTGCTAATACAAGCGAAGGGGAGATCGACATGGATAGGAAAGTCAAGGTGGCAGGCGCGCTGTTTTTGATTTCGACGGCGGCGTACTTAATAGGGAGCGGCATTCTGAATCCGCTTCTGTAGAAGCCCGGAGTTCTGGAGCAATGGCATGACGACCGCGCGCTTGCATTAGCGGGCATGTTCTTGGAGCTGGTCAACGCGTTGGCGGTCTCGGGTATTGCCTTCCTGCTGTACCCGGCCCTGAAGAGACATAACGAGGCATTCGCGATCGGTTACTTCGGCTCCCGCCTATTGGAGTCGGCCATTTTGATCGTGAGTTTGATCGCGCCGCTGCTGCTGCTGCCTTTGAGCAAAGAGTATATAACTGCTGCGGAAGCTGCAGGACGTTTTTCCCTCACGACGATAGCGAATACGGCGGTAGACGCCCATTTCATGTTATTCGAACTGGCCATGGTCGTGCTTGGCTTGGGCAGCTTGTTGTTTTGCTCGATTCTATACCGCTCCAAGCTGGTTCCCCGGTGGTTGTCCGTTATCGGCTTTATCGGGTATGCGGGATTGTTATCGAGCAGTTGTCTGGCGATCGCCGGCCATGACATCGGCGCCGTTTTGTACATTCCGGGGGCGTTATTCGAGATCGTACTCCCCATCTGGCTGATGGTCAAAGGACTTCATTTTCGTCATTAGGAGGTGGCTGGCATTCGAACGCTGCCTCCTCTCCTTCATGACGCGCAACGCCGCCGATACGGAGAACAGCAATACGAATAATACCATGATCCCCGCCGAGAAACGGTACATGACCGCATAATCCGTCGCGGTCGCCACGGCGCCGAGCAGCAGCGCCCCGATCGCCACGCCGAAATCGGTGGAATTATAGAACATGCTGTTCGCCTCGCCGTATCGCTCCTTAGTCGAACAACGGAGCATCCAGGCTTGCAGCGTGGGCTGAATGGCGCCAAAGCCGAGACCGTACAGCAGAGCCGAGGCAACGAGCATCGGCAGCCCATGCGAATAAGATAGCAACAGCATGCTCGCCGTCACGAACGAACCTGCGGGAATCAACACAAGCACCGGCCCTCTCCGATCGAACAGCTTGCCCGATAACGGGCGAACCAGTACGATTGTTGCCGCGTTGAAGAGGAAAAACAATCCGACTTGCGTAAGTCCCGCAAATTCTCCGTACAAGACGATAAAGCTGAGCAGACCGCTGTACGTAATCGACAGCAGCACATTGAGGAAGGCGGGAAACCATAAGGAGCGATTGACTCCGCCAGATCGGGCGACGACACCTGACCCTCCGCCACGTTGGCGGTCCGGTTTCGCGGTCCACTTGATGAGCTTGAATGCAAGCAATATCGGCAACATGAAACAGACGACCGCAGTGCCGGCAACCGTTAGGACGCCGAAGCCGTAGCTGTTCATAATATTGATGCCGATCATGGGTCCTATCGACATCGCAAGGCTGGTGGACAGTCCGAAATAGCCGATGCCTTCCCCCATTCTTCGAGCCGGAATGATCTGCGAGACGAGCGTTGGCAGAATCGTACTAGCCATGCCGAAGCCGATGCCGTACAAGATGCGGAGAACAAGAAGCGAAGGCACCGATTCCGCGATCGAATAGAAGGCAGTCGTCAGCACGGAGAGCAGCAGCCCTGCCAGAAGCAGCTTGTCCCGGGAAATTTTGCGCATAAGAGCCGCCGTCATAAACCTCGATGCGATAGCGGACAGCGCGAACACGCTGGTGACGAGACTGACCGCCACGTCGCCGCCTTGAAGCTCCCCCTTCACGAAAGCGGGGAAAGAGGACAATAACATTTGCAAATTCAAAAACAATAAAAAAGAACAACCCGTAATCGCAAGAAACGACCGGGTCCATAATGGTTCTCGATGTAATTCTGGCTGCATATTTAAACTCCGTTCTTCTGTAGGATGACGATTAACGAATCCGGCTATGACTGCAGCTTCGCATCGACGTGATCATGTATCCGTAGAAGGATATTGATCAATAAGCGGTATTCTTCGTCCGTCATGATCGATCGGACTTCCTCCGACAGGCTTTGCTCGATAGAGGCCGTCTCTGTAATGACTTCCCGCCCCCTATCCGTCGCATGCACCACGAATGCTCGACGATCAAGCTCCCCGACTTTTTTCGTAATAAAACCTTTTTCCTCCAGCTGATCCAAAATGCGCGTCGTTGTCGGTTTGTCTTTGTGCGTCAGCTCCGCGATTTCCTTCTGGATCAAACGATCCGATCGTTGTATGGTATACAGCACCGACCATTGCTCGGGCGTCAGCCCGTACGGTCTTAATCGCTGCTGCAGCATTGTGGATAGTTTGCGGTAAGTAATGCCCATCCAGAATCCGACGGATGCCTCAAGCTGGCCTCTTGTTTCTTCCATCTTCGCCCATGCCCCCTTGCCTCGCTTCATCAAATTAGTTGCTACGACAACTATATACTAAACAATTAAATAACTCAATATTTCAAAAAAAAAGTAGTGGAGCTTAAAGCCTTCTCCACTACTCCCGATATTATTTACTTGTAAACCATTCATTCATTTCGTCGATAGCCTTCTGACCGCCTTTGGCATTAAACTCGGATACAAACGCATCAAACTCGCTTAAATCACGATTGCCCATAATAAATTTAATGGAGTTTTCGGCCACATAGTTGCTAAGCTCCGTCAGCTTTGTATCGTACGCTTCGATAAAGGGGGCATAGGCCGTTTCTTCTCTGTTTTGCTTATGCTCAAGCAACTGGTTGTAGTAGGGAAGGAAACCTTTGGCTCCCAGACGTGCGTTAAAGCTTGTATCGGTGTCCAGGTTAAAATAAAGGGTGCGCCATGGAATCTCGTTGCTTTGTTCTGGCGTTTGCACCACTTTGCCGTCTTCAACCGTGTAATCTTCGTTTTCAATGCCAAAAGTGATCAGTGTATCCGTTTTTTCTTCCAAAAGGAAGTTGTAATAATCCGCTGCGCCTTCTTTATTTTTGGCTTGCTTGGGAATAACAACAAACGAATTGGCAAGCGACTGCTCTGGAACTCCGCTTTGACCATTGGGTCCTACCGGCGGATCAATGTAGCGCACGGAATTCAGGGTGCCGCCTTTACCCGCGATCGCATCGTCGATAATTTTGGCATCCGCCCAATACAATACGCTCATCGCGGCTGTAGCCGTGATCATTTTATCTTTTACATCTTTGTTGATGGCAAATTCTTGATCGATCAGCCCTTCTTTAAACCACTTGTTCATCGTCTCCAGGAATGTTTTATATTCCGGCTGGATCCAGCTGAATGCAAGCTTCCCATCCTTTTCGACCGTTGTATTGCCTACGCCATACATGCTGGAAATTGGAGAGAACGCACCCATGAATGATCCTGGATTAGAAGCAGCGGCCGTTAATGGAATGATATTTTTTTGTTCCTTTATCGTTTTCAGGACATTATACATTTCATCTAACGTTGTTGGATCCTTTAATCCCAGCTCTTTAAACACGCCATCATGAATAAGAACCCCGTTGCCTACTTTTTGAGCCACGCGAACCGGAAGCCCGTATAAAACGCCATCAAGTCTTGCGGCATCAAGCTGTTCTTTGCTGAATACCGAGGAAAGATTGGGAATATACTTTTCCACCAAATCGTCTAACGGCTCGAAGGAGCCTTGCTGAGCCAACTTGAAATAATCCGACTTGCCTGGAATATGCATTAAATCCGGTACGTCGCCCGATGCAAGGATGACGGAAATTTTTTGGGAAGCATTATCTTTCGGCAGCGTTTCATAGTTAATATTATAACCGGACCATTCTTTAAGAAGATTGTACAGCTTATTGCTGTTAATATTGTCCGAGCCCTTAAATTGCTCCAGACCGGCATGATAAGTCCTCATCAATTTTACTTTTTTGTTTGTAATTTCCCCAGATTCCGAAAGATTACCGCCATTCGTTCCGTTATTTCCCGAACCGCAAGCCGCAACAATCAGTGCAACAATCATCAACATGCCGACTAACGACAAACTACGTTTTTTCATCTTCATCCCCCCTGGATATGTTTTCACCCTTTGACTGCTCCTAACATGATGCCCTGAACAAAATATTTTTGAATAAATGGATAAACGCATAGAATAGGAACAACTGCACACAAGATAGAAGCAGCCCGAATGGTCTCCGCCGTAACCTCTTGGAAAGCGTCGATCATCGCCAAATCGTTGACGCCTTCCTCCGAAATGAGCTGCAGGAGCAACATCTGGAGCGGCATCCATCGCCTTTCGGTAATGTACATCATGGCATTAAAGAAGCTGTTCCAGTAACCAACCGCGTAAAACATCGCAATTGTCGCAAGCGCCGGTACCGACAACGGGACAAAGATGGAGCGTAATATTCGGAAATTGCTTGCGCCATCGATTCTAGCCGATTCCTCGAGCGCATCCGGCACGCTCATAAAGAAGTTCCGAATTAAAATCAGATTAAAGGGCGACATAAGCACGGGAATAATTAACGACCAGATGGAGTTTAGCAACCCCGTATCTCTTACCACCAGGTAAGTTGGAATAATCCCCCCGCTAAAAAACATCGTAATGACAATGATGACCATAAAAAAACGGGTAAAGGGTACATTCTTTCGCGATAGTGGATATGCAGCCAAGATCGTAATCGCCATGCTCAGCGCGGTTCCAACTACGGCTAGAAAAACCGAGTTCGTAAAGGAATAAAAAAACTGACGATTTTCCAGCACGTATTGGAAGGAGGATAGCGTGAATCCTTTGGGCCAAAAATATACTTCCTTCGCCAGTACAAAAGCCTCGCTGCTTAACGATTTCGCTGCAATATGGATAAACGGAAGTATCATGGACAAAGAAAGCAGCGAGAGAAAGGCCACATTGAAATATTGAAACCAAATTTCCCCTCTAGATCGTATCAATCTGTCTCCCCCTCTCACTTGATTTGAACTTCCTTCTTTAAAAAATGCCTTCCTCTCCCATCCTTCGCGCCATCCAATTCGCCATAATCAGCAATCCGCATCCAATAACGGATTTAAATAAGCCTGCTGCCGTCGTTAGCCCAAATTGCATTTGGCCTAAGCCTACTCGATATACGTAAGTATCGATAATGTCAGCTACCTCGTACACCATAGCATTGTACATGACAAGAATTTGTTCGAAGCCGGCATCGAATACATTGCCAATCCGAAGCAATAACAAAATAACGATTGTCGATCGAATACACGGCAAGGTCACATGCCAGATTTGCCTCAGTCGAGTTGCGCCGTCCACCCTGGCAGCCTGGTACAGCTCATCATTGATGCCCAGTATGGCGGCCAAATAAATGATCGCTCCCCAGCCTGCTTCCTTCCAGTTATCCGAAAACACCAGGATCCAGCGGAACCACTGTCCGTCCGACATAAAGAAAATGGGTTCCAGGCCAAAACTTTGGATGACCTTATTAATGATCCCGCTGCTGGGCGACAGCAAATCAATAACAATCCCGCCGACTACAACCCATGATATAAAGTGAGGGATGTAAGTAAACGTTTGCACAACTCGTTTAAAACGTTTCAATACAAGTTCGTTTAATAGGAGTGCGATAATAATAGGAGCCGGAAAACCGAATATAAGCTTCATAAAGCTGATGATGATGGTATTGCGCACAACCCTTGGGAATTCATCGAACATAAAGAGCTGACGAAAATGTTCGAAGCCGATCCACGAACTGCCCATGATCCCTTTCATAATATTAAAATCTTTGAAAGCGATAATGACGCCGTACATCGGGACATATTTGTACACAATAATAAAAAGCATGGCCGGCAAGAGCATAAGATATAAATCCCAATACCGAAGCCAAGGTGATCTTTGTTTAAAAGCGTTCATATACCCCTCCCCTATTCATTTGGAATGCTTTAACTATATCCTTTTTTTCAATACATTCGTATCCAGCATATTTGCCTTCTGATGAAACAATTTTTACTTTTTCGCAAGGCGAAACGGTTAAGATGTCCTTGGGCTCCTCGCAAATCAATGCTTGATCTCGCTGGGCTTGACTCCCCAATATTTCATAAAGACCTTCGAAAAGTAGTTCACATGTCGAAAGCCAACCTGCGCGGCCGTATCGTAAACAAGCTGTCCGTTTGCCAATAGTTCCTTTGCTTTCTCCATACGAAGCTTCAGCACATATTCCGAGAAGGATTCTCCTATAAGCTTTTTAAATATTCGGCTCAAGTACGAATAATTGACATACAGTCTATCCGCAACCAAATAGAGACTGAGCTCCTCCTCATGAATATGTTCATGAATAAATTGAACAATTTCTTTCAACATTAACTGTGTTCCCGTCTGCTTGCGCTGCGCAATGGTTGAGCTGATAGAGAATGACAGCTGCCGGAACCATTCCAACACCTGTTCCCTGGTCAATAGCGAGGGGTATTGCTCAAATCGGGCATAATCCTTTCCAAGCGCGTCCGACATGAACCAGCCATGCGAGTGGACGATTTTCCCCAAAAAACAGACCATTCGAAAAATCGCTTCTTTCGCTTCCATTGCGGAAGCGCCATTGGCAAATCTGCTTTCGATTATTTTTTCTGATAATGCCATAATCGCCGCTTCGTTGCCCGTCTCAATCGCCATCTCCAGCTCTTTCTCGATATCCTGAACAAACATCAAGCTCGCATTGAAGCTGGACGGATCACGGAATTGGACAATCGTTTCATTACCTAGTACGATCCGTTCCTGCAGGGCTTGCTTGCTCTGCTTATAAGCATGCGGGAGCATAAGCGTGTCGTCTGTAACAGGACCCAGCCCTACGCTGGCTGTCAGCTTTAAACAATCCTTAACTGTCGCCAATAACGTTTGAATATGCTGATGCGCTTGCGATTGCCAAGACCCTGACTCCTCCTGCGTATGCGACCCGAACAATATAACCACCGTCATCCCGTCATCATCCTGCAAAATAATTGGATCCAGCTCCATAAAAACCTCTCTGGCGATGGTTAGCAAAGAAAATTGTACTAATGGGCGATCTTGCTCGTGAAAACGTGTATTGCCAGCCTGAATCGGATCCATGTCAAATACAAGCGGCCACAGCGGCCCTTGCTTGATCGAAATATTGAGATCACGACATCTCTTCTCCAGCTCCCACAGAGCATATTGTCCATTCAACCAATTCTTATACATCGATTCTCGCAATTGCGGCAGCTGCTCTTGCCATCGCTGCTCAAGCAAAGTGAGTTGATGCCTTTCCCAAAGCTCTGTTTCATGAAGCTTCTTTAACTCCAATACCGCCTCCAGCAGCAGTTCGTTCGCTACAGGTTTCACCAAATATTTATAAACCTTATAATCAATACTTTCTCTTGCATATTCGAAATCATCGTAGCCGGTTAAAATAATGATCTTGATATGGGGATACCGTTGATGAAGCTCCCGAGCAAGCTCCAACCCATTCATATCTGGCATCCGGATATCGGTTAACACAAGATCCAAATGTTCTTTTTGCAAGATTTCCATGGCTGCCCGTCCGTTGCCGACTGCGTCAACGACTTCAATCCCGTGCTCATCCCAAGCGATCCCCTTCTCCATACGTTCGCGTACAAAATGCTCATCCTCCACAATTAACATTCTCATGCTGGTTCATCCCTTTCTATCGGCAAAGTTACAGTGACTCGAGTTCCGCCCATCCCATTATGATCGATTGTCATTTCCGCATGGTTTCCATAATACATCTTCATTCGCGATACAACGTTTTTTAACCCAAAGTATTTGCTGAATTCTTTTTCTTGTATATACCGATAAGAATGGGCATTTATTTTCTGGAGCTCCTGCTTGATTTCCGTCAGCTCGTCATCTGCAATTCCACAGCCCGTATCTTCAATCGTTATTTTCAGGAAGCCATCCACCAATCTTGAACGTATATAAAGATCGCCGCCATAAGAGCTTTTGCAAATGCCATGTACAATCGCGTTTTCCACGATAGGCTGCAATAAAAGCTTTAGAACCGGAATAGGCTTCGTGTCCTCGGCGATATCCATTTCTACCGTAAACTGATCCGTTCGAATTTGTTGAACTCTGATGTAATACATAAGATGCTGGATCGTCTCCTCTAACGTAAAGGTTTCCTTCCCCTTGCCCAGGCTGAATCTGAAAAATTGGGCCAGATTTAATACCATTTCCCCAATTTCCTTGATCTGGTGTTTATCCGCGACAGAATAAATAGAATCCAACGTGTTATACAGAAAGTGCGGATTAATTTGGGATTGCAGCAAGCTGAATTCGGAGCGCGCCAGCTTAAGCTCCTTCTCGTAGTCATCCTCAATAAGCTTGCGCTGAGACTCGGCCATTCGATTAAAAGCATCCATCAACAGGCCGAACTCATCCTTGCGTCCATGCTTGATATTGGCAAGCAGATGCCCGCCGCTAAATAGTTTAATGGCGCCGAACAGTTTTCGCATCGGCTTGGAAATTTCACTGTACACGAGCCATGCCAAACATAACGCCAGCAATATGCTGATCATAATGATCAAATAGGTCATCAGCTCTAAATAATAAGGCTGCTTAAAAAGCTCGGATTCCGGCTGTTCCATCTGGATGGACCAGATCCCGTTGCTTTCTTCAATACTGAACATGTTATTGCTGGACTGAACCGTGGAATTGCTCGTCAACACCAGCTGATCCAGATACAGAAGACTGGTTTTAATATGCTCGGAGGTTTGCAAATGCTGAACAACCGTATTCAAAGCATGTTTATCGATCACAATCACTAGCACATTATCTTGAGAATTACTGTTAAACACGTCTAAAAGCCTTGCATAATAAATATAACCTTCCTCCAAATAACGGGATTCATTTTGTTGAGCGGCATCCGGCATATAAACCGATAACCCTCCATTGGCTTCTAGCGCGTCTTGAAACCATTGTTCCTCGCCAATCTCCTTCCACTTTACCCCGCCTTGCAATGTCGAAATCCCGCTTCCGCTTTGTCCATGAACAATAAACGCCTCTCTTACGGCTGGATTTACGCTAATTAATGCGGAAAGCTGTTGTTGAATCATGCGCATATCATAGAGATACTGCAGATTTAACGGATCATCCGCTTCCATCCAAACATTTACGATTTCCGGATTCGAGCTAATTAAAAGCGATTGCTGCTCGATATTTTTCGTAAGCTGATCCACATATTCTAAAGCTGTAAGCAGCGCCCCTCTCGTACGCTCTGTAATTTGGTCGTACATCATTCGCTGCGAGTAAACATTTGCAATGACGCTAACGACCACGAGAGGCAGCAAAATGACCAGAAAACTGACCGTTAACTTAAATTGAATAGAATGCCATACATTCGATAGCTTCATGCCGCTCCCCCCTGTAAGTGCGTGTTCAAAATCTCTATAAGGCCGAAAAAGACGGAGAAGCACATATTCGCGCTCCTCCATCTTCCCAATACCTTTATTTCATTATGGCAATTCAAGGTGAAACGGCTGTCGCCATCCTTAGGCGGCGCGGCGCGTTTCATTCCGAGAATTATAGGTCAGTATGGAGAAAACTCATACTATTCTATAATTTAAATAATGCCCTTGCATTTTCACTCAAAATTTTACGTTTTGTCTCTAACGGGAATTGCTTTAGAATTTTAGTCGGATCATCAAAATCCCAATGCGGATAATCGCTGGAGAACAATAACATGTTTTCCGCATCGAACATTTCAAACATCATTTTTAAATGTTTGGGATTATCAGGCTCCTCAATCGGTTGAGTCGTCATAAAGCAATGGTCGCGAACATATTCGCTGGGCAACCTTTTAAGCCATGGCGTTGACGCGCGAAGCGCTTTGAAATTTTTGTCCAGCCTCCATAACAACGGCGGCAGCCAAGTGACGCCTCCTTCACTGAGCACGACCTTGAATTCGGGATACTTCTCAAACACGCCCTCACATACGAAGCTGACCAAATGGGCCATGTACGTCTGCGGCAAACAACTATGCCACTCCAAATAATTCGATACGTAGCCGACTGCTGTAGGAGGATTAAAAATCCCTGAACCTTCTGCGCCAGGGTGAATAACCAACGGCATGCCATTTCGCTGACAGGCTTCATAGATGGGATGAAAAAAGCGTTGCCCGTATGGCATCCTTGATCCCCCAATAATCGATACGCCGACGATATCAGGATGCGGGGCTATTCGATCAATCTCCCTGGCCGCTTGAATCGGATCTTGTGTAGCTATACATAACAAACCTTTAAATGTTGGGCTTTTCGGCAGCCATTCCGCAATTAAGTAATCATTGTACGCTCGGCACATCGCCGCTGCATAATCGGCATCCGCAAAAGAAGAAACGGCGATCATGGAATCAGAGCATAATATAGCATACTCAACGTTAAACGGCTCAATCAACTGCTTAATCATATAGTCAGGATCTGCCCCGACAGGCAATCCGCTTGGAGGATTTGCGTCCTTCCTCTTATTTCCGATCGGCGATGCATAGGGCAAGCCGCCGCCTAACGGCAAGCCGCCTCCACGGAGAAGCGCCTGGCTTTTCCATGTATCATCCAGATAAGGAAACAAGTCATGATTCGACCTAAAGCCATTATGCACATCACAATCGATAACCGGCAACTTTTCTTCTTGATTCATTATGTCTCCTCCTCTATTTGCCGACAGCGATAAACAACTGGCCATCCTGTATTTGCATCGGATAGCTGCGTACGCGAACCTTATCGCTGAATAAGGACTTCCCTGTTTTTAGATCAAATTCCCAGCCATGCCAAGGACAACGTACAATCTCCTGATCGCGACCATAAATAAATTGATAAACCTCTGACTCCATATTTGTCCCGCACACCGGACCTTTACAAATTTCGGCTCCCTGATGAGGACAATAGTTATGAATGGCAAAATATTCGCCGTTCACATTGTAAACACCGATTGAACGCCCTTCAATTTCGACCACGATATTCGTTCCGACCGGGATTTCTCCCTCTAATGCGACAGGATAAAGAGCCATTTAAAATCCCCCCGAACCAATCAATTAAGAAAACGTTTTCTAAATAATCTGAAATCAGATGTGATATAATCACATCACATGAATCTAGATGAGGTGATCGCTTTTGCTTCAACTTTTTCTCGTATGCGTGGACGATATGAGGAGCAACTGGCAAATCGAAGAAGCTCGTACCCCCTATAATATTTTCATTCTCGTCACGAAAGAAAAATTAACCTATACGATTGAGGGCGTTGACGTCCAGCTCGAAAAGGGCGATATTTTATACATTCCGCGCAACAAATTACGCGGAGGCCGCAATCATCCCGATGGACCGCATCAGAAATATTCGGCGCATTTTCAAATCCTGCAACCGGATGCGTTTCCTTTTCTTCAGGTGGAGCACTTTTGTAAAATTCGCACTCGACAGTTAGACTACATGACGCAGCGATTTGTCGTCCTGCTGCAACAGTGGCTCGGTCATCTTCCCCAATATCAGATCATCAGCCAAGGCATTTTGTCCGAATTGCTGGGACATATGGGGAGAGAAGCCGAGATGACGGTTTACTCCCCCGCTAAATTAAAGCTTGTCAAAACCATACAAACCTATCTCATCCAGCATTATCGGGAAACGGTCAGCATTCCGCGAATTGCCGAGCTTTCGGGCCGTTCGCCCAATTACATCAGCCAAACCTATAAAGAAATAACAGGCTTGTCACCAATCGCTTATATTCATCATCTTCGCATACAAACGGCGATGGACTTATTGATCAACAACCATATGACCATCGGCGAGATTTCGGACTATCTTGGCTACAGCGATCAATCCCACTTCAATCGGATGTTCAAAAAGTTAATGGGAGGGCCTCCATCCAGCGTTAAACGATAAGTAAGTAAGCGCTTTAAAGAGACTGCAAACTCAAACTTATACTGTAATCTCACAAAGTTTCGCTAACTCATCTTCACCCAGAGCTTCCTTAAATACCGCCAAGCCTCCAATAGCTCCGGTATAAAAGTTGCCCATTTCGTTGGAACGATGCACCGCAGCTACTGTAAAGTCTGCGCCATCGTCTCCGCCATCGAATAGTCCCGAATCATACAAATAGGGGTTAAAATTTTCACGTTCATCCAGAACCCCGTCCAAATATACCTTGGCGTATTGCCCGTCATACGTAAAGGCCACGCAATGCCATTCTTCTTTTACAATAGGTGTAGAGCCGATCGCCGAGGTCATGCAATACTTATAACCCGGCGTAGGACCTCCCACCGCCGAAACATGGCCGCAAACCTGGTCGGCACTGTCCCAAATATTTAAATTAACGAACATGCAGTATTGACGTTTCTTTTCCGTCTCATTCCACATCCCCGCTATGGCCTCGCAACCTCGATTGGGAATATTCTCGCGCTTTAGCCAAGCCAATACGGTAAGTTTGGCATCTTTGCCATGAAAGTTCAGTTCAGGACAGGCATGTCTCGGCAGGTTCCACCATTGTCCAAGTTTTACTTGAGCAGCCGCGCCGAATGGTCCGTTCTCAACTCGCTCAATCGGTCCAGCCATTTCGGTTAACGGATAAGGAAATGGTCCCTTTGCTATCGCCTCTTGTCCGGGCTGTTCGGCAAAATCCCAAAACGAAATTAATTGCGGATGGTTCACAATGATACGGTATACATCGTTCATTTCAAAACTCCTTCCAATTATTCGAAGAGTTGTACGAGATACGATCTACACCGAGTATAGCAAGCATCCCCTGTCAAACACTATATACAAAACATGACTCATTTGAACAATTCTATGATGGATTTGTTATCGTAGTTGATCCCGATATTGGCTTGGCGTCATTTGCACCACCTTTTTAAAATTACGAATAAAATTGGAAGAGGTGCTGTATCTTAATTTTTCGGCGATTTCTGAAACCTTTAGGTTGGAGTTCTGCAGCCACTTCTTCGCAATTTCAATCCTGTATTGAGTTAAGTAATCCGTAAAATTAATGCCAGTATCCTTTTTGAACACTCTGCTAATATAGCTTGGGTGATAATGAAGTTGTGCTGCGAATTGCTCAATGCTCAAATCTTGATCAAAATGTTGCTCGATTTCCTGTAGCATCATTTGAGTTATATTTATATCCTGCTTTTGAAGCCGATCCTTGCTCCATTGGGCAAGAGGAGAAATAACTGATTGACTGAACCATCCCTCCAACTGCTCCAATTGGTGGATGCGGTATACGAAATCCAAGCTGAAAGTATCTTTGTTAAACACTTCATGCAAAGCATCTCCTGCATCCAATACAATACCGGTTAAGTGATTAAATAGACGCTGTATATATTGCTGATGCTCATAATGATTCATTTGATTGCTGAGCAATTCCTTCAATATTTCATGCAGTTGACCATTTGCTTGTTCTTCTTCTCCATTTTTTAAAGCATCGATAAGCAAAGCTTCTCTTTCTTTCGGAAAGCGGTAGCTATTAGGTGATTTTGGTTCAACTTCATCAATACATACAATGACGTTAGACCCTAACCTCGTTCGATAGATAAGCGCATCCAGGCTTTCCTGATAGGCAAGCGGGGCTAATATCCAATTATTATATTGTCTGCTTATACCGGCGCTTACCTTTAGTTTTAAATATTGTTGAATGCTGGACTGTATCTCTAATGACTGCTGATAAGCAGTCACATGAAGAGGAGCATTCGTATCCACGCTTTCGCCCATCACAACAACTATACTTTCATTCTGGATGATTGGTACAAGTCGAATGGCATTCGGTACCAGTTCTTCAACAATATTCAGCGCGGCATATTGCAGCAGCTTTCGGTCGGTCTCACTGTAGGGTGTGTCTTCCCAGAAATCTATTTGGAATGAAATTACATTCCAGGAAATCCAATCGCCTGCGAACTTATAATGCTCCAGCTGCTCCTGAATCAAATCGGACTTGACTTCGCCGATAAGTAGCTTAAATACAAAAAATTCCTTTGCTTGCTGATGCAGGCGCTCTACTTCCGTGACAAGTTTGGACTTGGAATGGGTAAGCTCCTTCAAATGTTTATCAATATAATACAGCTCATTATTGATCATATTTTTGGGCTCGGGCTGTATAAAGCGATACATTCGACTGATTGGCAAATATAAGCGATGGGAGAACATATACGCGACAAACAGGACAAGTAAAATGAGTATGCCTACGCTAAGAATAGTATAAAGCTTGATCTGGTTAGCTTTACTCATCAAGAGATCAAGTGGCGTAATCGACATATAAGTCCAATTATTGTAAAGTGAACGATCATACTGAAATAAATAATCCTTCATATAAACAAATGAGCCTGATTCGCCCCGGCTATCAACCAATTGATTATAAAACGGGCTTTCTTGAATATTCGAACCCGATACCGGGCCATGACGAGAAGCTATGACAAGCCCATTTGTATCTGCAATTACCAACTGACTGTTGTAAACATCGCTATTCAGATGTTTTTGCAGCTCTGTTATAGGAATATTAACGATTAACGTGCCGCTGGGCTCTATGGAATGCAACGGAATATGTTTAATGAGCTGCAGAACGGCCAGACTGTTCTCGTCCAGCGAAACTTGCCAAGTAGAAGGTCTCTCTTGTTCCCTATACGTCAGCAGCTTTTTATGCAATTGATGCAAATACAGATCATGACTATCCACGGTAGTCCGATTTTCCATAGGATAGATCGCTCCGCTGTCCACAATCCAATTCTGCTTGTAACTGATCAGATTGACATCCTGAATACCAAACTCGTACACCTGTATTTGCACGAGCGCGTACATTAGTCTTTCGAATATGTCCTGATGCTCATACTGAAAGGGCAGCTTCATCACTGTATCCATCGATATGGAGCTCGTTGTAACGGGAGCGGTAATCACTTGCGTGGTAAGGGTATCGATATTTTTTAAGAGCGCTTCAATCTTTTCTTTGTTCTGATGCAAGATCAACTGATTGCTGCTTGTTAATTCTTCCTTCAAGATCGCATTGGATAGATGAAACGATTGATACCCCAGCAGTAGAACGGGAAATACCCCGATTATTGTACTTAGCAATAATAAATTTTTAAAGTAACTAGGCATCTCCCATCGCTTCATCTATATCCCTCGCCTTCCAATAGATATTTAAAGCGCATAAGGGACTGTACCCTAACGGATACAATCCCTGCATAATGTTAACCTTTATTTCTGCTTATACAATTCCGCTAATTCTTTGGCAACCTGCGAACCGCCTGTTTTCTTCCACAGTTCAACCTGCGCGTCGAAACCGGCTTCGTCGATTTCGCCCATAATATATTTCGTACGCGCATCGGTAATGATGGTGTTGAGCTGTTCATTCTTTTCGATTTGGGTAGGAGAAATCAGGCCAAGAGAAGGGTCCGCCACTCCAACCGCAGAATGCTCGGCCATACGGTTTCTCAGCATCTCATCCCGATCAGAATCCCCTGGCGGATAAATCAGCGCGTCTGTATTGATCAAATTTTTTAAGTCATCGACATTAAACTGCTGTTCCGCGGGTTTCTTCTCGTTTTCCTGCGCAATTCGAACAAACTCCGATTTGGCCTCCTCGCTATTCATCGTATCAAAATATTTCAAAATAGATCGAAGCTCATCCTCGGTTTTCACGCTTGTTTTAGAAATCAATGAACCTCCATTATGGCCTGAAGTCGAAAAGGATAGGTTATTAATAGGTGGTCCCGCCAGCATATCATAATAATTTTTGGTATCCTCTTGCTGGAAATAATAGAATGGTACAACCGCATCCAGTGCTTCAATGCTTAGTCCTACCTTATTATTATAGAGATCCTTACGAGCCTCGTTTCGCACGACAATCGCAAATTCCTTGGTAACCAAACCTTCCGAATACAGCTTTCTTACAAATGCCAAGCCGTCTTTATACTCCGCGGTCTCCACATCCTTGATAAAGCTGCCATCGTCATCCACCCTCCAGTTATTAGGAGAACCGTGCCATGCGAATATATCTCCTGGAATAACGTTTTCATACAAAAGCATTCCGTAGGTATCATTTTGTCCGTTCTGATCGGGATCCTTCTCTTTAAACGCTTTCAATAGATCATAAAACTCATCGATCGTTGCAGGGGCATCCATGCCTACATTTTCAAGCCAATCCTTGCGAATAATCGTGCCGTTACGAACAAGCGGACGTGGACGAGGAATAAAATAATACTTGCCGTCAACCTTTAAATTTTCTATCACTTGTTGATCGAATTTTTTGAGATTCGGGAACTCATCAAGATAAGGTGTCAAATCCCAAAACATTCCTGATCTGATGCCGTTAATAACCGATGTACCATTTGTGTTTTGAATCATGACGACCTGTGGCATATCGCCCGATGTCATCGTAACATTGATTTTTTCTTCATAAACGTTGGCCGGAACGTAAGTGATGTCCAGGTCAGTACCTGTAATGCGTTCCGTTTCCGTAATAATAAATTCGTCCTTCTTAGGCGCAGTGTTAGAGAAATAAGCATTAATCATCGTAATCTTGGAAGCTACCTGAACTTCAGAACTGCTTTGTTTAGTAGGAGAAGAGCTGGACTGCGCAGCTGGCGAAGTCGGAGCGTTAGTTGTGCTGGAATTAGATGAACATGCAGACAAGGCAAACGCAGTTATAAGCAGGACGACGAAATAAAACCAAAGTGTCTTAATAGACTTTAACATTTGTTTTCCCCCTTCACTCATCATAAAAGATAGACTGCGATCTGACTAGGAACATTTAGTAAGTGGTTACAAAATTAAATATAAACGATCCTCTTCCTCCTCCAGCACCCCCTTTTCCAGATTTTCATGGGTTGCATCGCCACTGCAAAGCTTGCCTTGAAACAGTTTGGTGTTTGGATCCACAAGATGCTCTCCCGTAATTAAGTCGAATTCCCAGCCATGCCATGGACAACGAACAATCTCTCCTTCGCGGCCGAGCTTATATTCATACACATTGGAAGGAAGACGCGTGCTTGTCACACGTCCTTTGCATACCGGTGCGCCGAAATGCGGACATGCATTTTTCCACGCATAAAACTTACCTTTAATATTGTAGATCCCGAACTCGGCATTTTTCACTTTGACGATTTTGCAGGACGCCTCGGGCACTTCGGACTTTGTCGCAACCAAGTATTTCTGCATGTTATTTCCCCCAGTTATTAACCTTTAACTGAACCAACCATTGCTCCCTTGACGAAATACTTTTGCAAGAACGGGTATACACACAAGATGGGCGCAGTCGCGACCGTAATGACAGCCATCTTGACCGTGTCCGGCGGTATCGAGGATTCTCCTTCCACGCTGCCTTGCTCGACAAAGCCCGCTTGCGAAACCATAACGATCTGACGAAGCAGCACCTGAATCGGCCATCTATCCGTTTCATTGATATACAGAATCGCATGCATGTACGTATTCCATTGAAACACGGCATAAAAAAGCGCCAAAGTCGCGATTGCCGGAAGTGCCAATGGAATCATAATTCGGATCAGCATCGTCCAATCTCCGCAACCATCCATTTTTGCGGATTCTTCGATTTCCTCCGGTATATTGCGGAAGAAGTTAATTAGAATGATAAGATAAAAAGCAATGATGGCACGCGGGAGCATAAGAGACCAATAGCTGTTCATCAATCCCATTTCCTTCACGACCAAATAGTCCGGTATCATGCCGCCTTGAAAAATCATCGTAAACACGATTAGAAACATGATCACTCTTTTGTAATGGAAACGTCTGCGGGACAGCGGATAGGCTAATGTCGCGGTGAAAGCAAGACAGATCAGCGTTCCAAGGACAGTAATGTAAACGGTGATCCCCAGACTTTTCGGCAAAACGTTCGTTGAAAAAATATATTCATAAGCTTTTAACGAAAACTCCGTTGGTATCAACAAGAAGTCCTTTGAATTATACTCTTTCACGGAAGCGAAGGAGCTGGCAATGACATGAATAAAGGGAAGGACGGTTACAGCGGCAAAGAGAAGAAGCAGAATCGTGTTAATGATGTCAAAGACATGTCTGGAAAACGATTTATCAACCATTAAAACAGCCCCTCCTCTCCGAGCTTCTTCGCCAGCCAATTGGCGACGAGCACAAGCAGCAAACCGACTAATCCTTTAAATAAACCTACTGAAGTCGCGTAGCTCAGCTGCCCGTTAATCAAGCCCACCCTGTAGACGTAAGTGTCAAAAACTTCGGCTACATCCCGGTTCAAGGAATTGATAAGCACGTAAACATGCTCGAAGCTCAGTTCCAAGATGTCGCTTAACTTAAGCAAGAACAAAATAACGATCGTGCTGCGTATACCCGGCAGCGTAATATGCCATATTTGACGAAAACGATTGGCTCCATCCATCTTCGCCGCTTCATATAGCTCGGGGCTTACGGCTGTCAAGGCGGCTAAATAAATAATGGTGCCCCACCCAGATTCGCGCCATATCACCTGCAAAATATACATCGGTCTAAATAGATCCGAGCTCATCATAATCGTAAACTTCTCAAAACCAAGCCGCTCAAGCAATAGCTGAAAGGCACTTTGCTCGGATTCGAATAGAACAAAAAACATCGCTACGACGACAACCCAGGACATAAAGTGTGGAATATACACAAGAGTCTGGATTGATCGCTTGAACCATTCTCTGCGCAGCTCATTCAGCATCAGGGCCAAAATAATCGGCGCGGGAAAAGCAAATACAATCTGAAATAGGGACAACATCAATGTGTTGCGCATCAGCGTTATAAAGTCGTAATCGGTAAACAAACGCTCAAAATGCTTGAAACCAACCCATGGACTGTTTAGAAATCCAGTGAAGGGATGAAAGTCCTGAAAAGCAATGACGACTCCGCCCATGGGCAAATATTTAAAAACAATAAAGTAAAGGATTCCCGGTATCGCCATATAGTACAGCAAATGATCACGTCGCATGTCTTTCATGATTTTCACAAATCGTCTCTGCACGGCAGGATTCCTTTCTCCTGAGTATTATTCCAGGCGATATAGCTTTGCAGCTGTCCCTCCCTGGATCTTCGCTCTTAGCTCCTTGGGAAAACGCTGCAAGGTTAATTTCGGATGATCGAAATCCCAATGCGGATAATCGCTGGAATACATAATGTTGTTCTCAGCACGGCACATTTGAATGATCTGCATCAAATGATCGGGATGATCCGGTTCTTCAATGGGCTGAGTCGTTAAAAATAAATGCTCGCGAATATATTCGGAAGGCAGCTTTTTCAGCCAAGGCGTGGAATCGCGTAACGCCTTATAGTTTTTGTCCATTCTCCACATGAGATGAGCCAGCCAGGTGATGCCGCCCTCGATTGCGACTACCTTAAGCGCAGGAAATTTTTCAAATACGCCTTCGCAAACCATGGAGTTGACATGCGCCATATAATTGGTTGGCAATATATTGTGCCACTCCATATAACGCGATGGATAACCCGATGGAGTTGCTGCACCCGTCAACCCGCGTCCCTCTGTTCCAGGGTGGAAGGAAACAGGGAGCCCATAACGTTCGGCCTCTTCGTAAATAGGATGATAGAAACGATGACCATATAATCGGTTAGCGGCACTGCACATAATGACCTCGACTATATCCGGATGACCGCCAATTCGTTCAATCTCCCTGGCGGAATAGACAGGGTCGGAATGATTGATCAACATCGCTCCCTTTAATCTGGAATCAATCGGTAACCAATGCTGAATTAAGTAATCATTGTAGGCGCTTACAAGAGCGTTGCCATAATCGATATCGGGATGAAGAGACACCTCAAGAATGCTTTGTCCTGTTAAAATGCCATAATCGAATTGATAACGATCCAAATGATCCTTGACTAAAAAATGAGGATCGCTGCCCGAGCTTCCGCCTGCATCAGGAATCGCGTCTCTGCGCAATACTCCCACCTGGGAATAATAAGGCTGTCCTAGTCCTGTACGCTGTCCTAACCACTGCTCATGCCATACCTTCGGCAAATAAGGCAACAGATCGGCTTCGGATTTTAATCCGTTGTGAATATCCGTATCGATGAGCAAGTTTTTTTTCTTTTCGGTACGATTTGCTGATGTTTCCATGCCATCACCTCCAAGCTTGGTTGATACCCTTATCGTATTGGAGGAGCCGATTTCCAGATATAATCAATTCGTGACGATTGCTGCCCTAGGCACAGTTGCAGCAATTTCCATGAGAAAATGTTCAATAGATGACTGTCAATAATCATTTTTTTCCTTCGTTATCCTGTACGCTAACGTCAAACAGCCCCCACCATGGAGTCCAGGATGGGGGCTGTTGCTTTGCATTATAAATTTTTTCACCTTCTAATTCCCCAAATCCGTCGCATCGATCTCGACGAATTTGTTTCCGCCATCCTCCCAGCCAGCCAGCGGGATCAAAGTCACCGAATAAAGTCTCATCAGCTCATCCCCATCGATCCGGACAGGCATAATCATCAAGTCATGCTCGCCGGACGTTATGCCGAGCTCATGCTCGGCCAACAGCCGTTCGCCGGTTGACGACGGGACAATGCGGCCTTCGATACGTTGATCGCCCAAGGCAATCGCATAGCTGCCAAGACAGACCGCGCCCCGTGAGCCATACGCCATCACCAGCTTGAACATGCCTCGATGTTCCAACCGCACTCTCCACTTGACCAGTTGATGGATACTGCTCCAATCCCGGATATAGTCATTGTCCTTTTTTCCGTCGCCGTAACCGATTCCCTGACTGACTTCAGCATCAAATGCTTTCAGCACCGTTGCTTCGGTCCGACCGATGAGTCGCGCGGGATTCACCTCGGGTTCGCCGTCAACTTCAACGGCCACCACGCTATTGACGGGATCAGGAGCCTGTACCGATACATCGATCTGCCAGTCGCAGGCGTTCAAGCGCGTGGTCTGCAAGGGCTTGCGCTCAGGGTCTGCCAACAGCCAAGCTTTCCTGATATGGCTCCTCAGACCTCCCAGCACCAAACTTCCGTCCTCCGGCCAGTTGAAGACATGGAGATACAGCATGCCGCCCTTTCGGGTCGACTCTCCCCAGCCTTGTACAGGAAGCGGCGTCCGTCCGGCGCCATAGATGCTTTCGCCGTTGGCATCCAGCCAGTTTCCGAGCGACCGAAGAATCGGAATATCCCGCTCGTCGATCCGTCCATCGCCCATCGGCCCCAGATTCATCAGCACATTTCCGCCGCGAGCCGCCGACTTGGCCAGCAGCCGAATAAAGACGCTTGCCGGCTTATGGCTGTGGTCATCGGCCGAGTAGCCGTAAGATTCGTTGGTCGTCGGGATCGTCTCCCAATCGCCCGGGCAAGGGAAAATATCAAGCGCCCGATCCGCCGTATTGACATAGTCGGCAAAGCTGCCATAACCAAACCCGTTAGCCAGCCTTCCGTTTACCACCACCCGGTCGTCCGTCTGGCGGATCGCCCGCAAAATCCTTAAATTTTCCGAGAGAGGAAGCTTGTGGGGGGTATCGAACCATAAAAGATCGGGTCCATATTTGCGGATAAGCTCGACAATTTGCGGGATCGCCTTCCGGTCTACATAATAGTCCGCTACCCGGGGCAGCAGCTCCGGATGTTCGCTGAACCACAGCTTGCCTGGTCCCTCGTACAGCTTTAAATCGCCGCCGGGATTGGTATACTCCCAGTCATTGCCCGGCGCGTCCGGATGCTCCCAATCGAAGGCATGGGAATAATACAGACCGAAGGCAAGGCCATGACGCCTGCAGGCGTCCCTAAGCTCCATCAGCGGATCGCGCGCGAACGGTGTCAAGCGAATATCGAACGGATAAGCCTCGGAAGGATACATGGCAAAGCCGTCATGATGTTTGGCCGTGATGACCACATACTTCATGCCTGCGGCTTTTATAAGCTGTACCCAGGCTTCGGCATCGAAGCTTTCCGGATTAAACTTCTCGATAAATTCGCGCCGGTATTCCTCCAAACTGATCTTCCGGGCTCTCATCAGATGCTCTGCATACCCCTTCGAAGGCTCTCCTTTCCACCTTCCGCCCGATAAAGAGTACACTCCCCAATGAATAAAACAGCCGAAACTCGCCTCGCGCCACCAGGCAATCCGCTTCTCCTTGCCGGCGAGGGACTCGGGCCACCATGTCTCGACCGCTTGCCGGATAGCCTCCCGATCACGGACTTCGGGCTCCGGGATGACCGGCGTTATGACCCGGATTGAACCGAACGGGAAGGCCGAGGCTCGCTTGAGACGGAACGTCTCCAGGGCGCTTCCTCCTGTAATAACCTTGGAATCGCCCGTAAAACGCTCTCCGGCATACACGATAGCCTGATAGCCTGGAGCAACCTGTATAGCATCAACTTCCCCCTCGCATAGTCCATGCTCAAGCAATTGGGGAAAACCATATTCACCCGTATGGAATTCAACCGATGATTCCGCTTGGCGGATCGTAACGGCCGGCGTTTCCATGCACTTCTTCATACGAATACCTCCTGCAATTACTTATTCGGGAGCAATCGGAATCACCATGTTCCATGTATGCGAAGCACGTCTAAATCCTCCATCTCCGTCTGCCGTCGCCGCAAACAAGTGCGTCGGCTTCCCGTCCTGGAATAAAATGAACGGCCGCTCAAAGCTTCCCATCGTCGACACCGAGCCGTCATCCCATGCAACCGTTCTGGAATACGCTTTGGGCGTGTCCGACATTTGCCACTTCAGACCATCCTCGGAATAGGCATGTATGCCGGCATGCCGCTCCCCGCATATATGGCCGTCCATATCTTTGGCGATAAGCTCGTACCTGTCGCCCGAATGCCACACAAAAGGGTCCTCCAGGTGGAAGCGGGCCGGCGGGAACAGCGGCTTCTCGCTGATCACGCGGTAGACACTGTCGAAACTGTCGGCCCGAGCCGCGCCGAACGTCATCTGTCCATGTTTGTTCCCTTCATATCGCCGCGCTTTGTAGATCAGCAGCACGGATCCGTCCCTGTGCAGACACGGAGCCGGGTTGGAAGTGAGAAAGCTGTCGAAGCAGCCCGGGCGGGTCGGCATAATAGGGGCATCCTTTCTCACCCATGGGCCAAACACGCTCTTGGAGACAGCTATTCCGATCCGCTTGTTGGCTCGGGCGACGATCGTGCGGGCATCTTCGAGTCCCAGCTCCTCTCCCTCCGTCACGTCGTTAAGAGGATGAGTGGAGCCCATATAATAAAGCACGTAAGTATCTCCATGCTTCGTGATATGCGGATTGTGCGTGCTTCGGCCATCCCAATATTCCGCTCCTCGGGCAGGCAGCACCACCTCTTGGAAGGCGTAGGGCCCTTCCGGAGTATCGGACACCGCCCGAACGACTTCGGAGTGGACCAGCCAGCCCGGATGCATCGGCAGATGCTTCGGCCAACGGGAAGCAAACATATGGAAGCGGCCGTCCTCTCCTTGGACAACGGAGCCGCACCATACCCAATACCCCTCCATGCGGAAGCCCCCGGCTCGCGGAGCCGGAAGCAGACGGTCATAAAGACTGCGAGATGTTGTTTTCATAGGACCCTCCACCCCGGCATCAGCAGCAGCCGCTCACCGGGCTTCGTCTCAAGCTCGAGTCGTTCCCCGGCAAACGTTGCTTCATCCGTCCCGTCCCGATAGACCTTGGCGCCCCGATCCGGCCATGGATTAAGCAGATTGAGCCGTCTTCCCCGTTCGCTTTCGACGAGGATATAACTCACCTCTCCGTTTTGCCATTCGCTGCTGACGACAAACGCGCCAAACGCTCTCAGCTTTTTGAATTTCGCCTCTCTGTCCCGAGGCCAAGCCGGAAATAAACGAAGAATGCCTTGATGGCTTTGCAACAGCATTTCGTGCAGGCACGCGGGAACGCCGGCCGTATCCTCTATTCCTCCGCCTCCGTGATGTATCGACAAGTTCGGTAGCGAATAACTTTCGCATTCCGCTCTCAGACGGTTCAGAAGCTCGACCGGATCATAGCCGACCCGCGCGGCAGCCGCGTAATAGGTCGGGAAGGCGTTGAAATCGGACCAGCGCTGCATCTCGGCCACCGTGTCTTGCGCAATCTTCAACTCATCGGACGAACTGTCGAGCCCGATCATCCCTGCGGGGAATACATGCTGCACCGCCAAAGAATTGCGGTCGTTCCAGCTCATCCCCTCTTCGGTCAGCCGATAGACCGATTTTCCGTTGCGTTCCATTAGCGGATAATCGCTCAAGTGCGACAGGATATGTCGCCACTTCGGCCGTCTGTCCTCGTCCATTTCAAGCTCAGTGCTCAAATCGATCATGGCCCCAAGCACCATTCGCACAAAACCGAGCGAAAGAATCGGGTTTTTCCGATCATGGGATCTTTCATGGATGTCGTCGTCGTAGATGACGTAGCGTCCGTCTTCCAGGACCAGATAGTCCTCCCAGAAATCCGCAACTTCCAGCAGATAAGGATATACCATTCGCGCATAGTCCATATCGTAAGTATAGTAGATATGCATGAGCAGATTGACGGCCGCGAACGAGGCATTGGATTTTTGTCCATGAAACATCATGGAGCAAATCATCCCGTCCGGTCCGAGCTCGACCGGCATATAGATGCCGCGGCAGTTCAGCTTCTCCCTGGCCAGACGTTTGCCAAGCGGCAAGAATGCCAGCAGAGGGCCGGCGTAGCCCGATGCCAAGTCGATCCGGTTGCCGGTATATAAACCAAAGTAAGGCGATTCGTAATTGTAGTTCATCGTATAAGAACCGGTCCATTTCGGCCGATCTGTCGTCACCCAGTTGCCGAACAGCCCCGGCTGGGTTTTGTCCGGGCGCATGCAAGAGCCGATTATATAATAGGAAGCGTAATAATATTTCTCGAGTACGGGATCGCCGATCTCGACGGAAGATGCGCTCCAATACTCTCTCCACCAGCTCCGATGCTCCCGCTTTCGTTGCTCCAGTCCGTCCAGACCTTCCGCTGCATACTCGCCCAATCGATCCAAAGCGCCTCGCAAGCAATCCGGCTCATCCAGGTTGCTGACGATCGCCGTCACGATGGCCAGCCGTTCTCCCGCCCGGAGCTTGCAGGAGGCTTCCACGTTTTGAAACAGCCATTTGCTTTGCGAATCGACGCCGATGACACGGCTTGCGACCGCAACGCGGCGCACCTCCGGCAGACTGCCGGGATTGGCGGCGTACCGGAACCATACCGCTTCGGCTTCAACCCCGTTGTCATAATGGAATACCTCGTCGGTGCCGCTCTCGCCGGCATGGAGTCTGGCCGACAGCTCCAGCTCCCCGGCTTCGCATGACAGCTCGGTTACCAGTACGTTGGCGGCGGCGGAAACCCAGGAACAGATCTCAATATGCGCCCGATCGTTCCGGAACGAACTCCGCGTCTCGGCATTCAAAATATCCTGCTCCAGCAAATACGACGCATCCTCGAGCTCCGGCATCCGCAGCGACAACTGTCCTACCGTAATGATACGGGCGCCCGTTCGTCGGCCTTTGTCCCGGAGCAGGCGGTCGACCCGCTGCTCCCCGCCTTCGCCAAGATGAGGCTGAGTCCAAAAATCGTTTTTGCCGATATAATAGGTTTGTTGACAAGCTTCTCCCCCGATCGCCACGCCGACATCCCCGTTGCCAAGCAGCGGCGCATCCGTCCACATATCCGTTGGAATGCGGGCGGGAGGACGCCGGAATACGCCCGTCCTGTCCTTCCATTGCTCTTCCCGAATGATGATTTCGTCCTGGTCGTTACGTACTTTCGCTTCCATTGCTCTCCTCCTCGTCTAATTTCCTTGCTGTGGCTGTATCGGCTATATCGGGGGCTGCAGCTCCAGGTGCAAGCGCAGCGGCCTCTCATCCAGCTCAACGGACACGGGAAGTCCCGGCCGGTATTCGAAATTCTGAATTCGTGCCACAAAGTCCGGCAATACAAGCTGGACGACCTGAGGTCCGCCGCCAGCACGCAGCGTTACGTCCAGCCTTTGTTCTCCCCGGTCCCAGTCAAGCTCGCATTGCACTCCGCCTCTTGACAGTAACGGTCCCGCCGAACCCCGGATCCAGCGTGACGGCAGCGCCGGGAGCAGATGCAGCTCGCCGGGCACGGAGAACAGCAGCATCTCTTGCACCGCCGCCGTCCAGCCCATATTGGCATCCAGCTGCACGGGCGTCCAGTCCATGTCCACGCCGATGCCCATCCCCCGCCAGTCGTTATGGAGCGTCATCAGATTGTTCATGACACAGGAGCGGCCAAGGATATCCAGACATTCCAATGCCAAATCCCCTTCTCCCATACGCGCATAGTTATTTGCCATATGGGCAAGCGACCAGCCCGACTGCTCCTTCAGTCCAATAACGAGCCGCTTCCGGATCGCCTGGACGAACGAGCCGAACAACTCCGGATCGTTCTGCCGCGTCACTTCGATTCCCGGAAAGACGGGATATGCATGCGACTGATGGCGATGATGGTAATTGTCGTCGAAGTCGGGATGCATCCATTCGCGTATGGCGCCGTCCCCGTTGATCTGATAAGGAGGAATCCGCTCCAACATGGCCCTCCACTGGTGCTCTTCTTCCCCGCCGTCTCCGATCGCGCGCAAGCCGTCGGCCAAATTGCCTAACAATTCCTTGGCGATCGCGAAATCCATGGTTGCATTCATCGTTGTTCCCATCGAGTGACGAGGCCCCTTCCAATAGTTCCCCGGCGTATTCTCCGGCGAATTGGAAGGCGAGCTCACAAAGAACCCATCCTCGCCAAGGATAAAAAAATCCCTGTAGAACCATGCGGCCTCGCGCATGAACGGAATCGCGCGGTCGCGTAAAAAGACCGCATCGCCCGTATGCAGGTAATAGTCATAATACAACTGGCTGATCCAGCCCGCGCCGCCGGTCCAGTGGATAATGTGAGGCTGAATATTTTTGAGCAGGCCCGAATCCGGCGCCGTCGGGGCGGGGATATAGATGCCGCGGCAACCGTATAAGCGGCGCGCATTCGTTCGGAAGTCGTCCATCAGCGACTCCATGTAGTCGAACACGGCCAGCATCTGATCCGGCATATTGCCGGAGAGCGCTTGCCAATACATCATTTGCAAATTTTCATTGACCATATGAAATGCCCATAACGCATCGTAATCGCCAGCCCATAACCCATACAGATGGCACGGCTGCCCTTTCTCTCGCGAAGCGGAAATCAGCAAATAACGCCCGTATGCCCACATCTTCTCCATAAGCGCATCCGGCGTCTCGCCCCGGTATGCCTCCATCAGCAGCTCCTCATTGGAGCGCTCGCGTCCCTTTGCCTTCAAATCGAAGGACGAAGCATGGAACAATCGGCCGTGCTCCGCCCCATGCCGTGCGAGCAAGGAACCGTAATCGTCATCCATCTCGCGAAGCCCGAGCGTCAAACGTTCCCATTCGCGCTCCCTCTCCCCCGACGGAAACAGCCGTATGATCGCCAGCAGCGAATCGGCGCCTTCGATCGCGCAGTCTTGTTCGCCGGCGCCCATTGTCCCCGACCTGGCCGAGATCCGGGCGACGGCACCGAAGTCGGAGCCGTCATTGTTGCGAGCGGCATAATACAAATAATCGCCATCTCTCTTTGTTTCTACCTCCTGAGGGATGTAAGCCGTGCCTGGCCTGCGGGTATCCTCGGGGTTATGTAGCTGAAAGGCCAGTCTGGCATCCAGTGCAAGCGGGCCTTGCTTTCGAATTTCCAGAACGACGGCATCGTCCGTACGAGAGACGAACAATGCTCTTTCGTAAGCGGTCCCGCCATCCTTCCATCCGACAACGATCTCCCCGGTTGCCATGTTCAGCCTTCGCTCGTAATCGCGGAACGCTTGCCGCTGCGGCATAAAGATCTTAAGATCGCCCAGCGGCAGAGGCGAAGCAATCTTTGGCTCATACCCGCTCGCGCGCAAGCCTCCGGCCAACACGACTTCGGCCGTCTCCGCTTCTCCCCCGCTTACCAGGCGGCGAACCTCGGGCAGCATGGCGCTTATATCCGGCAGCTCCGGCGTCGAGCCTTTGCGCCATAACAGCTCATGATTAAGCAGCACGGTTTCTTCGTACACCCCTCCGTATACCGAGGCGCCAATGTTTCCGTTGCCCGACGGCATCGCTTCCCTCCACTGGGAACGCCACCATGATGCGGGATAACGCATCGTTAATATATGTTTATGATCGGTCGTGCGATTGGCCGAATACATGGATATAGACCCCTTTCCCCGCGAAACAAGCTTCGCTTTCACTTCAGGTTTTCTGTAACGCTTACGCCATTATTCTCGCGATAGCGGCGCGTCGCTTCCTCCAAAATGTCGTTGCCGCCTTTCGCCTTGTATTCCTCAATAACCTTGGGCCAGTCCGAGATCGGCTCGGCGCCGTAAATCATGCGGATCATATGGTCGATAATCAGCTTCGGGCCGACATCGTCGGATTGCGGCACCAGATCGGGATATTTCGCGAACGAATGTAATGCCGGAAAAAAACGTACCGTGCCAAGCCCCTCCCGGGACACGACGTTGTCCATCGCGAACAGCATATCCCTGCCGTTCTCGGTCAACTGCTCGCGCTGCTTCATGTATATTCCGTCATGAACGAACCACAAGCCCGTACGGAACGAATCCAGATCAATCTCCTCATCCGTTTCGGGAATAGTAAAGCGGATTTCGCCGTCTTCGTATCGATAGGTATCGTTTTCGATACCGAATGAAAAATAGGTTTCCGCTTCGGGCGTCAGCATCCAATCAAAAAAACGAACGATATCGGCAGCCTTGTCCGCGGAAATCTTGCGATTAATGTAATAAGAGCTTGCAACGTTCGGGTAAAGCAGGTAACCGCCCCATTGCTCGGGTCCGCGGGGCGACGGGATGATATCGACTTCGGCTTCCGGAACCGCCATGCTGATTTTGTTGCGGGAATCGCTGAGCGTCTTGGCGTTGGCCGACCAGATCCCTGCTTGACCGCTCTCGATGCGCTTGCTGTACTCTCCCTGAGTGATCGTGGCAAAGTCCTTCGGAATGAGTTCCTCGTCCAGCATCGTCTTATAAGTCTGGAGAGCGGCTGTCATATGCTCAACGTCAAAAAACTTGGGCACAACCTCGCCGTCGACGATTTCGTACTGTGAAGGCAGCACATCAAATGCGCCGAGTATCGTGTCGGCATATTTAAAATTTTCGCGCATCTGATACGGATATTCGACGCCTAGCCGCTTCATCGCCCTGAGCACGTCCAGAAACTCCTCGACGGTTTCGGGGGCAGGCAAACCTGTACGCTTTAGCAAGTCGCTGCGGATATATGTCGCTCTCCTGGACGGGATGGACAGCCAGGACGGGATGCCGTATATTTGGCCGTTGTAGCTCGTTTCCGCCCATGCTTCCTCGGGCACTTCGCGCATAATATTTGGCGCATGCTCCTTTAGCAGCTCATCGAGCGGCATAAAGATGCCCGCCTCAACCGATCCTGACATTCCTGTCGTGGTGGCGCCGCCGATATTTTGCACGACGTCCGGAATATCGTTGGAGGCAAACATCAGCGACATTCGCTCATGAAAATCCTTTAACGGAAACATGCGGATCTTCAGATCGGTCTTCGTCAGTTTTTCCAGCTCCTTGATCCATTTCACGTCGTTGATATCCTTCAACCGCTCGGCGTATTGGTTGCTGCTCGACGAGATGGACATGGAGAAGCTGAGCGCCCGTTCCGGCGCTTCATCGATTTCGCGGTTATAGCTTCCCGTTCCCGAGCAAGAGGATACCGCCATCGCGATACCGATATACAGCAGGATCAGCCGCAGCGCGTTCGTCATCGTTCTTCCTCCCAGCCTGATGCATGTTCGACGGTACCAGCCGTTTCATTGAGACGCGGGCATAAGCATGCGGATTTCCGTCCCTCGCCCAGCCTCGCTCTCGATTCGAAGACCGTACGCTTCGCCGAAAACCATCTGAATCCGGCGGTGAACATTTAACATCCCGATACCGCCTTTATCTCCTGCCGCATGTCCTCCCTCGTCAGCCAGACGATTGGTTTCGAGCTTCAAACGCATTTCGCGCAAGCGATCCGCGGACATGCCCTCGCCGTTGTCCTTTACGCTGACCAAGAACATGCCGTCCTTCGTCCAGGCGTTGATCCGAATGTAGTGAAAATCCTCGATGCCATCGGGAAAGGCATGCTGAAATACATTTTCGACCAGCGGCTGCAACGTAAGACGCACCATTTTGTGAAGCAAATATTCCGGTTGAATCTCAACGTCCAGCTCAAACGGACGTCCGATCCGATGACGCAATACGACCATAAAATACATCACGTGCTTCAATTCGTTTGCGACCGTGATTTCCTCCAGATTCGTCTGCACGGAATAACGAAGCATATAAGCAAGCGATTTCACGATGTCGGAGATATCCTCGGAATCGCGGACAAACGAATAACAGACGATCGTCTCCAGCGTATTGTACAGAAAATGGGGATTGATCTGCAGTTGAAGCGACTGGAACTCGGCGCGCTGCCGTTCCATCTGGCTCTCCTGGTTTTTCAGCTCGGCCTGGTAGACTTGCTCAACGAGATCGGACAGCCGGTTAACCATCAAGTTGTAGCGGACCATAAGCTCCACGATTTCGTCCCGGTGGTCGGGCAAGGGGATGGTCGCCCAATTTCCCTTTTCCGTTTCCCGCATGCCCATTTTTAACGCTTGTATCGGTCTCGTAATCGATTTTCCGAACCGCAGCGCAAGCCCGAACGCGAACACGAGAGTAAAAAAACCGACAATCAGCGTCGTCGTCCGAATGCTGGAGACGGGCATCTCGATCTCCTTCGTCGGCTTGGATACAACCAGACTCCAGCCGGAATAATCCGACTTCCGGACCATATAGGTGCGTTTCTCCCCGTCGGCGTCCAGCTCGAACAGCTCCTCGCCGGCTTCTGCGATTTTGGCGCTGAATTGGCGATCCAGCTGTCTGTCCAGCTGCGTCTGATCGGGATGATAGACGATCTGGCCGTTCTCGTCCATGATAAAGAAGTAGCCGTCCTTGCCAAGGTCGATGCCCTGCCACATGGCGGACAAATCTGCCGCGCGAATCTCGATCGCCAAAATGCCTGCGGATTGCGGCGAGCTTAGCCCCCTGATCTGTCTGGTCAACGTTAACATCTGGCCTTGTCCATTTTTCAGGATGGTGCTTCTCAAAATGCTTAGTTCGCCCTCGCTGCCGGTATGCGACTTCAAATAATCCATATGCTCCGCCACTTCGACGGCCTCAAAGCCTTGATCCGGCACGTTATTGAAATAATAGACGGCATTGCCGGCAAAGCTGATCATATACACGGTCTCGATTTCCGGATTGCGGATAAACAGCGGGTCGACGCCGATATCCTCGATCAGGGAACGGTAATGATAATATTCGTATTCGTCGCGTTCCGACGGCAAGTCGATAAATTCTTTCACGGAACGGTTCGTCAACAGCGATACCATAGAGCGTTCGTAGGTTTTTAGATACAGATCCGTATGATGCACCGCATTGTTTACGATTTGCTCCATCTGATCCCGCATCAACAGGTCCAATTCCCTGGAGGCTTTTGTATAAGTAAATAATCCGACGCTGGACAAGGACACGACAATGACGATCAGAAAATAAACATACAGCTTTTGATACAAATTAAATCGCTTCATTTGACGCCTAGCTCGCTGCGATACTCGGAGGGCGTAATCCCGGCGATTTTCTTAAATGTCTTCGTAAAATGCGGATAATCCTCGTACCCGACTTCCGAGGCGATGTCGGAGATGCGGTAATGAGGAATCGCAAGCATTTCCTTGGCTTTTTCCATCCTTTTCTGTATCCGGTATTGGACAAACGTTTCATTGGTCAATTTCTTAAACAGCGCGCTGAAATAATTCGGAGTAAGTCCGACCATGCACGCAACCTCTTCCAGCGTTATGTCTTGCGAAAGTCTGCTGTCGATATAAGTTTTGGCTTCTTCCATCGGATCCTTAAAATTTCCTTTGCGCATCGTATGCAGCTTGTTCATAATGCTTTCCAGATGGCCCGCGAAACACATCAGCATTTCGTCCGCGCGGCATCCCTGGATATCTATGCGGTCGAGGCGAAGCGAGTAGTGCCTGCTCTGTAAGCGCTCTATTAAAAGATCGAGACAGTCGCCGAGCATTTCCTTCATCCTGGCCAGCGGTATATCCTCGGAAAGGCATTCCGCTTGCCACTGCCCGATGATTTGCGCCAGCTGCTCGGCCTGAAGCGACCAGACGCATTCTTCGATGCGGTCCACCCAGTGCAGATAGCGGGTTACCGACACGTAACCGCGCATCGAATGTTTGAACAGCCGCTCCAGAACGTCGTGCACGTCCGACTTCGTCACCGGCTTGAGCAGGTAGTGCTTTACGCCCCAAGCCATGCTTTTTTGCGCATATTCGAAATCGCCGTAGCCCGATATTACAGCCATGTGGATACGGGGATAGTCATCGTGAATCGCTTTGCAAAGCTCCAGCCCGTCCATCTTCGGCATGCGAATGTCCGTCAGGACGATGTCCGGCTCAGCTTCGCCGATTAACCGCAAAGCCTCGATCCCGTTTACAGCTGTACGCACCTTCATCTGGCCCGGAGAATACGTCTCGGCCATCTTCGATAAGCCGTACCGAATGACAGGCTCGTCGTCAACGATCAGTACTTGCATGCGCCAACAGCTCCTTTGCTCCTATGTCTATCGCTCGAAATGTACTCCAATCATACTACCGCCCCGATAGCATCGCAATGAATAAGCTTACGACCGCTTGTGTTTTTTTACGATTTTGCAAGAGATAGCGGTCTCCAGGAAAAGGCGTTCAAGCTGACATGTCGCTGAGAAAAACGGGGCTGTCCACCGGTTCCTTAAGAACCTGAACAGCCCCGTTGCTTGTTGGCTCGCGTTAATTCATTAAGTTCGCGCTCTCAAGCATACGCGCGATCAGAGCAGCCGCTTCCGCTCGCGTCGCTTGGCCTCGGGGGACGAATCGGTTGCCGTCCCTTCCTTCCAGCAGCCCCATTGCCCGAAGCCCGTCCACCGCTTCCCGGGCCCATGGTTCAATCTCGGCATCGTCGACGAACGGCGGCGCGGCATCTGGATTGACGAGCCGAGCCTCCCATCCGGTTGCCGTCTCCGCAAGCCGGACGGAACGATAGATGAGCACCGCCAGTTCCATGCGATTGATCGGCTGTTCGGGACGGAAGGTTCCGTCCCCGTAGCCCTGGATCAACCCGAACTGGAGGGCGGCCGCCGCGATGTCCGCATGCCAATCGCCTTTTGTTACGTCCACGAATGGAGCTTCCGATTCGCCCGCGGGCAAGCCGAGACCTCGCACGAGCAGCGCAGCCAGTTCCGAGCGGCCAATCGGCGCGTCCGGCAATGCCTGCCTCGCGCTTGCTCCGTTCATGATCCGCTTGTCGGCGAGCTTGACCATAACGTCTTCGGCCCAATGTCCGACTGTATCGTCAAAGACACTGCTGTTGCCAAAGGCCGCGAATACGCCGCTGCAACCGATCAAACAGCGGATGGCCGCCTTTTTTGTACCGTCTTCGCCGAATACGGCGGGAATGGCGGTCAAGCGCTCCGCCCCGACGTCCAACCGCATGATCGCCGTACGGTCCCGGCTTGCGAAACGCTCGCTTAGCGGCAGCTCCAGCTCCACGAATCCGGCGTCGGCAAGCATCGCCGTTTCCGGGCCTTTGCCGCCAACAGCCCAAAGCTGGAACGCGACGAGTTCGGAAACAAGCTCGCCTTGCGGATGGGCAGCTGCAATCGCAGCGGCTTCTTCCGGCGTCGCGGCGCGGATCTGCAGCGTCAGATCAACTTTTCCCGCCCCGGCCAGCTTCAATAGCTCTTCCGTACGAAGCACGATCTTGCCAAAGGCGGTCTCGAAGCCGACTCGCAGCTCCTCGCTCGCCGCATCGGCAAGCGCAGCTAACGCTTCCGCCCGAATCAGCAGCTTGTATTCTTCGGCATCCGCATCGCCGTCGGCACGGATAATCAACTCTTCAGCCTGCGAACCCGCACCCTTTAAGTATGTCTGCAGTTTGGCCGCATCGAATGCCATAACGACCGCTTTGCCGTTTCTCGCGGCCGTTACGGTATCCTGCGCTTTCACCGGATTCGCGGGTGGAATGTAGCCGATTCCGCCCGGTTCGATTTGCTGGACGACGCCCGCAATGACAATTTCGTTCAGGTTGTTCCACGCGTCCTTGTCGCTTCCGCGCGTCACGAGGCGGACGAACCTTGCATCGGCAGCCGGAAATTGCACCGGTTCCAGCATATTGGGCGTGCCGCTTGTCATACCGGTAAACACCTTCGTCCACTCCGCGCCATCCTTGGACAGCTCGATGTCGTAATCATAATGCGATTCGTCAAAGCGAGCCGTCAACACGTAAGAGACCGAATGCTCGCGGCCCAGATCGAACACGATCCATTGATCGCGTCCGCTGCCCGCCCAGCGGGTGCCGAGATCGCCGTCGATGGCATTGGACGGCGGGTAGCTGGCATGCGAGCCAAGCGCTTCGGCGGACACGATCGGATACACCGTCAGGTTCTGCGGCACGCTTCCCAAAACCGGCATCGACTCGAACTTCACTTCATATTGCAGCGAATTGCCGGGATCTCCCGTCTCATATACGGTAATCCTTGCCGCGCCCTGCGGCGAATCCGCCTGCTCGATCGTAATGACGAGGCCTTCCCTTGCCGTGGCGGACACAGTTGGGGCCGCCCCCGCTCCTAACGGAAGCTTGACCGTATAACTATAGGTTTCCGGTATGAAATCCGATAGCGGAACGCCGTCAAGGGATATGCCCGTTAGCAGCGGCTCACCTTCGACGGAAGGAGCCACATCCTTGTCTCCGCCACCGTACGCGACAGGCGCAAGGGCATCGACGGCTTCCTGACCGAGCCGCTCGAGCAGCTGCTGCTTATAGAGACTGACAGGCGCGGCGATGTGCTTTCCGGCGCTTTCCCAGTATGCGTCTTTGCGCGGACGCGGGTCGTAAGCGCTCGGCACCAGAGGAGGCACCTTCGTACCAACGTGGCCGATGACATAGTTCTGGGCGGTAGGCGGCTGCTGGCTTGTGAGCCCGCCCTCCGTATTCCAGTTCACATAGTTCGCTCCGGACCATCCGTGTCCGCTGCCCAGCCAGGCACGGTCCCGGATCGACACCTGAGCGTCGACATTGTCGAACAGACCGCCGACCGACCACTTGTGATGCGGTTCGCTGGTGTTGTAATCCAACTGCGATTCGCTGTCAAGCACAACGTTCGGACCTTGAATGCGGCTGTCGACGACGAACGCATGGCGGGCCGTCTCCGTATAAACCCGCTGCACCAGCGTTTGCTGGCCCATCATATGAAAAATATAGCGCCGTCCGCCGGTAATAATGCTGACCATGTCATACATGCTGCTGTCCTGAACGGTGATCCATTTGCTGCCCCGGCCCATCTGTACAAGCGAATACGAGAGATGATAGCCCGTGACGTCGCGCACCCACGCGTTTTTGATGTTGTCCAGCACGACGAAACGTTCGGCGTGGTTCTCGTCCGCATAATAAGGATCGGTCGTATCATTGTCCATAACGGTATCGATGACGCTCGGATCAAAGTCGGAGACGACGCGCATCCGTTCGACGCCGATCCGTTCGATCCGGGAGTCGTCCGAATAGCGGTACAGCTCGCCTCCTCCCCAGCGGCGTTCGATCGCATTGGCGATCGGTGCGTCCAGGGTGACGACGTTGCCGTCGATTGCGGTAACGACCCGGTCGAAATCGAGATTAAACGGCGTCCACTGGCTTGTCGCGGAGCCGTCGGTTCCCGGACGCATGTAAATATAGTCCATGCCGATTTCGTGAATCCAGCGTTCGTTGCCGTAACGCCGGACGATGACAGTGTCTCCGACATTATAACTTGAGGCGTCCGCAACCTCGATGACGCTTGCGCCCGACGGCACGTAAAGATCAACGATCTCTTGACGGGTCGACGAGTCCAGAACGGGTCCGGAGCCTCCTTTGGCTTCGATAATGTTCCGTTTTGTCGTCCCGGTCGCTCTCAAAACGGTCCCATCCTCGCCGTCTCCTTCTCCGCGCAGTACGATGCCGCCGGTTGATATCGACAACTTGCCTGCAATCTCGTAGTTCCCCTTCTTTAGCAGCACAGCCCCGCGGAAACCATCGGAACGGACAGGCATAAGGGCAACCCGATCAATCGCGTCCTGAATTCTCGCGGTGTCGTCCCCTTCGCCCGGTTCGACAACGACTCTTGCCTGCACATCCGGCAGCGGAACGCCACCGCCTCCGTAGCCCGACTGGGAGAAATCAATGATCCGATTGCCGCGGTAATCGGGTACGTATACCATCTTGCCGCTTGACGGGTCCAGATAGGCAACCTTGCTCCCGCCTTCCGGCACATCCGACGGGTCCATAATCGTAAAATAATACGTATCGTTATAAGCTCGGCCCGACGTTCCTTCCGGTTCGATCCGGAGCGTCAGCGCATACTCGCCTTTGGCTTCCGCCTGGCCGCCAAGCGATATGACGCGGCTCTCGAACGCCTCGAACGATTGTTCCGGCAGGACGACATCGCCAGGCTCTCCGTTGCGCGAAAGAACGCCGCTGACAGTCGCCGCTACCATTGGCTCGACGCGAACGGACGGCAGAGGATCTCCTGGCTCCAATACGGCCGGCTGACCGATCTCCATCGTCATGTCTTCATGGATCAGCTCCGTGTCCGCGATCAATGACGGCAAACGGAATTCATTGGGGTCGACGACCTTGATCCAGAAGTCCGGCGTCCGCAGCTTGCCGCCGCCGGGTTTCTCGACTTCGGCATAGACGCGCGCCGCGCCGACCTTGTAGCCGCTAGCGATCCCATCCCGGCCAATGCCGGCAACGCCCGTCGCCGTCGACGTGTAGGACTTGGCCAGTGTGTCCATTCCCACTTCAATATTCGATGAAGTGCGTCCCATGAGTTTAAGCTGCGCTTCTTCGCCGAGCTCCACTACCAGTTCGGCATTGGCGGAATATGGCGTGCCTGAGCCATCAACGAAATAGATGCTTTCCAAATCTGCGGGTATCTCTTCCCCCTCCTCTTCCAGGTATACGGCAAACTCTCTGAACTGGTAGGAAAGTCCGTTGTTTAATGTCATGTCGAACTTGATGTAGCGGGCGTTGACGGTATCGAATCGAATCGTCTCGTAGGGTTGAATAGAGCCGGTCCTGGAAGCCGCCGTCTGCCACTCGATGCCGTCATCGGAGTAGAGAACATCCAGCTTGCTCATCGTAATCCGGCTCATGTCGTAGACAATGCTGTTGAAAGCGGCGCCGGTACCCAGATCGACCTGCAGCCATGCATTTAAATCTTCGCGATCCGACATGGAGGGCTGCCAGTAGGTAGCAGGATCGCCATCCACCACAGCGGCTCCGCTGTTTCCTTGACTTGTCGTTGACGGCCGGTTCAACGCCAGATTGTCTGATTCCGAGGCTGCTTCCGCTGCCGGGACAATCGCGCCGAACAGCAGGGCAACGAACAGGGACAACACCGTTAAGCACGAAATTGATTTTTTACAGGCTGACCATGACATTCCTTCCCTTCACACCTTTCCTTTGCGTATATTGGGCCATTGTTGGCTATTCCCGCTTCTTGCTCATTCTTGCGGCGGCCGCATCAGTCCGATCGAGGATATAAAGCCTCTTGCATCGAGCTTCTCCATGTTCGGTCCTCCCTGCCGGTGTTGAGAAGGCCATCCCTGCGGGGGATGGCCCATTGGTGACTGGATTTGCAAGCTGTCCGATTACTTCATTAATACTTCTTTCGCGGGTTTATTGTTTGCGCGAATCCTGGGAGACAACGCCATCCTGATTATTAAACCGCTCGGTTGCTTCCTTAATGATTTCGTTGCCGCCCTTTTTGCGATATTCCTCGATTACTTTCGGCCAATCGGCAATATCCTCGTTGCCGTAGATCATCTTAACCATATGGTCGACGATGATCTTGGGCGCCTGATCGGGGCGTTTGGAGGCCAGATCCGGATATTTCTGGAACGTCTCCAGATCCGGGATAAAGATAATGCCGCCCACGCCTTCTTTGGCCAGCGTCTGATCCAGCGCGTCCAACACGTCCTGGCCTCCTTCAAGCAGCTCCATCCGCATCCGGTTGATCGTGGCGTCGCTAATGAAACCAAGCATGCCCCTAAAGCCTTGCTCGGCTTCTTGTTCCGAGTTCGTAGGCGCTTTGTAATTCACTTTTCCATTATCGATCGTATAATTTTCGCCTTCGATACCGAAAGTGAAGAACATTTTAGCTTCGTCGGTCAGCATCCAATCCAGCATCTTGATAATGCGGATCGCTTTTTCCTCCGGCACGTTTTTATTGATATACAGGGACGTAATGACCGAGCTGTACAAGCCGTATCCGCTCAGTCCGTCAGGACCGACCGGCGACGGTATAATTTCGACCTGCGCATTCGGATCAACCGCTTTAATCTTTGTGCGGAAGTCGAGCAATCCCGCGGCGTTGGACGTCCACATGCCGGCTTTGCCGCCGTTGATGCTCTCACCGTACGTGGACACATTCAACGTAGCGAAGTCTTTGGGAATCAACCCTTCGTCATACATCGTTTTGTACATAGTCAGAGCGTTCGTCATATTCTCCACATCAAAAAATTTCGGAACGATCTCATCGCCTTGCTGCATGAATTGGTAGCCCAGCGCGTCGTAAGGGCCGAAAAAGAGATCGGCGTACTTGAAGTCCATTCGGAGCTGGTAAGGGTTTTCAACGCCCAGTTTCTTGAAAGCGCGGATGACGTCGAGGAATTCCTCCGGCGTCTTCGGCAGCGGCAATCCGGTTTTATCCAACAAATCCTTCCGAATGAACGTCGCCCTTCTGGACGGGTTGCTTAGCCAATTCGGAATGCCGTAAATTTTGCCATCATAGCTGACTTCGTCCCAGGCTGCTTGCGTGACGTTTTTCATTATGTTTGGAGCATGTTCCTTAAGCAGATCGTCCAGCGGCATAAATACGCCAGCCTGCACGGAGCCGGCCATCGATTTGTCCGTTGCTCCTCCCACGTTTTGCACCACATCCGGGATCGAGCTGCTCGCGAACATAATCGACATTTTGGAATCAAAATCTTTTAGCGGAATCGTGGTCAATTCTATGTCTGTATTCGTTCGTTTCTCCAGCTCCAGCACCCATTTGTCCTTGTTAATATCCGGGGACTGCTCTACATGGGCGTTGCCGCTTGTCGTAATCGACATGCTGAACTTCAAAGGCTCCTCCGCTTCCGCCTGGCCAGTCCCTTCGGTCTGAGCCGGCTTCTGGCTTGTCTGCCCTCCACTCGTATTTTCCGGTTTGTTGCTCCCCCCTGAGCAAGCGCTTACAGTTCCTGCGGCGATGATCATGGCTAGCATCAGGCTTAGCTTCTTTTTCATTGCAACCTTCATCTCCTTTAATTTGAATACGATTGCAACTACAAAATACCAAATATAAAATATAATGGGTATGGCATAATTACTGTTGATATGTGTTTTTTTACGGGATTACGATTTTATTGATCCAATCAGCATTCCTTTTACAAAATATTTTTGCAAAAACGGATATACAAGCATGATTGGCAGGACGGATACGATAATGACGGACATTTGCACGCCGCTTGGCGACACATTGGACAATTCCTCTATAAGCGCCCCCGCCTCTCCCATCGTATTGTTCATCACAATTTCCTGAAGACGAAGCTGCAGCGGATACAGAGTACGAGAGTTGATGAAGTAGAGCGCCTGCGAATACGAATTCCAATGCGTGACGGCATAAAATAAACCCATCGTAGCCATCACCGGCTTGGACAGCGGAAGCACAACGCTCCATATAATTCTGAGCTCGGAGGCGCCGTCCGTTCGGGCGCAGTCGATTAATTCATTAGGCAAACCCATATAAAAGGATCTCATAATAAACAAATTGTAGGCGCTGATCGCTCCCGGAATCATGAGCGCCCACAGCGTATCCAGCAAATGCAGATTTTTGATCAGCAAAAAGTTCGGAATAAGCGGCGCCGAGAAAATGAAGGTAACGAGAATGAGCATCAGAATAGGCTTGCGTCCCTGATACTCCTGTCTGGACAGCGGATATGCGAGCGATGCCGTTGCGATCAGGTTGATCAAGGTGCCGACGACCGTAACGAGCACGCTGACGCCGAACGCCCGCAATATCGACGGATCGTTTAGAATGACCAGATAGTTATCGAAGGTCAAATTGACCGGGAACAGCGTTACGCGGCCGGTATTGATTGCAACTTCGCTGCTCAGCGATTTGGCCAACACGTGCAAAATCGGAAAGATCATAAGTATTCCAAGCAGAGTCATAAATAGATAGTTGAAGAAGTCGAATAATTGAAATTGACGAAGCTTCCTTGATGGCTGCATGCCGCATCCCTCCTTTGTTCGTTGTTCGTTGGACTAATAAAGACCGCTGCCCGTCGCTTTCTTGCTCAGTGCATTGCCCAGCATGATCAGACCGAGGCCTACCACGGATTTAAACAATCCGATTGCGGTCGTATAGCTGTATTGCTGCTGAATCAAGCCGACGCGGTAAATATACGTATCCAGAATGTCGCCGTTATTTTCGTTAAGCGGATTCAGGAACACGAATACCCGTTCAAAACCGAAATCCAGGAAATTGCCGATATGAAGCAAAAACATAATAACGACCGTCGGCAATATCGCCGGAACGGTAATCGCCGTGATCTGCTTCCATCGGTTCGCGCCGTCTATGCGCGCTGCCTCGTACAGCTCGGGATTAATGCCGGCAAGGGCCGCAAGGTAGACGATTGTGCCCCAGCCGCTGTCCTTCCATACTCCTGCTCCCACGAGAATGCTTCGAATATAGGACTCTTCTCCAAGAAAATAAATGGAATCAAGGCCTAGCGCTTCGATCATGTTGTTGACCAGTCCCGTCGACGGGGACAAAATGCCGATTGCAATGCCGCCAATGATGACCCATGATAAAAAATGCGGCATATACACGACGGTTTGAAGCACTCGCTTAAACAAAACCAGTCTCATCTCATTAAGCAATATGGCCAAAATGATCGGCACGGGAAAGGCAAACAGGATATCGTAGGCGCCGATCAAAATCGTATTTTTCAAAATTCGCAAAAACTCGCTGTATTCAAACATGCGTTGAAAATGCTCCAGCCCTACCCAAGGGCTGCCCGAAAATCCTTTGAATATGTTGTATTCCTGGAACGCCATCGCCGATCCAAGCAATGGAATGTATTTGAATACGATAAAATACAACAACCCCGGAATCGATATAAAGTAAAGCACCTTGTATTTGCGGAACTGCGTCCATCTCATGCGGGCCGCGGAAGTTCGTTTGGACAGCTGCGATGCGGCAGCGGGGGGATGTCCCGGCATTTTGCTCACTCCTCCTTCTCTAGTCTTCTAAATCCAGCGCCGAATCAATGGCATTTAGCGTAGCTGCGTCAAGCTTGATGCCGGAGGCTCGCGCGTTATGTTCGATCTGCTCCGGCCGGGAGGCGCCAACAATACAGCTGGCGACGGACGGGAGCCGCAAAATCCAGGCCAATGCCAGCTGCGCAAGCGACAAGCCGGCTTGATCCGCAATCGGCTTCAGCCGCTGCACCCGCTTAAGATTATCTTCGCTGATCCAGCGGGATATGGCTCCGTTCTGCTTCGGGTCGACCGCCCGCGAGCTTGGAGGAAGCTGACGGCCAGGCTCGTATTTGCCCGTAAGCGCGCCTTGCGCCAGCGGCGAGAACACGATTTGGCCTAAGCCTTCCCGCTCGCATAGCGGGATCAATTCCTGTTCCGGTTCCCGCAGGAGCAAATGATATTGCGGCTGGCTGGAGACGATGCGGTTTAGATTGAGTTCCGCGCCCGTCCGTACCGCATCTACGATTTGCGCCGGCTTCCACATGCTGACGCCCGTATACAACACTTTGCCCGCTTTTACCAGATCGTCGAGAGCCCGCAGCGTTTCGTCGAGCGGCGTGTCCGGATCGTACCGATGGCACTGGTACAAATCGATGTAATCGACGCCAAGCCGCTTTAAGCTTAAGTCGCACTGCTCGCGGATATGCTTGCGGGACAAGCCTCGGTCATTGGGGCCGTCTCCCATCGGCACGCAAACCTTGGTCGCAAGAACGTAAGAGCTTCGTTCATATTTGGCCAATGCCCGCCCGACGATGCGTTCCGCTTCGCCAAGATGATAAACGTTCGCCGTATCGAACAGATTGATGCCAAGTCCGTATGCTCGGTCTATAATTCTCTCCGGAAGTCCGGCATCGGACGCCGCTCCGACCGTAAGCCAGCTGCCGAGCGAGATTTCACTCACTTTCAAGCCGCTGCTGCCCAGTCTTCTGTATTGCATGCCATGTCAACTCCGTTCATAAATTCAATTGTCAGATTGGTTGGGATGCCGATCGGGACCGGCATGACACCAGAGCGTCACGACGGGATCCTCTTGGCTGGAGCGGAGATGATGATCCTCGCCCGGTTCGATGACCAAGACGTCCCCGGTCGCGACGGGGTGTTCCTCGCCGTTCACCTCCATAATGCCGCGCCCTTGCAGGATGATGAACGCTTCCCGATCCGCATGCGTATGCAAATCCGTGCCCCCGGGTCCATCGTTCGAATGACTTCTATCGCCGGGTTTGGCGAAGGCGAGACCACCGGCGCATAAGTAATCGCCAGGCAAAAGATCGCCGAGAATATGCCCGGTTTTCGTATCCCTCAATTCGTTGAGCCGAAGCTTCAGCATGTGCGTCCCACCTTTACCTATTGTTTCGAGGTTATCCTTGATCCGTCGCAGATATGGAGCTCTGGAGATCCTTCCCCTGCCCCCTGCCCAACTCTATTCGCGTACGCTGCCCCGTGCTGGCCGCGACGTTCGTATAATAAACCAGAGCCTGTGTCTTCAAATAATCGGTGCCGCTCGTCTCCGATTCCCTGCCTTCTCTTAAAGAGGCCAGAAACTCGGTCAGCGGATCGCTTGTCGGAACGGAAGAAAATTCCCGAATCTGCTCTGTTTCGCCATCGCGATAGATCGTAATGATGCCATTTTCAAGCATAAGCGCCCCACGGTCTCCCTCGATCCGCCAATCGCCGTACCATGGCGTCATGGGGCCTCTCGATGCGATCGTTGCGGAGTAATTCGCAGCGATGCCTCCCGTCATTTCGATCATGGCGTTCGCGGCGATGACAGCCCCATCTTCCTGCCAAGCTCCGATCGGCGCGAACAGCCTGGCCTGAACGGCGTAACCTTCGCGACCGGTAAAGTACCGGAGCATGTCCATATGATGAACGCCGATATCGTCCAGCACCGAAACCGGGTATTTGCGCTGGACCCGATGGTAGCGCGCGAACCTGACGTCGACCGACGATACGTCTCCGATCGTTCCTTGAGCCAACAGTTCCTTGAACCTGCGCACGCTGGGGAAATGTCTGTAGTTTTCCGCGATCATAAACGGAATGCCGTCCTTCTCCGCTCTGGCCACGACAGCCAACGACTCCTCGTATTGAAACGAGATCGGCTTCTCGCACAGTACGGGAAGTCCCTTGTCGAAAGCCGCTACATTGACGGGCGTATGCGCGGCGGGAGACGTAACATTAACCAGAAAATCCGCCTTCTCCCGATCGAGAGCATCCTCCAGCGAGGTATAGAACGGAAACGGATCATCCTGCATCTTCTCCTTCATGACGGGGTCGGCCTCCACGACGGCAAGCAGCATGCCTTGATCCCTCAACCGCTTGTACCAGCTGAAACCCGCGCTCCCGAGCCCGACCAGTATCGCTTTCAATCGCGTCTCTCCTTTCCTCTTCTCCTGAATCCGCTTACGGCGTCGGCACGGTCTCGCAGCCGTATCTCCGGGCGGCGCTCCGGTACAGCCACTCCTCCACCGTATGCAGCGCCGTCTCCTCGTCGATCCAGCCAGCCGCAAGCCGCTCCCATAAAAACTCTGCGGTAAGCCTTTTAATGATCCAGATCTTGCCGAAGCACCACTCCATATTGCGAGCGTCCGATACGACGATAGAGCTTTGACTGGCCGGAAGCGCCTCTAACCGATACTGCATGCTGTCCCGATACGTGCTCCCGCGGAAATTAAACCACCACATCCCACCTACGCTGACGTTCGGGAAGTTCCAAGCGGCTTGCACCGCGTCCAGATTATTGAGCTCTGCAGCAAGCACAAGCTCGAACGCGCAGCGATAGGTGTCGAACAACGCCGACAGCTTCAAAATCCGCTGCGTATCATTCGAAGGCACAGCTTCCCCGCACCAGGAGCGCTCGACGCCCAGGAACAGCTGGACGAACAACCCATTCCGCTCGGCTCCGGCACACACTTCGTGCAGCAGCTCCATTAAAATTTCGTCGCTGCTGCTTCCAGGTCCAATCGTGTAACGGCGATTGGCGCTCGCGGCGTATGCCGGCAGCGTGGTCATGATGCCGGGGCAGCCAGAAGCCTTGTACGCTTCGAGGTTATGCCGAATTTCCTCGGCCGCCTGCTCGAACGATCCCGCGGGATCTTGGGATGCAGCGATCGTTTTCTGCCATTGCCCAAGCGCGCCGTCAATTCGGGGAACCAGTACCGCGGGAGATCGCATATGCATGAATTCCGCGTGCTCCGGCCGGTTAACGACAAACCGCTTCGCGCCGATCCGGTCGGCTGTTTCTTGCGCCCAGCCCTCATCGCCTTGTCTCGCTTTCACCGCCTCGATCGCCGCCTTGACGGATGCCGCGTCGCGAATCGTCACGCCGTACAAGCTTCGCATGATTTCCGTAAAGGCGATGTTCATCAGCGTGCTTCTCGTTGCGCGGTATGCGGCCACGAAGGCGTCGATCCGCTCCTCCTCGGGCAGCTCTTCCGCATGGGCGGGATAACCGCCTGCCTGCATCTCCCGGTTCAGCCAAAAGTAATGGGCGATTTCCCAGAAGCTGCGCGCACCAAGCGCATCGCCGACCAAATGCGAATGCGTATCGAACACCTCCATGCCCATCACTCTATCGTAGAAAGCCATTTTCTCTTCTTCCGTCCGACTCGTCATCCTGTCCTTCCTCCCTCGCTTATCGTTCGCTGCTGCTAAGCGGCACAGTTCCGGCTTTCGTGAACATCATACACCCCGATCGTCTCCTGCAACATGTCGTTTCTTAAGCTGCTGCTGTGTTTTCCTATGCAAGCCCCGCCCTTATATCCGACAAATTCGTCTCGATATCCGCCTGTTTCGCACTTATGCGAAATCCTCTACCCCAAGCCTCTCAGTGATGAGCGACCGCGTTTAATAGCTGAATTTATCACCAAAAAAAATAGAAGGTAAAAAGAGTTGCTCGACTCGGTGGCGTTCGTTCAATAGACCTCACCTTCTCCAGAATACAGGGAAAAACGCCCTCTAATGTCCGCGTCTCGGCCCATGCTTTCGTTTTAGAGGGAAATCCTACCTCTAATCCACCTCGAACTGATGCATTCGCGCATAAGCCCACCGATTAGTGGGAACTTTTCCCACTATGTCGAGCCCGCAGCCCGATTTGTCCAGATTAGAGGGAGCTTTTCCCTCTATTATCCGATGCGCGCACGATTATCCGATGAGGCATACGGTTATCCGATGCGCTGTTAGGGATCAAGCCAAGTTTGGAGAAAACTTATGGCTTTCCTATACTTCAGCAGCTTTCCATTAAGACCAAAAAGGCGCAGCCTCCTCCATAACAAGAGGAACTGCGCCTTTGACCGCGTTGCTGCCTATATTCTCTCGATTCGAAGCGCGATATACGGCTTCCCGGGCATATCCACCCGGCAAGTTCCGGACATCGGCTGTTCGATCGGCGTAATCTCCATATTCCATGTATCGATAATTTCCGCCCGGAAGGTTTCGCCCTCCGGCAAGTCGACGATTCGATAAAGCGGCTGGTGAATGCCGTAATAATGCAGGTAATACTGCCCGGGCACGCCGAACGCAGGCACGTCCCGAACCTCGGGAATCGGCCTGCACGCTGCCGGCGCCGCCTCAATCAGCTCACGCAAAAATGCGATGCGCTTGGCGCTCTCTCCGTACAAGCGCCCTCCCTTTGCCCACCATATCTCATCCTGCGGATGCACGAAGGTTTCCCCATGCGTCACATAAGCGCCGCGGGTTACCCCGTCCCAGAATCTCCGCGTCATCTCTTCTCCGGAGATATTGCCCCAGCGTTGCGGAATATTGCCCTCGTAGCAAATCTCATCGATGACAATCGGCTTCTTGTATTGGTCTCGCCATATCGACGCCATCGTCGCGTCCCAATGCTGGATGCTGCAGTGCGTCACCCACGGCTTGGCATGATCGTACATCTTGACGCTGGCATAATCATACATCTTTGTCCCGTTATGAATAGAACGGAGATGGACGTACGGATCATGGTCCTGTACATAACGGAGCAAGCGATCCCAGTCCGGCATGGCCTTTTCTGCCATGAAGTCGTATTCGTTGGCCAGCGACCACCATACATGGCGGAACGCGCCCAGCCTAGCGATGACGTAGCGCAGATAAAACTCTTCCGTTCGGGCATCCAGCCGGTCGAAGCCCCAACGCCCTTTGTCATACGGATGGAACAAGATCAGATCGGCCTCGATCCCGAGCTCCAGCAATCCCATTAATCGCGCTTCCAGATTCGCAAAAAAAGCTGGGTTAAAGCGCGTGAAATCAAAACCGGAAGCTGCTGATCCCGCAAAAGGAAAATGTTCGGGCTCATCAAAGTTGAAGCTGTAGTTTTTCGGGAACACGCACATTCGAATTTTATTAAAAGGCGACTCTTCCAGCGTTCTCAGCGTCTGCTCTTGCAAAGCTTGTTCCTGATGAATCCAGGCGTAACAAGTCGTGCCAAACGGGTAATAAGGCGTTCCGTCTTCATAGGCGAATTTAATATCATTGCGAATACGAACAGGACCATGGTTATTCGCTTCGGGCTCTATACATGTAAATGTCCCGGCGACGCCATCCAGCTCCGCCTGGTTGCTATTCGTCTCATACGTCCATTCTCCCGTCGCATCCGGCATAAACCGCACGCGATACGAATTTCCGCCATCATAGAAACCGTCAACCTTGACACTCCGCTGATTAAATCGGAACACCGCTTGCACCTGAACGTCCAGATAAGGGTTGCCAACCTCCAATCCGGTCAGCTCCAATTCGAATAGCTCCCATCTTTGAACGCGCTTTTCTTTTCCTTGACTGCTCACCGTACGCTCACTTCCCCTGATTTTCTTTTGGCGCCAGCTCGACGGCTGCGCGAATCGCCGCAATCATGCTTCTTTCGTCGGCCCTGTTGGATCCCGCTATATCAAATGCCGTGCCATGATCGACGGAGGTGCGAATAATGCCGCCCTTTAGTCCGACCGTAATATTAACTCCCTCTTCGATCCCCAACACTTTGATCGGGGCATGTCCTTGGTCGTGATAGCAGGCGACCACCATGTCGTAATCGCCTCGCGCCGCCAGGTAGAATAACGTATCCGCCGGATGGGGTCCCGTTGCCGCGATCCCTTCGGCCTGCGCCCTCAATATGCCCGGCAGCAGCTTCTCCTCTTCTTCTCCATTGCCGAATAAGCCATTTTCGCCCGCATGGGGATTGATCCCGCATACGGCGATCGTCGGACGGGGATATCCGGCCCTTACTAACGTATCGTGAGCCAGCTTGATGACGGTATAGGTGCGCTCCGGATTAATCATCTCTATCGCTTTTATTAATCCCACATGCGTCGTGAGGTGAATCACCCTCAGCTTTGGCGTGGTAAGCATCATGGAGAAATCCTCCGTATCGGTCAAATGCGCCAATATCTCCGTATGCCCGGGATAGAGATGACCGCCTTTATGAAGCGCCTCTTTATTAAGCGGAGCTGTGCAGATTGCGTCAATTTCATGATTTTGCGCCATCGTAATCGCTCTTGCAATATATTGATAAGCCGCGTCCCCTGCTTGCGCCGATACTTGACCGAAAGGGAGATCCGCCGGCAATAAATCCAGATCGATACAGTCGATCTCGCCCGGCAGGAAACGACAATCCTCCATGCTCGTCACGGCATGTATAACGACCTCTGAATTCGCCAGCTCCGCAGCGCGTTTTAACATTTTGGCATCGCCTATAACAACCGGACGACAACTTTTATAGAGCTCGGGAGCTTGCAGCGCTTTTACAATGATTTCCGGTCCTACTCCCGCACAATCGCCCATCGTAATCCCAATACAAGGTTTCATTGGCCAACCCTCATCTGAAGTGAATTTATGGATGCCCATAGCACCCTCTCGGAACCGAAGCTTCCCGCCTTGGTGACGGCGCTTATGTTTTTGCCGCCTGTTAATCTGCCGATCGGCACGCCGGTCTCGACCTCTCCGATCAAGGTCAGTTCGCTGGCGCCCAGCTGCATGATGACCTGCTTCGCGATATCGCCGCCTGTAAGCACGATCCCCGCTACTGCTTGCTTGTCTAACAATCTGCTAGCCATTTGTCCCATAATAACCGCAATCCGGTGACTGACCTCTGTGGGGCTCCACCCGTGGGAGCGGCCCATCTCTTGCGCTTTAGCCACATCATCGAGATCGGATGCGCAGTACAACGCGACGTGAGCTCCGCCGGCGAGACCCGTCGAGGCCAATGCGCAAGCACGTTCAATCTCGTCCCGGGAGTTGTCCGGCGTTGAGACTAGAAGATCGCATCGTACCATAACGCCGATGACATCGGGCTGTTGAAGCACAAATGCCACTTGCTTGCGCGACTCGGAGCTCGCGCTGCCGATCGCAAGAAGAACGGGCGCCGTCCGATCGGAGTCCTTATCCCGCTCCATTGCCTTAATCGGAGCAATTTTATTAGCATCGCCGTGCAACGGCATGTACGACACCAGCCCCGCCGATCCGGACCATACGACGCGGTATTCGGTTGCCTGTACGATCCGGATAATAGACTCCAAATCGGATTCGTCCTCCGAATCAAAGATCAGATAAGGGATTCCATCGGATTTGAATTGATCCAGCTTACGTTTCACTTCGTCGAAGCCGCGCCGGATTTCGGCATAAGTGACAAAAGCGATCGGCCTATCGGTTTGTTGCGCCAGCAAACGGGGAAGGAAGGATTCCGTCACGGGTGTCTTGGGATCGTTGGCCGCCTCGGATTGATGCAGCGGCACGCCGTTAAGATAATGATACCCGTCTATGACTTGACGTCCGTTTCTGGGAAAGCCGGGGGCAATAATGACAAAATCCGGCGAACATACATCATACATCGCGTCAAGCTCTGCGCCAATATTGCCCCTCATCGTCGAATCCATCTTCTTGTAGATGTCTCCGGCACCGTCTTGCACGACAGTTCGTGCAACCGCCTGTACGCGGCGATAGGCTTCCGCCCGGCTAACCGCCCTGCTGTCGGTATCGAATACGATAGCGTCATGATCCCCGCTTGGCTTTCGTTGATCGCCAATCATCACCGACGTTCTCAAGCCGGCTCGAACTAACTGCGCGCCGCTGTCATTAGCCCCCGTTAAATCATCTGCAATGATCGCGATTTTCACCCCCGCACCCCCAGCTCCGTTTCCTCAACGATCTTAATCACGGTAGCGTGCTTAACCGCGGAGGGCAGCTCCATGCGGTCGTTGATCAGCTCCCAATCCCGCAGGTCGTAAGAACGATAAGCATCATAGATATCCGCTCTAAATCGGTCGACAAGCATGATCCATTCCCGTTTGCCATCGCGATCTACGCAATAGAGAGTGGGGCCTTCCGTCATAGGGAAGGTTAACAGCTCCGAGATGTCTCGTACATTCGGTCGATCAGAAGCTTCCTTATCCAGATAACAGGATCGAATCGCCTTGCATGCCGCCCCTTCATCATCATAATGCCGCTCGTCCTTATACAACATGAAGTAACAATCGCCCAAATCCGTAACGTTAGCGTCAATTACGTTATAACCGGGATCAAAAAACAGCTTCGCCTCCGAGAAGGTATTAAAATCCGTCGTCGTTACAGACCAGATGCGATGATTCCGCGGACCTTCCTCCACGGTGGACGACCATACAATGCGATACGCCGCCTGAGCGGTGTCATAATAAATTTCGGGCGCCCACGTGTTCTGCGTAACCGGCATATGCTCCATAACGGGAATCAGCTTCTCGTCGCTCCAATCCGTCAGATTGCTCGAACAAGCGTAGCCAATGCTCCTGCTGCCCCAACCGTCCGTCCAGACGAGATGGAAGAGCCCGCCCTTATCCTGATAGAGGAAAGGGTCGCGCATGTTTTTTGTTCCTACGCTGGATGCAAACACAGGTTTGCCGTCATTTCGTTCCTTCCACGAGTATCCGTCCTTGCTTTCGGCGAGATACAGACTCTCATCCGCATTTTTAAAATAACTGATCACGTACATCGTCAGCACCTCCGGGTCCTTGTGTGAAAATGAACCGGGGAGGTGTGAACACCTGCTCCCGGTCCATCGCAAACCTATTCTTTAATCAGATTATATTGTTCGGTATATTCCTCAATGATTTTTAAACCGCCGGCTTTTTCCCAATTCGCGATCTCTTTCTTCCAGCCTTCTTCGTCAATATTGCCCATAATATATTTGACTTGGGCGTCAAGCATAATAATGTTGAGCTCCGCCCCTTTTTGGGAGTAGGTTTCCGAGGAGAGCGATACCGCCGGGTTTCCGACCGCATAGTTTAAGTTGTCTACGGTGATGTCTAATGTTTTTCTCTCCAAATCGGACATATCCTTCGGAATCGACTTCCCTCCCGGGTTAATCGCCAGCAGTCTGTCGCGATACGGCTTGCCTTCCAAGCGGAACAGATCTTCATCGATCACGGTCGCGTTGCCGTCTGTATTTTTCCAGTGCTTGCCTTCAATGCCGTATTGGAGAAGGGTCGCCATTGGCTCGTCCAACAGTTTATTTAAGAACGCCAGAATTTTCTTTAAATCTTCTTCCGTCTTCACGCTGGATTTCGGGAATACCAGCAATCCGTTATTGCCCAATTCGGCAGGCGCCCGCTTGCCATCCGCGCCCTGGAGCGGTTCTACGTCAACGACAGCGGTTGGAACGGTTTTGGCTACCGTGCCTTGCAGCGCAACCGCAATACCAGCCGTCCCCACCTTAATGCCGAGCTTGCCGGCATCCCAAGTGGTGCCCGCGCTTGAATCGTCGATAACCGCAAAATCCTGATTGATCAAGTTCTCGCTGTACAATTTGCGGAATAAGGTCAATACGTCGAAGTAGGTCTGGGAATAGAAGCTCGGAACGACTTTGCCGTCTTCCACTCCCCATTGATTAGGCGCTCCTTGGCTAACCGCGAGCAGATTTACGACAGAGGATGGTCCATCGGCGAAAATTTTGTCCAGCATAATGCCGTAAGAGTCCTTCTTGCCATTGCCGTCCGGATCCCCTTCGCCCATTGCTTTCACCACGTTATACCAATCATCTAATGTAACCGGCAATTCCAGATTTAATTTCTCCAGCCAGTCTTTGCGGAACGTGACGCCCGATCTGGCGAGCGAACGGAATAGCGGCACGCCGTATACTTTGCCGTCTACAGACACATTCTCGTAATGAAGCGGGCTGACCTCAGCCAGATTGGGATAATCCTTGATGAGCGGGCCTACCTCCCAGAACAAACCTTCCTTCATATAACTAATGTAATTGGGCGAATATTTAATCGTCATAATTTCAGGCAGATCTTGCGAGGCGATCATGACGTTGATCTTGTCGTCATAAGCGGAACCGGGAATCCACTGCATCGAGAAATCGACGCCGGTGTATTCTTGAAGCTTCATTTCAATCTCATTGTCTTCCTTCGGAATTTGCGTCGATTGCTCGGCAACCATTGTGATATGGAAGGGTTTGTCCGATTTCGCGTTGTTCCCTCCTGAATTTGGCGCATTGTTGACTGTCGAATTGTCGTTCGAGCCGCAGGCAGTCAATACACTGGAAGCAGTCAGCACCGTACAGAGCAACACCGTTAACTTTTTCAAGATAAGACCTCCATTTTTTCCTTTGTATTTATTAAAAGATATCCCGCTTTGAAATGTCAAAGAGGATTATCCCTTAACCGAACCCATCATTGCGCCTTTGGCAAAGTGTTTCATCAAGAAAGGGTACACCAGCAGGATGGGAACGGTAGCGAATACGATAACCGCCATCCTGATCGTGATCGGGTGGAAATCGGAGCGTTCCACCGCCGACTGATCGCCGAACCGGTCATTGGCCAACATGACAATATCTCTCAGCAGAACTTGAAGCGGCCACTTGCTAGAGTCGTTAATGTACAGGATCGCATTAAAAAACGTGTTCCAATGGGTTACCGCATAAAACAAACCTATGGTTGCCATCGCCGGGAGCGACAAGGGAATTACGATACGGAACAAGATGCCGAGATCATTGCATCCGTCGATCTTGGCGGATTCCTCAAGCTCGTAAGGAACTTGCTGGAAAAAGTTTTTCATAATAATCAAGTTGAAGGCGCTTATGGCCCCTGGAATCATTAATGCCCATAGGGAGTCAATTAAACCTACATCCTTCACCACAAAGTAGGTAGGGATCATGCCGCCGTTAAACAACATCGTAAATAGAACGAGCAGCAATATCTTTTCTCTGCCGCGCAGATGCCGCTTGGCCAGCGGATAGGCCATCATGGAGGTAAAAAACAAATTAATAAAGGTGCCCATGAGCGTAATATAAATCGATGTCCCCAAGCTGCGCAGCAAGGTGTCTGTCGAAAAAATATAGGCATACGCCGAAAGCGAAAATTGCGTAGGGAACAGGATAAAGCCGCGTTGCGCAATCTCTTCGGGAGTCGCAAAGGAAACGGCAATGACGTAAATAAAGGGTAAAATCATGACTAATGCGACTATTGTCAACAGCAGATAGTTCGCGCCATCGAATAATCGGTTTCCCCAAGAACGTTCTTTCATGGTGATCACGCCTTTCCTATCCTTTAATAAATACCTTCTTCTCCGGCTTTCTTAGCCAGCCAGTTCGTACCCAGCACCAGCACCAAGGCAAATACGGATTTAAACACCCCTACAGCCGCGCTGTAGCTATATTGCGCTTGCGTTAGACCCTTGGTGTAAACATAAGTGTCGAACACTTCTCCTACTTCCCTGTTCATCGTGTTGAGCACCAGAAAGACCTGTTCGAAACTGACATCCAGGAAATCGCCCATCTTCAATATAAACAAGATGATGATCGTACCGCGGATCCCGGGGAGCGTAATATGCCACATCTGCCTCCAGCGATTCGCGCCATCCATTTTGGCTGCTTCGTAGAGCTGCATATCGATGCCGGACAACGCCGCCAAATAAATAATCGTTCCCCAGCCCGCTTCCTTCCAGATGGTCTGCCCCGTGATCAACGTTCTAAACCATTCTTCGCTTAGCAGGAACGGAATTTTCTCGAAGCCGAAATGAGCAATCAAATCGTTGATAATGCCGCCTTCCGTCGTTAGAAACATATAACTGATCCCCACGATGACCACCCAGGAAACAAAATGAGGAATGTAGATGACCGTTTGGATCGAGCGTTTGAACAACTCCACGCGGACCTCATTCAGCATTAACGCCAAAATGATCGGGATCGGGAAAAAGAAACAGATATTATAGAGAGCTAGCACGGCTGTATTTCGGAATAACTTAAAAAACTGCGGCTCGGAGAACAGGCGGATAAAATGCTCCAGTCCCACCCATTCGCTGCCGCTGATGCCCAGATGCGGCTTGAAGTTTTGAAAGGACATCACTAATCCCCACATCGGCCAGTACTTAAAAATAAGGAAGTACACGAGACCGGGAATAAGCATGAGATACAACCAACTATTCTTATACAACTCTCGAAGGATATCATTCGGTTTTTCTAATCGGTTCACATTCATAGCGTTCCTCCAGTGGTTGATGGTTGATGGTTGAGCCGATCGATAGCGGCTGTTTGATAAGGCTAATTATTGCAGGGTTAGAGTAACATTCAATCTCCCGTTTTCAACTCTTTGCGTGATTAGCCCCATTCGTACCGCATTCAATATGGAATATGCTCCATTCAACTTCAGCCGAAATTGGACAAAAAAAATCTCTTGCGTCCGCAATGGCTGCTGGCGCAAGAGATTCTTATCTATTTGGTCCCGACTTTTTGAACACGCATTTTTACTTAATCGTTTTTCTTGTGCTCGGTTCGATATTTGCCCGGTGTTTCGCCAACGACTTTTCGGAAGGTTCGGATAAACGCCGTCGTATTGTTGTAGGATAATTTCTCGGCGATTTCCGATACCATCATATCCGTTTGCTCCAGCCAAATTTTCGCTTGATCCATGCGGAACTGGGCGACATATTCCGTAAAGTTCATGCCTATTTGCTTTTTGAACACGCGGCTTAAGTAGACGGGATGGTAATTCAGCAGATCTCCGCACATTTCCAGCGACAGATCCCGGTCATAGTGATCGCGCACGATCTTCAGCATCTCGCCCGCTACATTGGCAAATTTGGATTGCTCGCGATTATGCAGAAACGTGATAACCGGCGCGAACACGAATTCCCCGAACCACTTGCGGATCTCCTCCGTCTGATTAAGCTGCTTCCACTCGTCCTGAATAACGGATGGATCAAATACCTCGGTAATCGGAACGCCATGCTCTTGAATGAGTTCGTATATTTTCGATAATAATTGCCTCATTAGAATTTGATATTCCTTGAAGCCTATTTGTTTGTGCGTGATCGCGTCCAGATATTTCTGGAAGGCTTCCTCCACTCGCGGCTGATCGGCAGGTTTAAAAGCTTGCAGCACTTGATTTTCCAAAGCCTTCAGTTCGATATAAGCTTTATTGTCGAATTCCAGGTTGTAGCGCAGATCGTCATAGTGCAGAATAATATCGTTGCCCAGCACGAATCGGCTTTGAATCGCTTGCAGTCCTTCCTTATAGGCGCGTTTGGCATCCGTTATTTGATCGAAAGTATTGCTTATGCCTATGCTGACTTGCACGCTCAAATATTGGGCGACATTGGCTTTTAGTTGTTTGGCAATGTCATAAAAATAAGCGTTGGCTTCCTCTAGCGTCGGCTTGTCGCAATAGACAATGCTGACTTGGGATTGATCCAGCAATATCGGTTTAAACCAGTTCGTGTCCTGTATAATATCTTCCGCAATATTATTAATCGCGTATAACAGCAAGTCGCGGTCGGTTGCTTTATATTTGCTATCCGTTAACGTGTCGATCTGCAGCACAATAACCGCATAATATTTCCATTGAACGGAGAAGCCCAGCATCCTGCACTTGTACAGCCAGTCTTCCGGCGAATAATGATCCATAAACAATTGCAGCACCAGCAGCTCTCTCATTCGAGGGAATTGTTCTTTGACCTGCAGCTGCAGCTTTTTCTCCGAATGAAACATCGTTTTAAATCGTTCTTCTATGACGCTAAACTCGTTATGACTTTTGTCTTTGGCATCGTGATCTTGTTCGCCGCCCAAATATTCGAATAATCGTTTGATGGGAGAATACAGTCTTCGGCTTCCATAATAAGAAAACACCGCCACGAGCAGGAACAAGGAAAGACAAGTGATGATCGTAATATCCGCAATCTTTCTGGTTTGCTTTTTGATTTCCGTCATGGATTCAAACGACATGTAGATCAAGTCATTGTACGACGACTGGATATAAGCAATGCCCCAGTCCTGACCGTTCATCCTGGCTCCGACAAATCCATTTGCCGAGTCTAATAAAGGCCGAAGCTCATCGGTATCCACCGCCAATTGCCCGGGTCCGGCAACAATAGGCTCGTATTCGGCATCAAGCACGATCGCGTGTCCGGGTTGATCTTCGAAGAGAGAGCGGAATAAATCATTCCTGAACATCTCAATGACAAGTATGCCATCGGCATTATTGGAATTCAGGTATAAAGGAAGCTTGACGATTAAATTCACCGTATCTGACGATAACGGATTATCGGCGAACACCCAAAACATCTTCTTCGGATTTTGCGAGGCTGCATTCTTGAATTGCTCGGCATGTTCGAATTGGTTAAGCTCGTAAAAACCGTTGTTGCGAATAATCCAATTGTCCTTGAAGTGGATCAGATAAACTTCCTTAATGCCATCGTTCGCTTGAAGCGTATACAACCCTTTGGACAGATCCCAGATCTGTCTGTAATCCTTGTGCGAAATTTCTCCTCGTATCGCTTCAAGAACCAAAGAAGACCCCGCATATTGCAATGCGGAAGCCTCCAGATTCATAATCATTTGTTCCACTCTCAGCTGGTCTTGCTTCAGGATTTGTATATTGGATTGTTTCACTCTATCCTCAATATCCTTCGAAGCGATCCAATACGAGACGAAGCCTACGATAATAACCGGAATGATGCCAATCAATAAAGCAATCACAAGTATTCGATACATATAATTGGGATATCTCATGAGACCCTCCAGCCCATTATCATAGATGCACAACTCGTCTTATCGAATAATTCCCTCATCCAGCTTATAGTATTTGATTCCTTTACGCAAATACGTAAACGCCACATGGATTGCTCCATCCCTGCTCTGCAAGATCGATGGATAAGAATAACCAATCTCGTTTTCCCAATATTCTTGATCCGCAACTTGCAGATCGAGCTTGCGCGGCCAGGTCTCCCCTTCGTCCTGGGATATGGCGATCGTTAAGGGAGTTCGAAGCGCCTTCTTAAGCGTCTGACCGTTTTTTTCGTACCACCGAAAATTATTATTCTCCAGGCTTGCCGGGTTATAAATAAGCGCAAGATGATTATTGATTAATCGCACGACCTGCATGGATGAATTATTGTTCGGAAGCTCGCTCCGTTCCGGCGCTGTCCAGGTCACGCCATAATCATGCGAACGGCTTGTATAGATCCGATCGGAATCGCGGCTGCGAAACATTGCGAACAGACTGCCATCCGGAAGCGATACGACGCTCATTTGCACGCGGCGGGACACCTCCGGAATCGTATGTTCCGTCCAAGTGTTTCCCTGATCGCCGCTAATAAATACGATGGCGTATTCATCCTCTTCCTTGCAATAATAAGCCGGCAACAGCCAGTTGCCATTGTCCATAATGACGACGGGATGTCTCAAAAAGAAACCTGGACCGTCGAACATGATCTCCGGATCTGACCACGTATGGCCGCGATCGGCAGAAATTCGCCGCACAACTCTTGATGTCGTTTGATTATGCGGCTCATTGGAGGTGTGCATCAGCCATAACTCTCCATTTGGTTGTTGGAAAAGGACGGGATTCTGCTCGGACCGATCCGGGTCGCAGGATAATTCAATAGGCTCGGTCCATCCGGCAGCGCCCAGCGGCAGCCGCGACATGATGATATTGGTATCGGGATTGCCTTCGGCGCTCCCCGAGAACCACACGCATAGCAAGTCCCCTTGATCCAATTCGATCAAGTTCGCGCAGTGGCTCGTTAAATACCGAACAGGCAGATAAGCTTCTTCCACGCCCGGTTGATCCGGCTTCTTGCGGATGATTCCATCAAATCGGTTCATTTACATCTCCCCCAGTTTAGCTGATTAGTTGTCGATAGATGCTCTCGATGTCGTCCACTGTCATATGCTTCGGATTATTGTCCATCAAACGGGTAACCTTCGAAGCCGCGATAGCCAAGTCGGGCACATCCCGATCGGTGACGCCGAAGCTTCGCAGATCCTGCGGAATGTCGAGCGCGGACGTCCACTTCGTAATTCGCTCGAGTACGCGATCCGCCGCTTCCCCGGAGGAGCAGCGATGCGAATCCGTTATCCCCATAGCGGAAGCTGCAAGATTCATTCGATGCGCGATCGCATCCAGGTTAAACGCCAGCACATGCGGCAGCAGCATCGAATTCGCGACGCCATGCGGGATATTGAACTTCCCCCCGATCGGATAAGCCATCGCGTGCACGGCCGCGGTGCCCGCGCAGGTAAGCGCCATGCCGCCATACATCGACCCGAGCATCATCGCTTCGCGCGCATCCGCTTGATCGCCATGATGATAGGCCGTTTCGATGCTTTGGCTGATGAGACGCATGGATTCCAGGGCAAACATATCGCTAAACGGATTGGCTTTATTTGAGATAAAAGATTCGAAGGCATGCGTAAAAGCATCCATGCCCGTTGCTGCCGTAATCGGTTTAGGCAGCCCAAGCGTAAGCAGCGGATCGATGATGACTAGTTGCGGCAGCAGGTAACGGCTGACGATTCCGATCTTGAGCTCTTGCTCCGGCAGCGTGACAATCGCATTGGGCGTGACTTCGGATCCCGTTCCGGACGTAGTCGGAATCAGAATCAAGGGAACGCCCGCTGCCGCAATCTTATCGATGCCCAGCATCTCTTCGATGGTCATTGCATTAGTCGCCAAGACAGACAAAATTTTGGCGGCATCGAGCACGCTCCCTCCTCCGATCCCCACTACCATATCGAATCCTTCGTCTTTATATTTTTCGAATATCGCGATAATCGCTTGATCCGTCGGCTCCGGCCTCACATCCGCATTTAATTGGCATGCGATGCCCGATTGCTCCAGCTGTCGAACGACTGATTCCGCGTATCCAGCCTTAACGATGGACGGCTGAGATAGAACAAGCGCGGTTCGAACCGGCGGAAGCACATTCAAATATTCGTTTAGTCTCTCCAGCGTATGGCATCCCGCCGCAATTTTGTCGGCAGTTTGAAATTGATAAGGTCGCATAAGCTCATTCCTTTGTCGATGATCGTGGAAACGTGTACTTCATCATCTGCAGATGCTCGCTATGAAGCACCAATTCATTGTTTACGTACAAGCGATAACCTTGCTCCATGGTCCCGGCCTGCGACGCTGACTTGTTATAAGTCACACGAATGGCGTCATTGTTAATGTTCACATTATTCAGCTCGAAATAGGTTAAACCGACATGTACGGGATCGAGTACGATTCCGTCCTCTTGCACGTTTAATCCGGCAATATGCCGGATCACGAGATCAATGTAATACGAATGGTTGTAATCCACATCATCGCTGATCGGCTCTCCCGTCATACTGTCATAATGCTCCACCAAATAAGGTTTGTCGAGGTCCCGCTGCGCGTAATGCAGCATGGAGTACTCCCTGAAGGCATGTCCGAACTCCTTGTCGTAGACATGCTCCCTACGTTTGCTCTCCTCCGCCAGCGCATCCAGGATGACGCTGTTCGTGTAAGGCCAAGTGGGACCATTCCAGACGCAGCCGTTTCTTCCTTTAAAGAAATGGCCCTGCCAGCCCCCTTCGGCCGAGAATACGGGACAATCCTTGGCAACAGACGGGAAAGGATTTCGTGTCCCGAAGTAACGTTCGTCGAAGAGATAATCCAATCCGTTCTTGTGGCGTTGATCCGTCATTCCGGCCCAATACGGGTAGAACCCTACAATGTTTTTGACATAAGCCTTCCGGTTGTCCTTATAATGCAAATCGTAGAAAAATTGACTTTCCTCGTCCCACATGCCGGATAGAACATCGGATTTAATTTGCTCTGCTTGTTCCCCAAACCTCTCGGCCTCGGGATCGTCTAACGCCAGGCATAAGTTCATGACGCCGATGCAATTTAAATAATGATAGATCGAACGATCGACGCGTTTGAGCGGCGTGACTAGCTCCGGATCCTTGCAGTTTTTCGGGAAGTCATTAAAGTACCAGTAGCTCGGCTGGTATTCCTTCCCCGTCCGATTATGTTTGTACTCAATGATTAAACGATCTTCCGCATTGCCCATCAACCGGCTTTCGCCATCTATCTGGCGCTTAAGTGAAGGCAGCAATTGCCGGGCCATCTCCTTGTCCCGATGGATCAAATAATATTGATAGGCGCCCCATCCCATAAAATTCGCGTAGGAATGCAGCGTTTCATTGACTAACAAACAACGATACAGGCCGTCGTCATCCTGGCTTGCCATCATATTTTTCCATATGCCATCCCCGTACGAGCGATCCGGATACCATCTGGCTTCGAGCAAATGCATCGGAGCGGTAAGCGGAATAAGCTTCGAGAACTCCCAGCCATGCGGGGCAAACGGCGTCTTGGACATCTTATGCGAGCGACCTTCGTAAAAAAGCGGGTATTGCAGCTGCCCTACCCTTGGATCGGCTAAATTATGCCGCATAAGAAACCAGCGATAATGCCAGGTTTTGGTGATCAAAGGTTCATCGCATGTGAACTGGGGCGCTTGATCAAACCAGCTCTGATATTCGGCTTGATTCGCCGGGAGGATATCCTCGGCCGGTTGTTCGAGGAAGGCGGCTGCCCGCCGTTCCAGAGCGGCGGCATCATCCTGCTCCTCGATGCCCATAGCCGCGGCAATGACAAGCCGAACCTGCTGGCCCGGCGCCAGCTCCAACCCTTCGTGCAGCCTGTTATCGCTAAGCTTCAGCACAGTCCGTATGGCGAACGAATAACGATCTGCCGAGTAGACGCCTGACAACGAGCCCTGATCCTTATTTTGCAGGATACGGGGGTCGGTCTTCAATCGGATGACGATAGCATCCGGGCCGCGATTTTCCCATGTTTGCACGGCTACCGAGCAATCGTTCCAGGTGACAAACTTATGCTCGCGCAATGACAACGAAGCGCTCTCATATTCGAAAGCCAAGTAGCTGGGATGCCAGTTCAGCTTGCAGGGCTCGAATACAGTCCCTTGATCCGATTCGACGGTGAACAACAGCGGAATATTCAATTTGTGTATAAAGTCGATCGCACCGCTAAAGCCAGGCTTGGGATCCAGATAATCCGCCCAAAGCCTGGCCCCTGTCGGGCCGAGAAGACTGGTTGTCGGCAGCGTCCTTAAACTTCTTCTGCCGCTCGCCAACTGATCATCGATCCGTGCGTTCAAAGCTGGCAACGTTTATCTCCTCCTTTGCGATGGCACCCGATTCTATATAGGCTTGGATCATCTTTGCAACCTCGCGCTTTTGGCTTTCGCCTAATCCCTTTACCGGGAATCGAGCGGGTCCCCCCGGCAATCCCATCTGGCTCATCGCTTCTTTTAATGCCGAAGGGATCGTTCCTAATTGAAAGGAGTTGCGAAGCGGGCGAAGGGCGTCTTGGGCATGTTGAGCCGCTTCCAGGTCACCGTTTGCCCAGTTGTTGTAGATCGATGCGACAAGCCGCGGAAGCACATTCGAGGTTGCCGCGATAGCGCCGGTTCCGCCAGCCATCAACGTAGGCAGGATAAGAGAATCCGTTCCCGCCAATACCGCAAACGATTCGTCCGCCGCGTCCAAAAGTTGCAGAATGACATCCATTCTGCCGCTGCTGTCTTTGATCCCGACAATATTCGATTCCCGAGCGAGCCTGGCTGCTGTTTGCGGTTGAATCGAGTTGCCTGTCTGATTCGGTATGTTGTAGAGAATAATCGGCAGATTAGTGGAAGCCGCAATCCGTTGGTAATGCAGAGTCAGCTCATCCTGCGAGAACGTTAGAAAGTAGGGGGTGATCACCGATACCGCATCTACGCCCGCCCGCTCCATCTCTTTCGTCAGAGTAATCGTTTCATCCGTGCTTATTCCGCCTGTTCCGGCATATACGGGAATTCGCCCGGCAGCCTCTTCGACGACAATCTCGGCAATTCTGACCTTCTCTTGCTTGTTAAGCATAAGAAACTCGCCGTTCGTTCCAAGACAGAATAATCCATGCACACCCTGCTCGATAAATCGTTGTACAAGAACACGCAGGCCCGCCTCATCCAAAGTTTGATTTTCTGTAAATGGCGTAACCATTGCCGGTATGATTCCTGCTGGTCTGATCATTTTGCGCTGCTCCTTCAGTTGAATTAGTGTTGGATCAATCAAATTAATAGGAATCGTCGAACCGTTAAATGTTGTATACATCATTTATGAGTAGTTTATCGGCAACCTTCCGGTCTGTCAACAAACAATATCGCTGCGCTTAGTCATCTGGTATGTTGTATGCATCATTTACTTCAACCGATTTCCCATGTTACTATACAAGGTGAAACGGCTGTTCAATCATTTTACGCAAAGGAAGTTATTGCACATGGATCTGCCTAAACTCGACAACTCCAACTTATGGGACAAAACGTATTCGGTGTTGAAAGAGCAAATTATACGCAGAACGTTTAAGCCCAATCAGAAAATATCCATACCTGAATTAGCGAACCAACTAGGCGTCAGCCGCACGCCCATTCGAGAAGCGCTTAATCGTCTGGAGACCGAAGGTTTGATCAAGACCGTCTCCAAGGTCGGAACCTTCGTCGTAGCTATCGATGAAAAGACGCTGCTGGATATCATCGACACCCGTCTTATGCTCGAATACTGGGTGCTCGAGAACCTTCCAAAGCTATCGTCGGATGAGATTAATGGAACTCTGGCAAGTATGGAAGAGATTTTGTCGCTCACCGAAAGTACCATTCGCTCCTCTCCATTTGACTCCAATCAACTCGCCGAGTACAACCTGGCTTTTCACCTTGCTTTTATTCGAATGGGCGGGAACCAACGGAACACGGACATCTATCAGCAATTGATGAATTACCGCTTTTCGGCAGCCAAATCCTCCCTCATAACCCAAACTATGGTGGAGACTGCGCTCGAGCAGCATTACGCGATTATCGCATCCATTCGGACCGGCGATATCGCGCTTATGCGAGAAGCCATATATACGCATCTTAACGATTCGAAAGTACGTTTGCTGGAGAATCTCAAAAACAATGGCGGAGTTATTTAGTGGCAGGCTAGCGGCCAATGGCTACTGGTCATTGACTAACGATCAATCAAAAAGGTACAGCTCTCCTCATCATTGAGAAGACTGTACCTTTTGGTATTTATGATGAACTGCCTTTTTAAATGCGAGTTCAAAAAGTTCGGTTATCAGCACCGGAAGGTTCGGCTGCATTCAATATTCGACGTCGAGTAAGCTACTTGGGTTTCTTCGTAATGGGAAGCGGACTTTTTGAACAACCTCTTAGAGCAAATTTTTGAAGGCGTGACGAACGACGTTGCCGCGACTAATAATGCCAACGAGAACGCCGTTGCGTACAACCGGCAGCTTCTTGATGCGTTTCTTCCCCAGAATGGCCGCTACATCCTCGATATCTCGATCCCAATCGATCGTAACGACCCGCTTCCTGGCAAGCTCCATGACATTGAGGTTAAGCAGCCGCTTCGTTCTCTCCTCGAAAGGCTCCTGATAATCTTCCAGCTGTATAACGAAGGCGTATGCGATCGCATCAAACATACCTTGCTCCGACTTCCCAATAAAACGCATAATATCGCCGTCGCTGATATACCCGACGATCGCATTGGCTTCATTGACAACCGGCATGCCGCTGATGCCGTGGTCGATGAACTTTTCGATGACCATCCGGACCGTGTCCGTCTCCTTCACCTTGTATACTTGCGCATTCATCACGTCGCTTGCTTTCATCGTAGTCCCTTCTTTCTGATATACTGTACCTGAATCTGATTTCGTGTGAGGAAACCTCAATCTTATGTGGTAAAATAGAGTTTAACACCTGAACGAACCTTATGTCGATCAGGAAAACAAAGGGACGGAGGTCGCCAAAGCATGTCGCTTCAAATCTTTATTCTCGGAATCTTATGCGAGGGACACCGTCATCCTTATGACATCAAAAAGATGTTTAAGCAAGAAAGTCTCGCTCCGGAAATCCGTATTACCGATGGCACGCTTTATTATCATTTCGAAGCGCTGACGAAACGGAAATTCGTCGAAAAAATGACGACCTCTCGGGAAGAGAACCGCCCGGAACGAACCTTATATGGCATTACCGAGCTCGGTCGGGAAGCTCTTGTCGAGATGATCTATAAAAGCTTTCGAAATTTCAAAGAGGTCAGCGATCTATACCCCTGCATCCTGTTCATCCACCACGTGAACCGTGAACGGGTCATTGGCATGTTGGAGGAATGTATTGAGGCCATGAACAAAAAAATCCGCCGATATGAGACAATTTGGAACGATGTGCCTCCGGAATCCAATGAGCATCCCATTGTTTTAAATGCCAAAAACTTGCAAGAGCATGCAATGAACAGGGCCAAGACGGACCTTGAATGGCTCGAAAGGGTGCTCGAACGCACCAGGCCCAATTAATTGCCAACTCTATAAACGCCAACCCTAATCGTTTTCTCCACATCCAATGCCGTCGATCGCGGATAGTCGCGGACGGAATTCAATAATGACAATTTGTTCAAAAACGGCCAAAAGTGACGCTAATGTCTGTTCGATCACCCCTTCTCACGAATAAGTGGAAAAACGCCCTCTAATATCCCCCTTTCCACCCTTGCTTGCGCTTTAGAGGGAAATCCTCCCTCTAATCCAGGCCGAATCACGGCATTCGGGCAGAATCCCCCCGATTATAGGGAGCTTTTCCCTCTATGCCGAACCGATGGCCGGATTTGTCCATATTAATGGGAGCTTTTCCTTCTATTTTCTGATGCGATATGCGGTACGCGGCATCCGGCATGCGGTGCGTGGCATGCGACATGTGGTGCGCTGCATGCGACGTCCGGTACGTGGTGTTAGCCTCTCCTCGCCTTGCAGCTTAGGTTGAGGATACGTCGCTGCCTTAGCCATATGCTTTCCTATACGTGAAACATACACTGCGAAGACGCCCAATTAGGGCGTCTTTTGCTGTTTTCAAGCCTGTCCGGGTTTGCTTCCCCTCTTGACAAGAAAGAGCTTACACAGTTATCCTTCAATTTATATTACTTTAATTAGAGTAATCAGTCTAGAGGTTTTCCAGGAGAGAGGAGTTCAGAAGGAATGAAGAACATACTGACGTTGTTCAAGCAGAAAATGGTTATCGGCGGCATCTTCATGGCGGTCTTTTATCAAATCGTCTTTATTACCATCTACATGAGCGGTTACGGCGCGATGTCGGATAATTTGGACCAGCTCAGCGTCGCCATCGTGAACGAGGATGAACAATACGGCAAGGAGATCGCCGACTCCTTGGGGTCCCAGCTACCGTTCAAGCTCATTACGAATGTGAACCTGGCGGATGCGCAACAGGAATTGGACGATCGAGACCTCCATATGATCATTCATATTCCGGAGAACTTCACCGAGAAGCTCCAGACGGAGGGCGAGCAGGCTCCGCTGGACTTCTTCATTAACCAGTCGACTCCGGCAATGGTCGCTTCTTCGATGCAGCAAGTAGCGACTCAGTTGACGTCTACGTTGAATCAACAATTCGCCGTACAGAACGCCGAGCGGCTCCTGCTCGCGCATAACATGCCCGAAGAGCAAGCCAAGGCGCTTGCAGCCGGCATTGCGACGAAGCTCGCTTCAGAGATCAACCTGTCGAATCCGATTCCGGCCGGCATGCAGAACCAGGTGGCTCCAGTGTTTTTGTCCATGGTTTCACTCGTCGGCGCGATGATTTTCGCCATGCTGGGAACAGGCGCAGCCCAAAGCCTCGCCCCTTCCATGGGCAAATGGCATGCTTTTCTCGCCTTTCACGGAGTCAGCGCCATTGTCTCGGTCATTGCCCCGGTCGTGGGCCTAGCGATCGCATTCTGCTTTCATGGCTACGGCTTTGAAACCTTCTTCAAGATGTGGGGGCTGCACGCGCTCGAGATGTTCGCCGCAATCGAATTTATGGGCATCTTCTTCTTCCTTGCAGGGCAAGCGGGGATGCTGATCTCCTTATTTTTTATCCTGGTTCAATCCATTACAAGCGGATTAATGATGCCTCAAGCTATCATGCCCGACTTCTACCGAATCATTAGCTATATTTCCGTCATGTACTACAGCGGGCAATCCGACTTAAGTCTTATGTTCGGAGGGGGCAAGACAGGCGAGCACATCCTTGGCCTCGTTCTAATTGCCGCCGCGGCCATCCTGATTAATACGCTGATTTATTGGCGGAAGACGGCCGCGAAGCAGGTAGCCGAACCCGCTCGCGTCTTCGCAACCGATTAATTAAGAAATGAGGTGCCGTCCATGAGAAACGTATTCGCTCTTTTAACTAATAAGGCCTTCATCACCGGCTTTGTTATGCTGCTGATTTTCCAGTCCATGATGCTGCTGGTTTTCCTGCCGGGTTACACGGCCATTCCGAAGAATCTGCCCGGCTTGACTGTAGCTCTGCTCAATCACGACAAGGGAGAGGCGGGAGCGCAGATCGCCGAAGGACTAAGCGGGCAGCTGCCCTTTAAGCTGGATACCTCCTCCTCGCTTGAGCAGGCTCAAAAAGATCTGGACAATCGCGACATTCATATGATTATTCAAATCCCCGAGAACTTCTCGGAGAAGATTGGCGATATAAGCGAACAAGTGAATCTGAACTTCTTCATTAACCAATCCAATCCTTCCACCACGGCGTCGACGATGCAGTCCGTCGTCACTCAGGCGACCGACGCGCTGAACGCTCAGTTTGCGGTTCAAACGATTCAAGGCACGCTGCAACAGCTGAGCGTCGGCGAAGAGGAAGCCGCGGCGTTGGCAGCAGGCATTCCATCCAAGGTAGCCGCCAATATCGAGCTTACGAACGAGGTTCCGCCGGGCATGCACAATCTGATGGCGCCCATGTTCCTTGTCATGTCTATCTACACCGGGGCCATGATGTACACCATGATCTCCCTTAACGGCTTCCATGCGCTTAAGCGCAGGATGGGCAAGTGGCAATCGTTCTTCGCGCTTCAAGGCGCGCATGTCGTCGTATCGATACTCGCGCCGCTGGCCGGACTCGCCATCTACTTCCTGATGCAGGAGCATTCCGCGGCGTCCTTCTTCGGCGTTTGGCTGACGCATTCGCTGGAGACGCTGGCGTCCATTGAATTCATGACAATCCTCTTCATGCTGTTCGGCCAGATGGGTTCGATCGTCAACATTCCGATCATGCTGTTTATGACGATCGCGAGCGGCGCGGTCATGGCGCCCCAGATGATGTATCCGTTCTTCAAGTTTATTAGTCAGTGGACGGTTATGTATTATCCGGTTCATCTGGACTTCAACTTCCTCTTCGGAGGGGGAGGAACGGGAGAGCTTCTGCTCAAGCTGGTACTATATGCCGTCGTTTGTATGGGCATCGCGCTTGGCCTGCATTTCTGGAAATACAACAAAAAAGCTACCCCGCCGCCTGCTCTGGATGGAGCTACGGCTGTGCAGCCTGTAAGCTAGGAATGTCAATGCATATACAAAATGGCGATGCTAAGGTTATCTTAGCACCGCCATTTTTTGCTTCAGGGAGCCTCCAACATACGAATAACATCAAAGTCAAGCTGCACGTCAACTGCTGCCATGCTATCATCCAGTTGAGTTATACTCTTGGGGCCAATAACCGGGTATACGGCAAAGCCGTGTGCTGGCGAGAGCATATAAGCAAGTGCAATTCTGGAACAAGATAAATCCCGATCACGAGCTATTTGTTTAACTCGATCAAGACGAGAGAAGTTGACTTCATTGTAGTAATGGCGCCCTACTCCCGAATCGGCTTGATCATCGCCTGCGGCATATTTCCCGCTGAAGAAGCCATTTGCCTGCGAGCTGTAAGGCGTGGCGGACAAGCCGGTTTCCCTGTGATGCGTTATCATCTTTTCATCCATAGATACCAAGGTTGGATCCGACAAATGATGCCGATTTACAGTGGCAAGACTCCACATCATCTGGTTGACGACAAATCCACGTTTGCCGTTTTCCTTGGCATACCGGCGGGCCTCCTGTATCCGCGGAAGCGTCCAATTCGAGCATGCGTAATAACGAATCTTGCCAGCCTTCACCTGCTCCTCAAGAATTTCAATGATTTCAGCAATCGGTTTTGAAGGATCATCCCTGTGCAGATAATACAAATCGATCGTATCCGTCCGTAGATTACGCAGACTTTGGTGCAAATCCGACACAATGTCTTCTCGTTGCAGACGAAGGAAAGGGCCATTGTTCAAAAGAGGGCATGCCCCTTTCGTTCCAATGACGATGTCCTGACGATTGCCGCGCAGCTGCATCCATTTGCCCAACGTTTTCTCGCTAATGCCTTTAATAGGCCATTGCCAATCCGCATAATTTAATGAAGTGTCCAGGAAGTTGCCTTGTTCATCGTAAAAACGATCTAACATACGGAACGATTCGGTTTCATTAATGCTGCTCCCGAACAAAGCTGTACCAAGAGCCAGTACAGAAGCATTTAAATCCGTATCTGGCAACGCGCGCCTTTGCATATATACTCCCACCTTTTTTGATCCTACCAAATTCCCGATCTCGTTTTATGACCAATCCATGTATTGTTCTTTCCCGGAAACAGCGGACGCATAAACCTTCTCGAGAATCGCGATAATGTCTCTGCCGTACGATGGCGGGCAGCCTGTATCCCCGCCGCTTGAGATAGCTTGCAGCAAATCCATGTACTGCAATTCAAAGGGGGAGACGGAGCGGGGCACTTCCACTCGCTCGTAAGGGCCTCCGGCGCTTAACCACAAGCTATCCCCCGTCATCAGCTTAAGCATCCCCTTCGTGCCGATAACTTCCGTCTCATTGCGCGCCGCCCCGACATACCCGGCTTGCACTATCGAAGCGGGCATTCCGTTCTCCAGTTCCAGATAAATCAAGCCGCTTCCCTCCACATCTCCTCTGTTGCCGTTATGGCTGATCGACGCATTTACCTTGCATACCCGGCTCCCGGTCAGCCACTGGATTTTGTCGATGGAATGCGTACCTAGATTGGCTAATATGCCTCCGCCCGATTTCTTCTTCTCTAGAAACCAATCCGGTCTGGAGTCCCGGAAATAATCGGTGTGACGAACATCGTGAATCATAACCAAATCACCGATGAGTCCGCTATCGATCATCAATTTGGCTTGTATATTCTCCGCCATGTAATGTTGTGTATGGCCTACCAATACGCAAACTTCCCCAATTTGTGCCGCTTGTATGATCTCATCGCACTCGTCGACGGTTAACGCCATCGGCTTCTCCAGCATCATGTGGCAGCTATTCGAAGCAGCGAAAAGCGCGGCTTCCTTATGCAAGTAATGCGGCAACGCGATCGCGACAATGTCCGGACGTTCCCGCTGGATCATCTCCCGATAATCCAGATATGCCGGAATTCCGTATTGAGCCGCCGCCTCCTCCACTCGTTCCGCGTTTAGATCCGCAACTGCACATGCACGCAGACCCTCCAGCTCTGCAACCGCGCTAAAGTGACGGCCAGCAATCGCGCCAGCTCCAATAACGGCAACCGTTAGCTCGGCTTTTGCCATAATGTATCGACGCTCCAATTCTAGTAGGATAATAAGAAGCTGGGTTTAATGATTCCGTTGCTGCTGTTAAAATCCATATAGCTTGTTGTGCTGTTATCTTCCATGACGACAACCAGACTTGCCGCTCCTCCCGAACGCATCGATGCATAGATAAAGTCGCTGATATCCCATTCATATACGGCTGCCGTTGGTCCAACCGGAATCGTATCCAGCTTGAATGCGGATATCCCTACACCCGTTACGTCGCCTGTCGTTGGATGATGGTTAGGAGCATTATTGAAAGTAATGGCGGTTGACGTCCAGCTATTATCGATAATCCCGTAAACCGTAATCGGAATTTCCTCCAGCGATGTCGTGTTTTTTCCATACAAACGCAATACGGCTTCATTAACGCGGCCCGTCTTAATCGATTCCAAATCGATTTTTAAGTAGGATTTTCGGTCAGCTCCCGTGCCGCTTGCATTTTTTACTACGAGATGGGTAGAGTATTCCAGATTGCTGTTGGCATACGTGCCTCCCCAAATAAAGGCGGATTGGTCGATCTGTTGAACAACCGGCCGATACATGGATAATGTCGGCGGTTTGTTGCCTAAACGTCCGTCAACCGTTAGCAGCACATTGCCGTCGGTTTCATCCACCAGGATAAAACTGGCCGTTTGCCCGGAGAGTCTGTCCTGCAAAAACTTGCTTACATCTATCTCGTAATTTCTGTTCGTCCCGGAGGCCAGAACGGTGGCGATAGGTACCGCGGCATCGGGAATATCTGTAATGGTTGTATCTCCCGATTCATGATTGGAGGAATTGCTCCAGGTTAAGCCGGCTTCCGTCCAGCTATCATCCATAATTCCGTAGACGCTGATGGGTATGTTCGTATTTGGACTGGTCGATGAAGCCTGAAAACGTAGTACTCCCTTGCCCAGCTCGGCGGAAGTATATTCGCCCAGATCAAACTGCAAATAAGAGATTCGATCATCCGCCGCATCGGGAGCATCCATAATCTGCATCTCTGCAGCTCCCATCTGAGGCGAAGCACTGTACGCCCCGCCACGGACATAAGTCGTATCCTCGGCTACAATATCTAAACTTTCTTTGATCGTCAGCTGCGGCGGTCTAGAACCGCTTTCTTTGCTCGGAATAAAGATCCAGTCATTCGTATTATGATCCGCCGCAATCATAAAGCTGACAAATTTGTTATCAAGCCCGTGGGTCTGGACAAAATCGGTAACATCAACCTCATGCCACGCATAATTGGCATCTTCAAGGCTGATCGTATCGATGTAATAGGCGGTTGAACCTTCACCCGTAATTATCGTTTTGCCTGATCCGTCACTTGCGATATTAGGCGCATTCGTCCAGGTCAAGGACTGCTCATCCCAGCTGTTATCCACAATTCCATAGATCGATAATTCCACGGGGTTGTACGGTGCGGCATTATCATAAGCATAAAATCGGAATGTAGATTCCGACACATGATTGCCCGAATAGTTATTTAAATCGAATTTCACATAGGATACCATGTCGCCGCCATTGGCTCCCGTATTTCTGACTCCCATCGTCGAATATTCGCCAAAGACCCGATTCGGCTCTTGTTCCCTGGCATAGGTATCCTCAGATGCATTTACTTTGTATGCCTGATTGCTTAATGTCGGGGCAGCTTTGAGCGGTGCAACAATCGTAATGTATTCCCCTTCTCTTGTGAACGGATAAGCTTCCCCATCGACGTTGACTTGGGTAAAAACTTCGTCGCCCGCGTAGAAGGTCAACGTGGTCATTCGATATGGAGTCGAATCATTAACCTCATTCTCAATGTTAATGATGCCAGTATCGTAAGCGATAGATAAGCCGCGCAAAATCTCGTCGCTGTGAGCATATAGCTTATAATCGATCATCAAACGATTGTCGTTGCTAATCTCCAGGTTCACCATATCCTGATTCGCATTCCGCCTAAGAAGCATAAAGCTGGCTTCCTCGGTTGCATGGCTAATATCATATTGGATAATGACTTCTTCGCCGTCATCCTTCGTAACGCGAACGCCATCGGGTGTATTCAGCATTTGGGCAATCCCATTGGTCGCCCCGGGAGAATATTCATGGATAGCGACAAATTCTCCATCCCCCTCAACGGTCTGACGGGCAGCGAGAACTGGAATTTTAATATTTTGCTTATTCGCCGTACCATAGGATCGTGCCTCGAATACATCCATCTGCCGATCATTCAGCATCGTGATTCGATAGGATTTGTTTGCATCCGTATCATCGGTGAAATCCGCCGACCAGTTCCCTGTCGTTGTTCCTTGACCGAACAGATCGGTATACTGGTAGCCGTTAGCCGTTCCCAAACTCCCAGTTTGAGGAATTGTAGCAAGACTCAGCTCCATCGTGCTATCAGGCACGCGAGCGAACCAGTCAAACGTTACCTCATCATACGTACGCAATTTGAATACATCCAGCATCCAGTCATCGACGCTTATTAGCGCTCTCCGATATTGCTGAACATCGGCGAAGATACCATCCGCTGCCGCTGCGCTGTAATGCATGGAATTGGTATGGCCCAATGTCAGGAACGAACCGCTGATTCCAGCTTGATTCGCATCCGGAACGACAACCGTATTATGGGCGGCAGACATTCGATAATAATTTTCCGCTGAATCAGTGCCATACGGACTGATCCCCAGATCATCCAGCCATACCCGGTCATTCCCGTAAGTCGTAATATTCAGCTTATCGTAATGGTCGTGAGAGCCGGTAAACATGCCGTAATCCATCGTACTCATATAAGTTTGTCCATTATAATGATTTCGGGTAAGCACGGTTCCGATGGCGCTCATGTTAGCATCATGAAGAATGAACGGCTCCGCCGAGTACGGAATTTGGCGATAGCCGGTTAACAGGGAAAACAGATCGGCATCGCTTCTCTCGACCGTCGTATAAGCCTGGTTAAGGAAAGATCTGTACTGGGATGAAGCAGCTTGATATTCTCTGTCGGCCGTTTCCATCATCCATAAATAAATGGGGGTTATGAGATTCGGCTTATAAGGAGAATCGTTATTCGCTTGCATTGTTAAATCCGGATAAGGCAAATTCAACATTGTATCAAACATGGACTTCAGCTTGTTGTTCCCCGTATACAGATTCTCGCCTACATTGCTTCCGAAACGCTGCGCGGCATCCGCCAGGAATATATATTCCTTTAGAACAAAACCGTGATAACTCGGCGTACCCTCAAACCAGAAACCGTCCTCGCCTACACCGTAATCCAGCAATTCATTGAACATCCCCATTGCTTCTCCTGCTTGCGCGGTCGGCGTATAACCTTCTTTCGCTTCTGTTATCAAGTCCGGATCATCATACAAATAACCGATCAAGCCTAGCGCAGTGTCTTGAATAACCTGGAAATTAGTTGTGCTGAAGCTGCGCTTCATAACATCGGCCGAAGGGTACAGCATGTCCTCTCGAATCGCTTTCTTATATGCGGCGTCAAACACGCCGGAGTTATACAAATTATCCACTGCATACACCATTGGCGTAACAAAATAAGCTCCCTCACTCAGTACGGAATAAAACACCCTCGAGGCGATTGGCCTAATTGGAGTAACGACGTCATGCAGCGCGTATTGCGGGTATTTATCTGCAAACTCTTTGACGATCTCCCCCGCTTTTTCGGCATAAGCGGTTTCGCCCGTCAGCACATACAAGTAGGACAAATACATGGCAGCATCCGTGTGGTATTGAATCCATTTTGAATACCAGCCTTTTGCAATCGCTTTCATTTGATCTTCGGTCGCGGTCTCGTTAGCCAAGCTAATAATCAAATCATCCGAAGGGTCGTTCGGATCAATGCCGGGCGATTTGAACTCTGCGACCTGATAATACGTGTCATAGTCATACCCCATGGCGATAATATCCTGGTAAGACTTGTATTCAAAGATCAAAGCTACATTGTTAATGGGATCGGTAAATCGATTCTCCCAGATATAATTCGAATCCGGGATGAGCTCTATATCCCTGGTCAACCACCCATCGTATCTCGACTTGTAGTTATTCACGACATCCTGGGCCCAGCGATAACCGAATATTGTATCTCTAATCGACTTTACATGAATAAAATGAGGGCGGGTATTCGACAGTTCTCCTTCATTCAGCTCAAAGTTATCGATGTAGGCTTCATCGATCCCTAGCGGCGAATTAAGCTCCACATATAAAGCAATAACGACATCGCTGCTTGCATAGCTGCCGAGAGCGCTCGCAAAATCTACTCCTTCTGAAGTCCCTAGCTCCCATTCCGTAATCGGATCCGGATTTATGCTGCCATCATGCCAGGTATGATTAGAAAGTTCGGTTGCCGTATACATACTGGCACCACCCGCAGTCGATGACAGGCTGTCCCATTCCGACTCAGGGAGAATCACAAGCCTCAGTACATTGCTATGTTCGGTCAATGAGTTAAATAGCTGATAGTCTGCCGTCGCTATCAAATCAGCGGGTCCGGTAAAGAAAGAGGGCAGCGTCAGCCTTTGTCCCAGAAGCACGGCTCCTTTGGATGCGGCCGTTCCGGTTACTTTCAGGAAATGCCCTGGCACGCCCCCTTCATCTTCTACCGTAACCGTAAAGTCCGGGTCGGCTAAAGCGTCCGTCTTGGCGTACTTAACCTCCCAACCGCCGGCCGTTGAAAGCTCAGCGTCCAATGTCGTTTCAAAGCCCGTATCCATAAAGCTTGCTCCGCCCGTGTATGCAAGGCGAAGCTTGCTTATATACACGGGAGAAGAACCAGCCGTCCAGCTTATCTTCATATAGTTGGCGTTCTGTATCCCTTGCAGCTCGAATACCAGACGATTCCACGAGCCATCCCGAACCCCTTCATTGACAAGGGTTGGATTAACGGCGGTATAGTTGATCTGGTCCTCTGAAATTTGAAAGTCAATAGACGGCAAAGCCAGAGAAGGATCAACATAAGCAACTACTATCAACGATCTTATATCATTTGCTTGATAGATCATCTGGGGATTCGAACCATTGTCGGATACGAAAGAGGAATCATCTTCAACATAACTGGCTCCAGGATCGGTTTCATCTCTGACAACGATATCCGAATGGGAATAAAGCATAGTCAAATCATTAAATTCGTCCTGGAGAATTAACCCGCCATCATCCTCATTCAGCGGATATGCGGCAGCCACGTTTGATGCGGAAGGATGAAATGCAAGATGAGAACTCACACAAAGCATAGCCAGCAACAGCAACGCCCACTTGCGTAATTTTTTCATTTTAACTCACCTCTGCTATTTTGGAATTGTTAAAAAGCGATCATTCAACAACCTCTTGATAGGATTTGGTTACAGCCGCCTCCTTGGCTTTCAGGCAAAGGAGAGCACTGCGTAAACCTTCTTGCAAGGTGCTTATTGAAGCTTCTTTTCCTTTCATCACAGCAATAAAATTGGCGGCTAAATGCGCATCTCCGCCGAAATGTCCATCCCCTTCGCCGAATTGATACCGATCCACTTGTTCCTTATGATGATGAATCACGGTTATGGAGCCTGTAATAAAATCGAAATCGACGGTTCCCTTGTAACCAACGACTCGAGCTCCACGAGTACCTGCTTCGCGCCGGACTATGAAGTTTTGCGTATAACTGAGATGAACGCCATTCTCGTATTCGATAAGCGCGCTGCCCGAATCTTCATTCCCCGTATCCTCTGCGAAGCAGCAGTACGGCCAATTCTGTTCCTCATTCGTACCGACCGTGCTCTCCTCGCAGGTCCGATTATCTTCGCAGTCCTTGCATCGCAGACCCGCAGGCTTCTGTCCTTTGAAAACCAGCTTCGAGGTTACCGCGCAGACCCTTATCGGCCTCGAACCAATAATATGCATTAAATAATCAAAGTCGTGGGTAGCCTTCTGCAGAAACATTCCGCCCGTTATGGATTCATCGCGATACCAAGCATGATAATAAACGCCGCCGTAAGGTACATTATTGGTAGCTTGCACATGGGCAATTTCGCCGATTTCACCCGATTCTACAATGGCCTTGACCTTCTGCACGATAGAGGTTAAACGAAGCGGATGGGATACGACGACAGGCGTATGGCTGTAGATTTCCGCTGCCTTGTGCAGCTCCTTCCACTGCTCCATCGATGTCGATACGGGCTTTTCCAAATAAAGAGGGATGCCATACGGCAATACCTCTAATGCATACGCGGTATGCTCGGAGCAGCGCGTACCGATCATGATGCCGTCAAGCTTTTGGGCCGCCAACATCTTGGATACCGTTGGAAAATTGGGAATAGGCAGACCGTCCTCATCCACAAGATCCGGAAATTCGAGAACATCTACGATCCCTGCTATACGAACAGCGGGATCCAGCAGCTTTATATGTCTAATCACCTCTTTCATTCGAAGCCCGTATCCGATAACACCTAATCTCAAGTTTGACTCCCCCCTTTTGTGAATTTCCGACTACAACGCTCCTATGGATGGCCAATGCAGCTCAATCCCCGCTCTTTCCAGCCCCGTTTGGAAGTCTTGCAGAAGCATCTTATTATTCCTTACCTGGCTTGGCGTTACATTGCGATCCAAGCAATAGGAAGCAATTGCCCCGGCGGCCTCTCCAATGTTCCATTCCACGGGATGCAGACGATAACAGCCGTTCGTAAGGTGGGTGACCCCAATATTTTTGGAAGCGGCTAGCAGATTGCGAATGCGTACGGGAATTAAACTGCCCAGCGGGATTTGGAACGGATAACTGGATAAATCGATATAAGGTCTCCCCCCCAAACTAGGGTGCAGGTCAATCCGGTACGCCCCGATCCCGACCGTATCGTCAAATCGCTCGGCCCCGGCAGCCCCTCTGATATCAGCGCTAACCATTTGCTCGACGACCGTAAATTCCGCTTGAATTCTTCTGGATTCTCTAATATAAGGATATTTGGCCAACCCGTCCTCCGTGCCCACGGCATCCTTGCATAACTTAATACCGGGATAACCTTGTTTCCCGTCGGGGCGCGGCGCTTCCGTCTGCATCCAATACAACAACGAAAGACTTAACTGTTTGGCGCCTTCCAAATGACGTTGTTTCTCCTCTTCGCTTACATCGATGATGGATCCGAGCCAGTAGTCGTTCTGCGGCCAGTTCACGATAACGATATCGCTATCGTAAGTGCCAGGCATAAAGTTGTTTTTATCAATAATTCTGCGATAGGTCCATCTCGATGTCGGCCCGCCCTCTATTGGGAAAAAGGGGTATTCCGTCGGCTCTAAAGTGATATAATGCGGAACTTGCCAGCTGAGAAGTTTTCCTGTCCAAAATTGCGTGTTGGAGTAGTCTCTCCAAAAATCGTATTGCGCAGGTTTCTCGATCGTATGGTCTTCGCCCTCATGGTAAGTAATGGCGTAACAATACGTAATCGGCTGCATATCCATTGGGTCTGCAGGGCCCGCCAGAGCATGCGGCTCGCCTGTCTGGGCCTGCGACTCCGAGCCTGTTACATATTCGGCGGAAGCAAGCGGCAACAAATCTCCGCATTCCGTGGCGTCCAGGAAGTATTCCGCCGTTAATACGATTTGATGATTCAATAAGCCGTTGCGAACCGTAACGGCTATGATTTCATCGCCGTTCAATTCAACCGATTCAGGTTTATATTGATACAAAATTTTCAACTTTCCGCTATGGATATAAGGAGCCAACATTTGATGAAAAACGGCCAACGATGCTCTTGGCTCGTGGCAAAGCCGACTCACTACGCCATTGCCGGGATTTAACCGATCCAGGGCTCTAGCCTCGGGGGTAAGCGGAAAATGATTGCGGTAGTAGTCGCGAACGAGATTGCGATATTGCCTGTAGCTTCTGGTACAACCGAACTGCTCGATCCAGGGATGTTCATCGGGAGGCACCGCCTGGCTGGTAAATTGCCCGCCAATCCAATCCGTTTCCTCTGTCATAAGGACATGTTTTCCCGTACGACAAGCCGAAAGAGCTGCGGCGCAGCCCCCAATCCCTCCGCCAATGATGACAATATCACTTTTCATTTCTTGAAACATGACCTTCTCCCCCGCATCCATTCACGATAGTTTCCTTTAAACATTCATAATATAGCTGCTGCCCAAGCAAGGTTGGATGAACGCCATCATCCATTCCTGCATTTTCAATCGTACGAATAAATGATTCTAAACGATGAGTGGAGGCAAGCGCTAATTTCCAATATGCCTCAATATCTGCCACCAAGCAGTCATATTGACCAGCGACATCTCGTATCAACTGATTGTACTCTGCAATCCATTGATTAGCCCCCTTCGTCCCATACCATTGCTGCCGATGCCTATTGTAATAATAGGCATCCGCATTTCCTTCAATAATGGGATGAATGGTGCATAATAGAGATCGAATGTTATGTTCCCTCTGATCCTCGATCATCTTGCTTAGATTGGCTTGAAAGGCGCTTCCTGGAACTTTATTCGTATTAGGCGCTTCCATAACATGATCATTCATTCCAAATTGCAGAATACATAGCTCCGGTTTATGCAACAACACTTCTTCGCGATGTCGTAATAACGCATCTGCCGTTGTTTGCCCCGGAACACCCGCATTATAGGTTTCACACCCTAATGCCTCACCTAACATATGAAGATAAGTATCCTGCGGGGACAAATGAACTCCGGCCGTAATGCTATCGCCAAACCCGACAATTAACCTTAATTTCGAATCGTATCGCTCCATCGCCGTTTATCCTTTCAGCGCTCCGCTAGTAATTCCGTTAATAATATGCTTTTGAAGTATAAAGAAGATAACTAGCAACGGGATCGTCGCCACTACTAATCCCGTCATGGTCAAGGAATAATCGATGAAATGTTCGCCCTGAAACCGCATTAACCCGGATTGGATAGGATGAAGAGCTTTTTCGGTAATGACAAGCGAAGGCAACAGCCATTCATTCCAGATGCTTCTTACATGAAAGATCGTCACGGTTGCAATAGCCGGCCTGACTAGCGGCACTACAATGAACCATAGCTTGGTCCATTTATTGCAGCCATCTACAGTAGCAGCTTCCATCATTTCCTTGGGGATGGAGTCCATAAAATTTTTGACGATAAACACGGTTAGCGGTATTAGCACCGTCGCAAACGGTAAAATAAGTCCCAGTCGATTATTGAGCAGCCCCAGCTCGGCTATTACAATATATTTCGGAATAAAAATGCCCGGCATCGGAATCATCATCGTAACGATGATGGCTCCGAATATCAGGTTTTTAAGTGGGAAACGGTAGAACGCCACAACATATGAAATGCTGATCCCTACCACAATCGCAATCGATACAGAAGTTACGGTGTAAAAAAAACTATTCCAAACGTACCGGGAAAAACCAAATTCAACAATGACCTTGTAGTAGTTGGTCCAAGATGGATGATTCGGGATCAGGGTCGCCAGCAAATTTTCGTTTTTCAAAATTTCGCTATTGGGCTTGAATGTATTGGCGATAATCCATGCAAACGGATAAATACATGTAACGGCGACGGCGATCAGAATGGTATGGAGACTCATTGATTTTGTTTTATTATTCATATAGCTTCGCACCATACCTTCTTGAAAACGTTAATTGAATAACGGAGAACACAATAAGGATGAAACCAAAGAGAACGGATAGGGTAGTGGAATAACCCATTTTGCTGTTCTCAAAAGCTTCCTTATAAATGCGCATGGACGGAACCTCTGTCGCATAACCGGGTCCCCCGTTGGTCATGATGACCACCTGACCGAAGATTTGCATGGAACCCAATACTAACAGAATCATGACAAGGATGATCGTAGGAACCATGAGCGGCAAAGTGACTGATTTAAACGTTTGAAAGCTCGATGCTCCTTCAATGCTCGCAGCCTCATACAGTTGTTTATCAATCCCCGTAAGACCGACGAGGAATAGCAGGAAAAAGGTTCCAAACGTTTCCCAAATAAAGGTTACTCCGACCGCTCCCATAGCTGTACTGCTTTCGGCTAACCAAGCATGCTTGAGCGAGGACAACCCTAAGGCATCCAACGTCTGATTAATAATGCCGAACTTTGGCTCGTACATCCATTTCCAAATCATCCCTACGGCAATTGGAGAAAGTATGGTAGGAATAAAATAGATGATGCGATAGGCGCCGGCTCGAATCACCTTATTGACCAGAATCGCAAGCAATAAAGCCAAAGGAATCTCGAGTCCGATAATGCCAATCGATATTTTAAAAACTCGAATGACGGATTCCCAGAACACATCATCCTCGAATGCCTTATTAAAGTTGCTTAACCCTACAAATTTGGCTTGAGACATCGGTGTATATCCGGACCATTCATAAAAGCTAAGACGATAGCTCTGATAGAAAGGCAACAAATAAAACACAGCGAATAGGGATAAGCCGGGAATCACAAACAAATAGCTTGTGAAATAATCCTTCCATTTAGTAAACGTTTTCAAACCACTTGCCTCCCCTTGTCAAGTAACGCAATTCTGTCAAAGGCACTACTTGTTTTACCTTACTTATTCTTTTCGGCGTACACTTTCATTAATTCTTGTTGAAGCTGCTCCGGAGATTTTTTGCCTTCGACCAATGCTTGAAGTCCTTTCCAGAATTCCTCATAGATATTGGATTCCGTAACTAACGCATGCATTCTTTTTTTGGTCAACTTCTCGCCCAGACCAGCAATTATTTTAATGTTAGAATCCAAATCGGCCTCTGCCAATGCATTGCTGTTGGCCGGCAAAATCCCGCTTAGCTCCGTCATTTTTATTTGCTGCGGACCATCGACGAACCATTTTAGGAAGTCTTTTGTTTCTTGCATGTTTTTATTGTTTTTTGCAACTGTAAAGCTAATCGATACGCCTCCGTCAATGTTCACGTCATTGCTTGTATTTACAGCCGGAGGGAGGGCTACAATCCAATCCAAATCAGGAGCGTCCGACTTAAGCACAGGCACAAACCACGAACCGTTGGAAATGACAGCTACCTCTTCATTGATAAATTTCTTTTCCACGTCTGACATAACTAGCACAGCCGTACCCTCAGCCAAATACTTTTTGTCGCGCAGCTCTGCAATTTTTCCGAATACCTCAAGCCATTTCGGATCTGCTAATCCATCGCCTTTTAACGCTGCCGTCAGCTGCTCTTCCCCGCCGAAAATATTGCTGGCAATCGGAAACACAACCGCATTCATAGAGCCCCAATTATCTCCGAAGTCGTAAGCGATTGGCGAAATCCCTTTAGCTTGTACTTTCTCGCTAAAACTCAGGAACTCATCCCAATTCGTTGGAGCTTGATCGAAGCCTGCATCATTAAGCATCTTCTTATTGTAATAATAGCCCGAGGTAGCGATCATATATGGAATTCCGTATTTGCCTGCTTCGGCGCCCCATGGGTTGCCTTCAGCCAAATCACCTTTGAAGCTTTTCTCTTCGCCAAGCCAATCATAGCCCCATGACTCCCATTCGGGCAGCAAATTTTCGACCAAACCTGCATTTACGAGATTGGCTAACAATTCGCCTTCCAGGGATCCCGCGTAAATATCGGGAAACTTTTTTTCCTGGGCTCTTGTGATCAGATACTGCTGGTTGTTTTTGGCATCAATGAGCGTTTGTTTTACCTTAACCCCGGTCAATTCGAAGTATTCGTTTAACAGTTGGTTGATGGCATCCTCTTGTCCGGTTTGATAATGCACCAGCTCGATCTCCACAGGGTCCTTCTTGTCAGAAGGGGTTTCTGTCGACTGATTGGTGGGACTGGGGTTGTTACCACCCGCGTTGGACTTATTACCGCCACTATTAGACGTACAACCAACAAGCATTGCTACTGCCAATACCATGATGAACACAAGAGAATAAGATTTTTTGACCATTGAACTGCCTCCCTTTTTTAGTATGTTCACTAAATCATTTGTTGCTTTCAAGCCACTCATCAGAACGACTGTTGCAGATCTCTCACCTCCCGGCAGAATGTATCGTCTTGAAATAAATCGAGGACGGATCAACTGCGTCATTGCCCCAAGAGTGTCTTTCTACTTCGAATTGAAGCCTCTCACCGGCAAACAGCACCGAATAATTTTGTTCGCTGAATAAAATTTTTTCGGTCCCTCCATCCATGTATGCGGCTACGATATATAAGGCAGGTATTGGCCCCGTGTTAACAACCTCATAGACTTCAATTGCGTCGTGCCCGCTTTTCCTTACATGACTCCAGCTTAAATCTGCGGATGGAGCTCTAAGCCAGTCAGAGAAATAATGGTTTTGCTTGGTGGAAAACAAATAGGTATTCGATTCCAGATTATAAAAATCATTACTTTTATAGCTTTCTCCTATGAAGAAACCTGATAATCGGACGATGACGATTCCCTCGGACATTGTGGAAACATTCCAATTTAGTGTTTCTAATTTAGTCGAGGAATTACTGCATATAGAATGACTACCCTGTTGAATATGAAACATCTCTCCTTGCGGACTTATGCATTCTATTGTCCAGTTCAGCTCGCCTTCCTCCAAACTATTATGGAAATACAACTCCGGGTAGAAAGGTGTATTCGGATCGATGATCAATTGGTCATATTTCAAAGATAGATGCTGATTTGCAAATGCTTTGCGCACCCAATAATACGCCATTTTGGGTTGGTGATAATAGTCAATCACGCTTGTGCAAGATACGTTTGGATAGGGCTCATTGAATTGCCATACGATACTTCCGCTATTCCGGTACTTTCGGCGTCGATTGGCCTCCAATGCATAACGTAGTCCTTCGGCTTGCGTCCATTGACTCGCTACAACAAATTCCTGCAGGTCATTGATATCGCCGAACATCTCATCCTCACGATCCTTGGTGCACCACCATTCGCCATGATGTCTCCAAACATCGTTTTCCTGCATCGTTTGCACTTTAAGCTCAGCTTTATTGAGGAAACGCAGTATGGAAGCGTACGAAGCAAGTCCATCGACGCCAAATTCGCTGTGAAGCAGACTATCGGAACCGTTGTAAAGTCTGTATTGCTCCACAGGACCGGCATATTTCCAAGGACCATGCACATCGTAGTTTTTGCCGGGATGATCAAGCGATAGAAATTCATTCGGCCCAGAAGCCGAGGTAGGCAAGAAGTATCTGTGAGGATCTAGCTGTTGCACCATGCTTTGAAGCAAAGCAATGTTCTTGTCCTTAACCGTAGAAGGTATTCCGTGCTCGTCTCGCAGTTCATTCCCGCCGCTCCAGCAGGCCAATGAGATATGATTGCGCTTTCTTGTTATTGCCGAATAAGCCGCGCGCTCCAGCATTTTCATAAATCCAGGTTTCTGGGAAGGAATGTTGTCTATACCGGAGCTGGACTGAATAAATTCTTGCCAGATTAGAATGCCGTGCTCATCGCACAACTCATAAAAAATATCCTTTTCGATTATGCCTCCGCCCCATACACGGACGAGATTGACGTTTGCTTTCTTGAGCTTTAGAACGATATCCTCATATCTTTCGTTCGTCACCGCGCCATACATCATATCTAGCGGAGTTAGATTCATTCCCTTAATGTACATGGGTGACGAGTTAACGAATACGGAATAAGGAAAGGCATCTGCAGGAGCCTCCTCATTCGGAATCCATTCCAAGTAACGAAATCCCGTTTTGCCCATCCACTCGTCGATCAGCTCGCCATCATGATAAAGACCGACTTTAACCTGATACAACGGCTGCTCCCCCAAGCCGTTAGGATACCATAACGATATATTCGGAACGTCCATATCGATCTCAAAGCTGCCGGATTGCTGCAAGAAGGCCTTCCATTTGCCCAAGCTTTCACCATTATGTACAACTTCGGCAATTGCAGACCATTCCTCAGATGGATGAATGGAGGCGGAAGCCTGACCCTTTAATGCTCCATGCCAGCGAATGTTGCCCGTTTGTTCCACGTATGAGGTTGTTAATTGAACCTCTCCCCAATAAGCGGATTTGATCACTTTCACATAAACATCATCCCATAGTCCGATCGGAACCAATCTGGTGGAGAAATCCCATTTGTAATTAAATCGGCTTTTCTGCGTGTGCGTTTCTGACGTGTATCCGATTTGTCCCATCTCATCGGGTGCATGCTCGAACAAAACAGTCAGCTCGTTATCCTTCTGGCAAAGGTCGGAGCCTATGGCTAACTCAACCGGTTCAAACATGCCTTCATGCGTAGCGAGGAAATGGCCATTGAAATAAAAATGCGCTTTATAATCGATTCCTTTAAAAATGAGAAGGATTCTTTCGTCCGCTGCAACAGAAATCGAAAAACGAGTCCGATACATCCACCACCGATTTTCCACCCATTCGCATTTCAAACTATTCATATCCTTATAGGGATCGTCAATCCAGCCGGCTTTCCATAAATCATTTTGTACACAGCCTGGCACTTCGGCAGGAAGCCAATCCGTCATTCCCATCAGCTCTTGTTGCGTCTCCAAGCTGTTGCCGAGGAATGGCACATAAGGATAGAATCCCTTCAACTTCCATTCAACAAGTTTCAACAACCTCAAATGTAGGAACCTCCTGTTAGTCTTATCCGCTTCATTATCTTGTATTCTCAATTGATAATTAAACTATAATCCGAAAACCAAGTATTCGTCAATAGAAATTTCAATAAATTTATTAAACTTTTTGAATCTTTTAGAAATATCTATTCAACTTTATTGATCGTTTTCCTTTCTACTATTTTTACAACGAGCTGTTGCTTTTCAGAAACGCCATTGTCATATTCCATCCTGCGAAGCAGCATCTGACTGGCTCTTTCCCCCATGAGACTTTTGTGAGGCTCGATAGAAGTCAATGGAGTTACGCTCATCTCGCATTTGCTTACATTATCAAATCCCATAATCGACATTTCGTCCGGGCATGCGATACCAAGCTGATCCATAGCCTGCATTACAACAAAGGCAATCGGGTCATTCGCGCAGAAAAGCGCATCCGGACGCTGATCAGCCTCCAGGCATTTCATGATCTCTCCGTATGAAACAGGCACGTGGTTAAAATCCACATCGCCAGAGAACACGGACAGCTTTATCTCATCTCCCGTTTCGCTCCTATATTGATCGACAGCAGCGGCAAAACCTCTGTACCGCTCTCTAAAGGTCCACGAGTAATCGAGATTCCCAATAAATCCGAGATTACGATGACCATTCTTTATCATATGACGAGCCGCTTCGAAGCCTCCTCCATAATTATCAGCATATACAAGATCTACATTTAGATCATGATAGTCCGAATCAATCAATACAATAGGCAGCCCTGCTGCAATAACGGATAATATGATCGGCCTGGGGATCCGTCCAAGTATAATGACTCCATCCACTTTATGTTCGGTTATGCTTAACGGCAACGAAGCGCCTTTCTCGGCCTGAGTATCAATTCCCGAAAACATGACACTGTAGCCATTACGGCTCATTTCTACTTCTATGCTCTTTAATATGACTCCCCAATAATCAAAATCGCCTACGTCCTCGCGAGGAAGCAATACGGCCACATTGCCTGTCTTATCCGTCGCTTCTTGAGGGACGCCTTTTTTGAAACGATAGCCCAATCTAATGGCTGCGGCTCTGACCTTATCTTTCGTATCTTCACTGATTCCATGTGATCCGCTTAACGCTTTGGAAACCAATGACTTCGAAATGCCTAATTCAGCGGCAATGTCTTCCATCGTTACTTTTTTTAATTTCATTTTGTATCAACTTCTCTCTATTTGTTTTCAACTTCTTTAATAATAATTGAAACTTTATTCATCTTCAATAGAAAGTTGAATTTTTAAAAACGCCAGATAGGGAATAGTACAAATTCTCCACTCATAAAGTACTCTTAAAGATCATGTTTAAAGAGGGAGAGGCTGCCGTTGTTAGATCAGTCATTTGTTGCTCGTTCATTAGAAGAAGTTCGGTTTTGGTCCCGAATTATGAAAGAGCATTCTCTTTTTCTTAAACTAGGGTTTCGTTGCGATGATACCCAATTAATTAATGAAGCCAATCACTTCTATGCCATTTTTGAAGCAATCGAAAACAAAGCCAATGCATTTAACATCGGAACAGATCCCTCCGTGATTAAAAGATTCAACGAAGAAGTACACATAGCTGTTTCTTATATTTGGGCTTTTAAACGAAAAGTGCTCGGTTTAATACTAAGATGCCAACTTCCTGGCGCAAACAACTTCCCCTTGTTGGTTGATCATGTTAGCAGAGAAGCCAATTATTTTAGAAATCGGTTATCGGAATTAAACGCCGGCAGGCTGGAGCCTCTCCCTGATGCTATTATTGACGAGAACGTATTTTTTTTACGAATTATGGCTGATCACGCTAAATTTATTAGCCACTTGCTTGATCCTTCCGAGCGCCAACTAGTGGAACAAGCAAATCATTTTAGCCAGGAATTTGACACCTTGCTGTATCAAGCAAGGGACTTGGAATCCATGCGTCCAGAATCGCAAACGCTTCCTCTGCTTGACCAATTTTTAGATCAAAACAAGGTGTCGGTCAAATCGCTTCGCGACTTCAAAAAAACAGCCCGAGACATGATTGAAGCTTGCCGTATTAAAAGTATCATTCATCCGTTATTGGCGGACCATGTATTTCGAGAAGCCGAACACTTCCTTGTTATCATCGATATGTTTGAAAATAGTTTAACGGGCAATTCTGCTTAACATTTGAATCCCTCAGCCGACCATATGGTCGGCTGCTGTTATGTCTTCGTAACAGTAAGAAGCTTGTTTCTTTCATAATTCTATCATTGCCGCCTGATACACTATAAACAAACTTGAGATGGAAGGGATGAAAGGCATGTTGCGAGGATTTGACTGGAGGAGACTTTTGCTGGCGGTAGGAATTGTAGGATCCGTGTGGTTTGTATCGTCGGAGGACGCCTTCAGAGCCGATGCGGCGCTTTCGGATTTTAGCTTCGACTATTATTCGGATTATGCCGAGATTTATTATTATTATGGAACGGATACGGAGATTGTTATTCCGGAAACAGCGCGTGAACTTCCGGTGACGGCTATTGGCTATAGAGCGTTTATGCGGATGGATATATCCAAAGTTACTTTTCATGAGCGCCTGAAAACGATCGGAGACGAGGCTTTTAGTACAAATCGGCTAACGGAAATCGAGATACCGGCTAGCGTGTCCTACATCGGGAAATTTGCATTTTGGCGCAATGCGCTGGAAAAAGTTACTTTGCATGAGGGCTTGCAAACCATCGATGCTTTAGCATTTGCTACGAATGCCATATCGGAAATTGAAATACCCGCTAGTGTGAGCAGTCTGGGAATGAATGCGTTTAGAGAAAACGGCCTTACAAAGTTGAAGTTGAATGAAGGACAGCTGGAGGAAATCGGATATGGTTCCTTTTCTGACAATTCGATAACAGAAGTTGAAATTCCGAAAACCGTAAAAAGTATCGCTCATGCCGCTTTTCGAGACAACGCGCTTAATAATGTGATATTAAATGAAGGTTTGGAGACGATTTGGGATTCTGCATTCGAGAACAATGCGCTAACCGCCATCGTGATCCCGTCTACTGTAGATCTTATACGAGGCTATGCCTTTTATAATAATGATCTTGCATATGCCGTAATTCCCCCAAGTGTGACCACGATCGAGAGCAACGCGTTCGGTTCCAATAGATCCAATTTTACCATCATCGGATCCACCGGTTCGCCAGCTCACGATTATGCAATCGAATTCGATATTCCTTTTATAGATGCGGCAACGATCCCTCTGCCTGATATTCGGTTTGCACCGGATGGCCAAGACTGGGCGCAGTCGGCCTCGACGACTGTGTCAGGTGATGTTTTCGGCATCTTTAATCTCGAATATATCTGGACGAACACGGACGTTGAGCCCGCTCCGGAAGCAGAATCGCGCTCATTCGAAAGTGGCGACGAGATTGAACAATCCTCCGAAGGGGAATGGTTTTTGCATGTTCGGGGATCCCTGTTGGATCGAGCAGCCACCTGGCATTCCGGGCGCTTCCGGGTCGACAATACACCGCCGACGCTGAACGTAGAGATGACGACTGGTTCATCAGCAGTTCCTTATACGCAAGATACATGGAGCGCAGAACCTGTTACCTTACATGCAACAGCGTCCGACTCGTTTGGCGAAATCCGTGAAATCGTGGTTGAAACGGAATATAACTCGCAGAGCTCGGCAGCAGCCTATCCAGGCAGCACGTACTCCGCAACATTCGCTGCCAATGGCACCTACCAACTAAAAATTTCGGCCATCGATCAGGCAGGGAATGTATCGGCTGCGGAGCAACGCATCGTAAAAATCAACATCACTCCACCCCCGTATGAGAAGTCAGGCAATGCCCGGCTAAAGGAACTGATCGTATCAGCCGGGGAACTCGCTCCTTTATTCTCTGGAGACGTTACAGCATATACTTTGCATATCGGTTCCGATGTGCAGAGCATTACCGTAGACATGTTGCCGGAACATACGCTGGCATCGACATCGCTGGGTGGACAAGCTCTCGGATCAGGCAGAGTAAAGGCTGATATCTCGCTGGAAGAGGAAGCCAACCTGTTCGAGATCGTGGTCACCGCGGAAAATGGGACCAAACGAACATACAAGATTTTGCTGGAAAGAGACGAAGCCGAACTTCCTCCGTCAGAATCAGAATGCTCTAAGCCATCCGCTTTCACCGATATCGCCGGTCATTGGGGGGAAACGTCTATCATCAAAGCGAGCTGTCGCGGAATCGTTCAAGGCTACTCGGATAGCAGCTTCGGGCCGGATCGACGCGTTTCCCGTGCGGAATTTACCGTCATGCTGGCTGGACTCTTCCAATGGGAAGGCGCGGAGACCGCCCTCCTGTTCGGCGATATGGCAGGCAAAAACCATTGGGCGATGCAGGCCATTGCGCCAGCAGCAGCTTTTGGCATCGTATCGGGGTATCCGGATGGCAACTTCCGGCCGGAAGCGACAATTACCAGGGCCGAGATGGCCGTCATGATCGCCAAGGCACTCGAATTGCCAATGGATGCCGACAGCCCAACTGCTTTCGCCGATCATGCGGAGATCTCTGATTGGGCAAAGGGCGCCGTAGCTTCGATTCATCAATTGGGGATCGTCATCGGTCGCGGCGACAATCGCTTCGAGCCGGACGGAGCAGCCACCCGCGCAGAAGCAACTGTCATGCTGCTTCGCATAGCGGAGATTAAGAAGAAATGATCGTATCAATCTAGCAGCCTAGCTGTTTTTCAAAATAGCTTCGGCTACCCCCGGAGCCAATCGGTTAAGCCAAGTTAGCAGTTTGACCTTGCCGATAGCAATTTCCAACCGGTCGCGGCGGTAGGATCGCCAAAACTCCGCGGCCAGTTGATCGGCGGTTATTTTCCCCCTCCCCCTGCCGCTCGTCATGGCCGTGTCAACGATCGGCGGAATAATTTCAAACACTTTTACAGGAGTCGACTCCAATTGATACCGGAGCGCTTTCGTAAAGATATGCAGTCCTGCTTTCGTCGCGCAATAAACCGGGGCGGACTTCTTGGGCGCGATGCCCAATCCGGACGAAATATTGACGATAGCGGCTTCCCGATGACGGGAAAGCATCGGCAGCAGTCGGGCGATAAGTCTGATCGGCGCGATCAAGTTAATATCCGTCTCCTCCTTGATTTTCCCGTCCGTATCCAGTGCCTTCCAATCGTTGAAAGCGTAGTTGTGTTGAATTCCCGCATTGTTGATCAACACGCTTAGATCGGGATGCTCTTCGCTCAGCCACTTAACAAGCCTGTTCATATCCCCTTCCTGACTGATGTCGCAACGAATGACATGAACTTCCGGATAACGCGACTTCACCTCGGACAACTTGCTTTCGCTGCGGCCTGCGACGATCACCTTATTGCCATGCCTCACGAACTGCTCGGTCAAAGCCAATCCGATTCCCGAAGCGCCGCCGGTAATCAATACGGTATGTCCTGATGGATTCATAATAACTTCCCCCTTCTTACCTAAATTGCGAGTTCAAAAAGTTCGATTTTCAGTACCGAGAAGGTTGTATGAAGATTAGGGACTGAGGAGCGGAGCGTAGTGGAAGCTACGTGAGCACCGGAAGGCCCGGCTGAATGCAAGATTCGATGTCGACATACTTCCCGAGTTACTTCGTAATCAAAATTGGACTTTTTGAACTTCCTCTTAAAGTGTAGAACTTAAAGAGAGGGTTTTCCTTAACCTAGGTTTATTTTCGTCATTTTTTTCGCATTCGGTCAAAGCGCCTCATATCTGCTTAGGGCGGTACTCGAAACAATAATTGACATTTGAACTTTCTTGATGATATATTGTGTATGCACAACATACACAATTTAGAGCGGAGGGTAACTTTATGCTTGCATTGGATATCAAAAATTTGAATAAAAAATATGAACACTTTCAATTGAAAGACGTATCTTTCCAACTGGAAAAAGGATATATTATGGGCTTTATCGGAGCCAATGGCGCGGGTAAAACAACCACCATCAAATCCATTTTGAATCTGAGTCGCATGGATGGCGGCGAGATCAGTATTTTGGGCAAAAACATGGTCGAACACGAAGTCGAATTGAAACAAGAAATCGGCTACGCATTTGGCGACATTAATTTCTATACCCGCAGTAAAATCAAAACGTTAACGAATGTGATCAAACCGTTTTATCGCAATTGGGATGATGGCACCTATTACAAATATCTTAAAAAATTCAACTTGATCGAAGACAAAAAAATAGCCGAACTTTCAACCGGAATGAAAGTTAAATACAGCCTAACCCTCGCTTTGTCGCACGGCGCAAAACTTCTTATTCTGGATGAACCAACAAGCGGACTTGATCCGGCTGCCCGAGACAATCTGCTGGATATTTTTCAGGAGCTAGTGCAAGACGGCGAAATCAGCATCCTTTTTTCAACCCATATCACATCCGATTTGGAGAAATGCGCCGATTATATTACCTATATCCACAACGGCCAAATTATCAACAGCGCCGAGAAAGAAGAGTTTGTCGATGCGTATCGTTTGCTAAATGGCAAAAAAGAGCAGTTGGATTTGTTCAAAGACCGGCTCATTGCCTACAAGATAAATTCTTTCGGATTCACAGGCTTGATTCATACCAAAGACTTTGATCCGTCTGTAGATATTAAATCCGCCGTGCCCAATTTGGAGGAGATTATGATTTATTTCTCGAGAAAGGAGAATATGCATGTATAACTTATTGAAGAAAGAATTAAAGTTAGGCGTAAATCCGTTTTTTTATGTGCTGCCCTTTTTGACAGGCGCCTTAATGTTAGTTCCGGCATGGCTTTATTTCCTTGTTCTCCTATACTTTTGTTTCATTACGGTACCGAATATGTTAGGAGGATTCAAAAGTCATAACGATTTAATGTTTACAAGCATGCTGCCAGTAACGAAATCAGACATGGTAAAAGCAAAGGTCTCTTTTATTGTCATTCTGGAATTATTGCATGTGGTTGTCGCCGCTATATATGGCCTGATTAGCGTTCGCTTATATCCGAATCTGATCTACTATTTCTATGAGCCGTCCTTTGGTTTCTGGGGGTTATGTTTCGTCATGCTGGCCATCTTTAATATCATTTTAATCCCTATGTATTTCAAGACTGCTTATAAATACGGCGCGGCATCGGTTGCATCGATTACAGCCGCTATCCTGTTTGCCGGGGGCGCAGAATGGCTTGGCATACAGAATTCGTATGTGAATGATCTTTTTAAGGGAGCCGGCGCCGACAATTTAGCTGTACAACTCTCCATCTTGCTTATTGGCATTGCGATTTTTGCAATATTTACGATAATAGCTTATTCTATAGCCAACAAAAGGTTTGAGAAAGTGGAAATATAATGAACATTGCGATATCGAACACATCCGAGAAACCCATCTATCAACAGCTTTTCGAACAAATCAGCGCTCAAATTCTTAAAGGCGAACTTGGAGGCGGATATAGCTTGCCGCCTATCCGACAAGCGGCCACGGAGCTTCGGGTTAGCATCATTACCGTGAAAAAGGCTTGGGAAGAGCTCGAACGATGCGGTTTAATTTATACCGTTACCGGCAAAGGATGTTTTGTCACCGAGCTCTCACCCGATGAGATGCTTCAAAAACGCAATAAAACGATCCTAGAGCAGATGGCGATCGACACTTCCTATTACAAATCATTTGGCCTCACGATAGAAGAAGTTTTTGAGCTGTTAAAAAAAGTTTATTAAATGGCTAAGACAAGAAACGTAAGAAGAATTGATGGTCCCTTGGGGAGGACGCAGATGAAGAGTGGAATGTGAAAAATAAAAAGAGAAAGCGCAAGCAAGCACCGACCTAAATAGGACGGACACCGACTTTGAGCTTTCTCTCATCGCACAGACTCAAAATTGTATATTCAATGTTTTATTAAGAATGAATTGCATTTACGCTATAAGCGGTCTTAATCGAGTTCAATCCATACTTCGCCGTCTCTAATGCGCTTCGTCCCGCGTAGCTCTTTTTAAAAAGTTCTAATGATAGATACCCGCTATATCCGATACTATGCAGTGTCGCCGCGATGTGTTTAGTAGGCGCAATACCTTCTCCCGGGAACAGACGCTCTTCATCGTTTATGATCAATCGTGATGGCTCGCCGGGGTAGTCATTGACATGAACGATCCCGATTTGGTCAGCTGCAAGGGAGCCTAAAAGTTCATGATTACTCCCTCCTGTATACATATGAAACGGATCAATGAGCATTTTATTCATCGGTTGCAGATCAACAATCTGTTTTGCTTGCTCCAGAGTAGATAAATATTCAGCTCTCCCCCAGAACTCAAGGTAAGGCTCGACGCCTGCCTTACGTCCGATTGCCTTTAAGTCCGAGAAGTATTCTGCGATTGCTGCGGCATCTAAATGACTGACATCGCCAAAAGGCGGCGCGGCAATTGCAGGGCAGCCAATAGCAGCTAGCATCTCCATTTCTTCTTCTGCTTGACGCAGCCCTTCTTTTCTCGTTTGCAGATCCTGATCGCACCATTTGAAAAAAGCTATTGCATTAACAGGTGCAAGTTTTAATCGATCAAGCTCTCGCCATAGAGAAGACAGTTTCTCTCCGCTGTCTACATATGCTTTTACATCTTTTATCCAAAGTTCAATCCCATCATAACCAGCCTCGGCAACCAGCTCTATTTGCTGAAGAATATCAAGATTGTACGGGAATAAAGTGGATGTATTAAGGGCGGTTCGAAAAGGGAATATTCCATTTAATTCAGTCATTGATTTCGTCCCCGATCCGGATTGTACGTTGTTCTCTATGGCTCTTGTAAGCTAATTCGATCAATTGAATCGTCCTTAATGCTTCCTCGGGTTTGACTGCCAATTCTTCCTCTCCGAGTATGTGCTTGCAGACATTATTATAATAAGAAGTATAAGCGCCTGGTTGGGTTTCGACCAATCCCCTGACATGCAAATCCCCTATGGATGTATGAATGGTTCCCCAATTTTCGGGGTCTTCCTTGCCCCAGTTTTTAGAATCGCTTGGACTCTCCCCCGCAATTAATGCAGCCTCTTGCGGATCTATTCCGTACTTGACAAAAGATCCTTTACTGCCATGAAGGGTGTATCTTGGACTTGGCTCCCGTACGATCCGGGATGATTTTAGTACAACCTTTAAATTATGGCTATAGCCAAGGGAAACATCGAAATAGTCATCTGTTATCCCTCCATCCCTAGTAATGCGAATATCGCCGGTTATGGTATCCGGTGTCCCAAAAAGTTGTACAGCCTGATCGATGAAATGGCTGCCTAAATCATAAAAAACGCCTGTAGCGGGACCTTTTTTATCACGCCAATTGTCTGATTTCATAACGGGGTTAAAACCATCCCAATGGAATTCGCAGTCAGATAGCTTGCCTAATAAACCTTGTTGAACGATACTTTTGACGGTCAAAAAGTCTCCATCCCAACGCCTATTATGGAATATGCTTAGTACTTTGTTTCTTTCCTTTGCTAACTCTATTAACTGTATGGCTTCTTGACTTGTAGCCGTAAACGGCTTTTCGACAACAACATGTTTATCGGCCAGCAAGGCATCTCGCGTAAATTCCACATGATTTGTACTAGGAGTGGTCACAACAACAAGATCAATAGTCGGATCACTGTACAATTCCTCAACGCTGCTTACAACCTCAATCCATGGATATCGCGCCTTGGACAACTGACTTCTGCGTTCCACTACCTTGGACAGTTCTAAACCTGGCACTGATGTAATTACAGGTGCATGAAATGTTTTCCCGGCAAAACCATATCCAATAAGCCCTACTCGAATTTGATTTTTCAAAGGAATCTACTCCCATTGTCATTATTTGCATTGCCATTTAACCCTTTCTTACAGCAAACCTCTCTCCTTCAAGTTTAAATAGCTGACCATCGCCGTTTCCATTCCAGTAAGGTTTCGGAGTTGATCTTGCTCGACTGTCATCCATTCAACCCCAATCTCTTTTGCTGCAGCAATAGACTCCTCAATCTTTACCATGCCTGTGCCTACTGCCGTCCACTTGCCGACCTCGTCAACTCCGTATACGTCTTTTAAATGAATAGCAGGTACGCGACCGGCCATTTTGCGAAGAATATGTGCCGGATCGGCTCCGCCGAGCGTAATCCATGCAACGTCTAATCGAAAATAGAGATGATTGGGATCTGTATACTCGGCTAAAATATCTAACGAATAGATGCCATTAAAAACGTTTTGAAATTCATGTGCGTGGTTATGGTAACAAAAACGCAATCCTTCCGACTTTAATCGGGCGCCAACAGCATTATATAGTTCGGCGTCTTGAAGCAATTGCTCCCTCGTGTCCACCACATCCCACCAGAATGTGACATCCTTTGTTTGCAACAAGTGCGCCTCTTTAATGATATGATCCAACTCATTTTGATCGCGCATTTGTTCCTTGTTGATACTGTGAGTTGCGACTTTGAGCCCCAATTGATGAAATCGATCCACGTTTTCTTGTACATGGCCTGTAAGCAAGGACTGACCGCCCTCAATGCCCTCATAGCCAATATTTGCGATTTGCTGCATGGTTCCCCAGAAATCTTGTTTGGCTTCTTCGTTCACGATACCAATTAAAGCAAGTTTAGGTTTCTTAATCATTATTCCGCACCTCTTCCTTGACCAAATTGGCCGTTCTCTAACATTGTAATAAACGGACTATCCGTTACACCGGTTAGGGGCAATTCTACTCTTGCATGTTGACGCACCGATTCAAAAACAGCAAACGTGATCTCAGAAGCACGGAGTGCCTTTTGGTGGGAAACCTCTGGTTCAATCCCCGTTTCCAAACAATCTATTGCATGCTTGACGTATGCTTTCATCTGATCAGACATGGATGATAAAACCAATTCCGGACTCCAGGAAGGATCCTTGTAGTTAACCCCTCTGATGATTTGGCCATCCCACATCACTTCAATAAATCCTTCCGTGCCATAGAGACGAACTCCAGCCCAAACTTTTGTCATATCATCCGTCGGTTCCCATGTATCTACAGGTCCGCAGTATAAGTTGGCTTGAACGCCGTTGGCAAAAACGATATGTCCGGACGCCCCATATTCGGAGGGAACATTAAACCAATTTAGTATGCTTGTTGTATCGACTGCGCCTAAAACAGATTTTGCCGGAGTTTCGTTTAAAAAGCTAAGCGCTTGATCAAACGTATGGATCCCGCAATCCAGCAGGTTTTGCGGAGAGTAAAGGTCCAATCTGACAAGTTGACCAATTTTTCCATCGTTAAGTAACTGACGTACGAATTTGTTCCCTTCCGCAAAACGACGTTGCAAGGAAAAGGTTAGCTGGCAGCCCGTCTCTTCTGCAATCCGCGACATCTCCTGACATTCTCCCCAAGTAGGAGACATCGGTTTTTCGCATAACACAGCTTTAACTCCAGCTTCGGCGCAATCACGAAAAACGGAAAGATGCAACGGCGTCCACAAACAAATTAAAACGACATCCGGTTTTTCTTTTTCAAGCATAACTTTATATTCAGTATAGATATTGCCTTGGAATTCAAAATCTGCTTTTAACCTCTCGGCTGACTCCGCGGATAAATCTGAAAATGCCACCACTTCGCATCTGTTATCAGCCTTGATGCCAATTGCATGTTCATGTGCCCGTTTCCCGCATCCGATGAAAGCTACTCGATGAACAACTTTACTCATTAAAAGATCGCTCCTTTTTTTCAAGTCATAATCACAGTCTAAAGCTTTGTTGGCTTCCAGATAGATGAATCGTTGCTCTGGTATAGGCTGAACTACTTTCAATTCTGCCATATATCGTTTCAAAACTCTAGCGTTATTGCCGGTGGATTCATACGAACGTATGTGCTATAACCAAGGCGTGTTAGGCACTTCATTAACGAATTGGGAGGCAATACTGATGAGCGATGCTAATAATGGTCTTGCGCAACCGATCATTCCGCATTTGTGGTTCGACAAAGAAGCAAAGGAAGCAGCTGAGTTCTATTGCTCTGTTTTCCCGCATTCCGAAATAACCAGCTCGACGATCTTAAACGATACGCCTTCCGGGGATGCACCTATCGTTTCGTTTACGGTTTGGGGACATCCGTTTATGGCTATCTCTGCAGGGCCGCTCTTCAAGTTAAATCCGTCGATTTCGTTTTTCGTTAATTTCGATCCGTCGCGGGAACCAAATGCCAGAGAAATGCTCGAAGAGGCGTGGCACAAGTTATCCGACGGAGGAACTCCTCTCATGCCTCTGGACAAATACCCGTTTAGCGAGCGGTATGGCTGGATACAGGACAAATTCGGAGTCAACTGGCAGCTCATATTAACAAATCCGCACGGGGAGCCGCGCCCACCGATTATCCCTTCCCTGATGTTTGTCGGCGACAACTGCGGCAAGGCGGAGGAAGCCCGCGAGTTTTATCTCTCAGTCTTCCGCAACGCGATGCCCGGTACGCTTGTTCGTTATGCCTCCGGTATGGAGCCAGACCGCGAGGGGGACGTCATGTTCTCCGACTTTATGCTGGAGAACACCTGGTTTACGGCCATGGACAGCGCGCATGAACATTCGTTCCAGTTCAATGAGGCGATTTCCTTGCTGGTCGACTGTACGACGCAGGAGGAAATCGACTACTATTGGGACAAGCTGTCCGCCGTTCCCGAAGCCGAGCAATGCGGCTGGCTGAAAGACAAATACGGCGTTTCGTGGCAAATCTCGCCCGCCGCTTTAGACAAGATGATGAACGAAGGCACGCCGGAGCAGCGTGATCGCGTCACGAAAGCATTCCTAAAGATGAAGAAGTTCAACATTGCGGAATTGGAACGAGCTTATTTGGGGAATTAACCAACCGGGTCGTATCACCGTTGGCGGTGTGAAGGGCTAGACGCACAGAACAGCCCAGGAGGCGTACTCCTGGGCTGCATTGTTTATATTGTCGTTTCATATTCAAGCTGTTCATTAATGTCTATACCTCTCTTCGCTTTCCAGCCTGTTCCCGAAATTCATGCGGTGAAATGCCAGTCCACTTCTTGAATACTCGAGTAAAGGAATGGGGCGCCTCGTATCCGACGCTGGCACCGATCTCCGCGATTTTCATGTCAGTATGCAACAGCAGCTCCTTCGCTCTTGCAAACCGGACATCCTCGATATATTCCGACAGCTTGATCCCCCGTTCTTGCTTGAATAAGCGCGAGAGGTACGAAGGATTAAAGTGGATTTCATCTGCCAGACGAACGAGCGACAAGTCCTCTGCGATATGTTCGTCAATATAAGCGCTGATCTTATCAATAGCCGTAACAGCTCGGTTATGCTCCCCATCTCGTCTCCATTCGAACAGATCTTCCGCCAAACCCCTCAGGACGGAGTATCGTTCTTTCCAGGAGTGATACCCATCCAATTGCATCAAGCCCCCTGCAGACATCGGCAGCTTCTCTCGTTCTCCCCAACGATTGGAGTAGGAGAGCAGGATAAGGGCGATGGAATAATACAGCTCCGTGGCGTAAGCCGATGTCCATCCTCCCTCCGTAGCAGACAGCGTAAGCTCGTTAAACAACCCAAGAAAGTCCTCTCTTCTGCCACCCTCCAAATGTGCCGCCAGCGTCTCCGTCTTCTCCTTCGGGAAGCGCAAACGTACCTGAGCTGCCGTTCCCTCCCCGTTTAGCAGCACGGATTGCACCATCGTTGTCCCGTCTCCCGCACGCAAGTGCTGCCTTTCTCGGAGCTTATCGTAAGCAGTGGGGAGTTGCTTCCAGTCCGTTGGCTCCTTCGCCAGCGTAACGGACAACTGAATGCCTAGCGACTGCCGGCAGGCCTCCTGAATCAATTCGAACGTTCCCTCCAGGAATGTAGATAGACGTTCGAAGCGGTTATCCTGACATGGATCGGGCGGCTGAACGAGCCAGATCAGATCGCCGTAACGATCGATTACGCCAAGACATCTGCTTTTCTCATCCAAATAAGTATCAGAAAGGATTTTAACCCTGAGCGCAGTCTCCTGCCGATCGGCATAGTAACGGTGAGCCTCTGCGGCGGACAAGCTGCCAAGGGCTATGAGGACGGGAGCTCGGGGTTCGAATTCGATACGCAGTCTATTGAAGTTGTCCGTCATCGTCTCGTCCGCTCCGCCTTCGAACAAGAGATGGCGCACATAATTGCCTGTAGCGAGCGTGTCAAAGGCATTCTGGCTTGCTTTAGAACTCTGCAGCAGCGCAGCCGTTCGCAACTCTTCTTGAATCTCGCTAACAACCAGGCCAACGGTCTCAATCAGTTTGTTATACCCTTCACTCTTAAGCAAATAACGGATACCCGGCCACTGAACCGCCTGGTATACCGTTTCGAAATGGCTGTAGCCGGTCAAAAAAATCATCTTGCATTGCGGCCAATCGGAGCGGATTACGTTCATTAAGGCTAGACCGTCCATCTCCGGCATTGCGATGTCCGAGAGTACGATATCGAATCGGGTCCTCCGCAGCCATAGCAATGCCTCCTGTCCGGAATATGCCTTATACAGATCGAGCTCCAGATCCAGCTTGCTCAACACTTCGTATAGACCGTCAGTAATAATTTCCTCGTCATCTACGATTAGTAATCGGATTATCTTGTTCTCCCCCCTCCCTAGGCAGCCTCAGCGTCGCCATTAATCCTCCGAGCCCGCTTCTTGACACCTGTAATCCTCCATCGCCTAGTGTCAAACGGACACGTCGATGTATGTTGACCATCCCTGTAATCTCGCTTTGGTCTTCGTCATGCTTCAACGAATGTATGATTCTAGCCAATTCCTCGTCAGATAGACGATCTCCATTATCCTCCACAATCACTCTAACCTCTTCGTCATCCCATTCGAAACGAACCACTATCAGGCCGTCGTACGCCTTTTTCTCCAGGCTGTGCTCGAACGCGTTCTCGATGATTGGCTGTACGATCAGACGGGGCACCTGCATAGCCGCAAGTTCGGGAGGAAGCTCCTGGAAACTCACCTTAATACGTCTCGAGAAACGCAGCTCCTGAATCTCCGTGTACATTCTCGCATGCGAGATCTCATGCTCCAGCGGCAAGTTATCGGAAGCGTTACGCGTTACGAATTGGAAGTATTTGCCCAATAACGTAGTGAATTGCTCGATACGCTCGACGTCTCCCGTCTTCGCCATCGTGTTTAAAATGAAAAAGCTGTTGTACAGGAAATGGGGATTGATCTGCGATTGAAGCTGTTTGAGTTCCGACCGCTGTGCCAATATCTTTTGCTTGTAAGCCTGATCGATCAATGAACGCAGATTAGCGACCATTTGGTTAAATCGGCCGTACAGATAACGGAATTCGTCCTTTGAGGCATGATCAATGAAGATGTCGAGGTCCCCGTTCTCCATTCTTCTGAAGCTCTTGACGAAAGTTAATAAAGGCTTGTGGATGAATTTGTACGTCGAAAGAGCGTAAACGGCTATGATTCCAAGCGATAGAATGAGAAACAACCACGCCCAGGAGTAGAACCGGTCGAGCGGTTCCTGGAATACTCGTTCCGGGATGAACCGGTACAAGGAAAAGTTCAGTTTCTCCGAATTCGCGTGCATATAATAGAAACGCATGTTGGACAACTCTACTGCGTCCGTTTTCAGTTCCTCGCTTTCTCGGGATTGCTGCAGGAAAACGGGCATATCTTGCTCTGGAAAGGCTCCCGCCCCATTGGTAATAACTACGCCATCCCGTCCATGCACAAGCATGACCCCGCTGTCTGCGTAGAGGTTGAACTGGTTCAATTCCTCTCGCATGACACCGCTGTCAAGCGCGATCTCTACGGTAAACAGCGGCTCTGCATCTCTTCTCCCCCCGGGCTTGTACGCGCTCAGGTGCAGGCTGCCCTTCCATTCGATAATCTGGGATCCGTGCCCATACACGGAGCGAATCCCGTAAAACCGCTCCGAGTCGAACTCGCGTGCCCCATCGACGGACAGCGTCTTGCCGATAGGAGCAATGTGCACGCTGACGTCTTCGATGTAATGGCTGCTGTTCTGGATCGTATAGACTCGTTTCAGCAATAAATTGATATTTTCCATCCGCTCTATCGTGTCCATCGTTTCCCAGGTCAGCGCCAATTCGTTCAAGTGTTCATCTTCGAGCAGGCTGTACTGGAGCAGCTTGATCCGTTCGATTTCGTTCTCCATGTCCGAGAGGTAATAAACGATCTGCGAGACCGCCGTCTTGGATATATCCTCACGGGCGGTCTGCACGATCCAGTTATAAATGTACGCCCCGAACGACCACATAGGGAGCATGATAAGCAGAAAGGTAATCAGCAGTCGCGAAAAAATGGAATTTCTGAGCGAGATATCATGGCGATTGAACAACAACGTCGCCTCCACCGTTTTCCCTCATTGTAACGAATGTTCAACATTCTGTCCCTGGATTTCTCCAATTATCCCTTAACGCTCCCCAGGACGATTCCTTTGACAAAATATTTCTGCAGGAACGGATACGCCATAATGATAGGCAGCGAACCCAGGAATATCTGCGAGGCCTTCAACGTTCGATCTGAGATTTGGGCCAGGTTCAGCAGATCGTCCCTCGACACATTGGACAGATTCTGTTGAATGACGATCGTCTGAATGTAACTCTGAAGCGGATAATTGGATGGATTGCTCATCAGGATCAATCCGTCAAACCAACTGTTCCAATGCTCCACCATGGAGAACAGAGCAAGCGTTGCAAGCGCCGGCTTCGAGATAGGCACGTAAATGCGCCATAACGTCGTCCAGTGGCCCGCACCATCGATCAGCGCCGCTTCCTCCAACTCCTTTGGCACCTCTCGAAAGAAATTAAGCAGTAGAATGATGCTGAAAACTGGAACGGCTCCGGGAAGCACGAGCGCCCATATCGAATTCAGCAAACCGTATTCCTTGAGGGTAACATACCAAGGAATCAGTCCGCCGTTAAAGAGCATGGTCAGGAAGAATAACCAGGCATACACAAGCCGCAGACGCAGAGCATGTGACTCCTTCGAGAGCGGATAAGCGACTAGAATCGTCAGAAGCAGATTCAACGGAGTTCCGAACGCAAGGCGTTTTAACGACACCCACATAGACTGCCAGAATTCTCCCCGGCTTGCCGTGTATTCGTACGATGCCAGCGTGAAGTCGACGGGCCACAGCCTGACGTGCCCAGCAGCCGCTGCCGTACTGGAACTGAAGGAAACGGCGATAATATGAATGAGCGGGAATATGCAGAGCGCCGCTACCAGCACCAGAATGACTGTATTGACAATCGGAAACCACTGGCGCTTCCTGCCGCTCCCTCGGGAAGTGCTTACGGATGACTGCTGATTCATGGCTTCTCTCCTCCTAGAAGATTCGGTATCTAGCAAAGTAGTATGCGAAGAAATAAGAAGCGGAAATGAGAATCAGCGACACAATCGACTTAAAGAACCCAACAGCAGTTGCAACGCCATATTGCGCGTCCAGCAAGCCAATTCGGTAGACAAAGGTGTCCAGAATGTCTCCGCTTTCGTATACTTGAGGACTGTACAGGTTAAACACTTGATCGAACCCGGCATTCAGGAGCTGCCCCAAGCTCAGTACGGACAGGAGGACGATAACCATCCTCATGCCAGGCAACGTAATATGCCAGATCTTGCGCCATCGATTGGCGCCGTCAATCGTTGCCGCTTCGTACAAGCCGGGATCGATCCCGGTAATTGCCGCGAGGTAAACGATCGTTCCATAACCGAAGTTCTTCCAGACGTCTGACCCAATCAAAGTCGTAGGGAACCAGTCGTTATCGCCGAGGAAAAAGATTTTGGGCAATCCCAGCGACGTTAGCAGCCCGTTCACGATTCCGCCCGACGGAGACAAGATATCAACCAGGATGCCTCCGAGCACGACCCAGGAAAGGAAATAAGGCAAATAGATGGTCGTCTGCACCGTGCGCTTTAGCACGGCGTTCTTGACTTCGTTAAGCAGAATCGCGAACACAATCGGCACAAGCAAACCAAGAATAAGCTTGGAGCCCGCAATCAATAGCGTATTTAACAGCACTTGCGAGAAGCTGGGCAAATGCATGACATATTCGAAGTTGGACCACCCGATCCATTGTTGGTCGCCGAATAGACCTTTGGCGGGGATAAACTTTTGGAATGCGATTACGATGCCGGCCATGGGGACGTAAGAGAATAGTATGATGAAAACAAGCCCCGGCACGATCATCAAATGAAGCGGCAGCTCTCTCCTTGTCTTGGCTCCCATTGGATGTTGTCCCTCCCATTCAGTCATAAAACATGGAGGACAGAAGCTGGAACCTTGTTGCCTCTGTCCTCTTCATTACTATGCCGTTACTTCCTCTTTATTTTGTTGCCGCATACCATTCGTTGACCTCTTGCGTAATTTGATCTCCGCCGAGTTTATTCCAGTCATCAACGAATTTATCAAAGTTTGAAATGGGATCGCCTAATATAATTTTGACAAACACTTCGTTCTGCAGCTTCTCCAGCGTAGCTTTGCGCTCCACCATCGTCGGCGTCGGCGCTCCGACAAACTTCTCAAGCAGGAACTGATTGTTTTTGTCGTATTGATCCGTTATTCCCATGGAGCCTTGCTCACTGTAGATTCGCTCCCAGCCCCAAAGCGCAAAGCCCTCTGTGGAGCCGGAATAGTAAGATTCCATTTTCTCTTGAATCGTCTTTGCTTCCCCGATCAGCTTAGACATATCGCCGCTTTTGCGGGCCTCATCGATGTCGCGGAACGCCTCGACATTCTTTTTCAGAGGGTAAGGGGTGACAGGCGATAACTGCCATACGCTTTCTGCCTCCGGCGGCGCGAAATAGTAATCGAAATCTCCCGTCTCTCCCCAGTTTTTCTCCATGTGCATATTAAAGAGCTTGATAAGCGCTTCCGGATGTTTCGTTCCTTTCTTAACCGCAAAGAATCGCGTCGTGCTGAATTTAAGCGGCACCTTCGCCATCTCTCCGGATTCAGTAACGATTGGGAAAGCCTGCCATTCTGCATCAGGGTCGTTGTTTTTGTTGAGTTGAAGCGGATAAATCGAATTCCATTGTTCGCCGTATTGCATGCCAATCTTGCCGGCCGCGATCAGCTCGGATACTTTGCCGCCGTCTTTAATGCCGAACTCGGGATCAATCTGACCATTCTTTGCCATATCCTGAAGCGCTTGAAGCGCATTTTTAACTTCAGGCTGAATGCTGCCAAACTTGAGTTTGCCGGATTCATCTTCCAGCCAAATGTTCGGGAAAGCGTTAAATCCGGCAAAGAAGCCTTCCAGCCCCATTGCTCCGCCCCATACATTTTTGGTGAAGCCGATGCCGTACGTGTCCGCCTTGTTGTTGCCGTCGGGATCCTTTTCCGTAAACGCTTTGGAAATCGCCAGAACGTCGGCCATTGTCTTTGGTTGCTGCAAACCGAGCTTCTCCATCCAATCCGTGCGGATCCAGACGAACATGGAGCGCTCGATAGATGCCTCGACAAGCGGAACCGCCATCAGCTTGCCATCCAGGGTTACGGCGTCGAAGGGGCTGGAGCCCTCTTGGGTGAGCGCATCCTTTAACATTGGAGAGGCGTACTTCTCAAAGATTTCCGTCATATCTTCAATCTGATCGGAATCCGCCAGCTGTTTGAGCTGCGTCGCGTTGACGGGAATAAAGTCGGGAAGATCTCCCGAGGCAAGCGTCACATTGATCTTTTGCAGATATTGATCCGAGCTGACATCGCCTTTCACTACCCAATCATTGACGATTTTAATGCCCAGTTCTTCTTCGTACACACGCGTCCAGCGGTTGTCTTCCAACGTCTCGTCTTTCAGGACGCCCAATACGTTGTTCTCGACCACATCGCTTAGATGACGTACGAACGATACCTCGATCGGCGGATCATATTTGCCGAACGGTCCGTCATTTGCTCCACTGTCCGTATTCGCTTTGCCTTCATTCCCGGCATTCCCGCTTCCGGCTGTCGCCGTTGGTTGTGCCGTGCTTTCTGCCCCTTTGTTCCCGCCTGTACAGGCAGTAATAGCTAACGATGCGAGCAGCAGAACTGTCAGCCCCTTCAGCGCTATGCCTCTCCCTTGCTTATCCATGCGTCCTTCCCCCCAAGTTCATATAGTCTTGCAGGAGCTCCCTCTTGTATACGTTTTCAGTATATGTGCTAGATCAACGAGCCACAATGTGCAACTCTTTACTTGCTTACCCGTTGTTTACCTATTTGTAAGCGTTTTATTTGTTGTTGAGAAAACCTTTGGCGAGGCCTTTCGGGGATAAGCGAGCGCAGCATAATATATTATTGAGCAAAATACAAAGCGGTTGTTCCCGTACGGGACAACCGCTTCAAAACTGTTCCTTGCGGTAGAGACTATCGGTTCAATGCTTTCCTTCCCGCTTCCAACAACTCGACTATCCGATCTACGTCGTAGACGCCGCCTCGCCAAATTCCGCCGCTGGCTGCCTGAAGCGCGGCCCACAGACGAGTATCGTCGGGCAGATCCGGATCGGGCGACAGCAAGGGATGAGCCGGGCGTTCATACAACCGCCTAGCCCCTTCGACTTCATCGAAGCGCTCTTCCCCCTCGCCTACGAAGTTGATGCTGCCTTCCAGTTGGTTAAGATCTACAACAATGTCGATCCAGTCCCCATCGCGCAGCTTCGCCACAGGACCGCCAGCCAGCGCCTCGGGGCCGATATGCCCGATGCATGCACCGGTCGACACGCCGGAGAATCGTGCATCCGTGAGCAAGGATACCTCTTTGCCAAATGGCAAATGTTTCAGAGCGGAAGTAAGCTGATACGTCTCTTCCATCCCTGTCCCGCTAGGCCCCCTGCCGATCAAAACCAACACGTCGCCAGCCGATATCCCCCCTGTTTTTATCGCTTTAATCGCGGCGCGCTCGGTCGTGAACACTTTGGCTTGACCCAGGTGCCTGTATATACCGTTGTCGCTTACGACCGAAGGGTCGATTGCCGCCGACTTAATGACCGAACCTTCCGGAGCGATATTGCCGATCGGGAACGTTACGGTTGAAGCCATTCCAGCCGCTCTGGCGCTTTCCTTCGTATAGATGACCGTTTCGGGGTCGATGCCGTCGGAGCGGAGCAGCACCTCCCGCATTCGTCTTCTTCGCTCGGACGACTCCCACCAATCCAGCACTTCGCCCCACGTCTTGCCCGATACGGTGAGCGCCGACTCCTCCAGCAGTCCAAGTCCCCTTAGACGGAGCATGACTTCCGGCACGCCGCCCGCCAGGAATGCGCGAACCGTCGTATGTGGAATGGGGCCGTTAGGCAATACGCTGACAATACGAGGCACGCTGCGATTGATGTCCGCCCAGTCGGCTACATTGGGCACGCGAAGACCCGCAGCCTGCGCAATCGCCGGGATATGCAGCAGCAGATTCGTCGAACCCCCGAAGGCGGCATGAACGATCATGGCGTTGCGGATAGAAGCATCGGTCAACACCTTTCCAACGGTAAGTCCTTGCTTTGCGGCGGACATCGCAGCCCTTGCCGATTGACGGGCCAACTCTGTCCATACCTCCTGTCCCGATGGTGCCAATGCAGCATGAGGGACCGTCAATCCCAGCGCCTCCGCCACGACCTGGGATGTTCCCGCTGTCCCGAGGAACTGACAGCCGCCGCCCGGCGAAGCGCATGCCCGGCACCCCATATCCGCCGCTTCTTCCAGCGTCATTTCTCCGCTTGCGTATCGCGCGCCGATCGTCTGTACCTTGCCCGCGTCTTCTCCAAACGTCGGCGGCAGAGTAACGCCTCCGGGCACGATGATGCCGGGTAGCGAAGGGCTACCTGCAAGAGCTAGCAGCATGGCGGGCAGACCCTTGTCGCAAGTGGCAACACCGATGACGGCTTTGCGGGTCGGCAGCGAACGGATAAGCCGCCGAAGTACGATCGCGGCATCATTTCGGTAAGGCAGCGAATCGAACATGCCTGCAGTTCCTTGAGACCGGCCATCGCACGGGTCGCTGACATATCCGGCGAACGGAACTCCGCCTGCGGAGCTGATCTCCTCGGCTGCCGCCTGCATCAGCAGCCCGACTTCCCAATGCCCCGTGTGGTAACCTAACGCTACCGGTCTGCCATCATCCCGACGTATGCCGCCAAGCGTACTTAAGAGCAGCACTTCCTGACCCCCCAGGCGCGATGGCGAAAGCCCCATCCCGACATTTTGCGACCAGCCGAACAAATCCCCGCTTGGGGACTCTCGAAGCAGCTCCGGCGTAAGCGGCAACGAACCGGCCGGACCCGAAGCATGGGTGGAAATTCTGTAGACTTCCTCTCCTCCAGGCTCTGCGATATTACACCAATCATTATGCAGCATGACTTGCTCCTCCTCATGGCTGGAAGTCGATTACGGTTTCATAAATACCGTCTTTATCGAGGTATAGAATTCAATTGCCGCCTGTCCTTGCTCCCTGGTGTGGGAGCTGGACGCTTTCATGCCGCCAAACGGCGCCTGGAGCTCTACACCAGCCGTCTCCGCATTAATGCGGATCAGCCCGGCATCCATATCCTGAATAAAAGCCAGCGCGCTGGCGATATCCTTCGTATACAGCGAAGCGCTAAGACCGTATGGAACATCGTTCGCCAGTTCAATCGCATCGGCCAAATCATTCGCTTTAATCAAGGCCAGCACGGGTCCGAATATCTCCTCTTGCGCTATTGCCATACGCGAAGCGACGTTCTCGAATATCGCAGGCGTAATATAATAGCCGTTGCGAAGCTCCTCCTCCTCGGGCTTGGTCCCACCGAACGCCAACGTCGCTCCCTCCTCGACCCCGGTCCGAATGTAGTCGAGAACCGTCTCGTATTGCTTCTCGTTTGCGCACGGTCCCAGCCACGTCGACTCCGACAAGCCGTTTCCCACGCGGAGCGTTGCCGCTTTCTCGACCAGTTTGTCGCGGAAGCTGTCATAGATATCCTTTACGACGATCACGCGGCTCGTCGCGGTGCATTTCTGACCCGAGGACTTGAATCCGCCGCTGATGGTCGCATCTATCGCCAGGTCCAGATCCGCATCGGCAGCTACGATGATGGGATTTTTGCCGCCCATCTCCAGCTGATATTTCGCCCCTCGCGCAAACGCAGCCTGTCCCACAGCCTTCCCGGTCCCGTTGGAACCTGTAAACGTGATGCCTTGCACGTCGGGATGCTCGGCCAAGCCCTGCCCGATCTCTCTGCCGCTCCCGATGACCAGATTCAGGACGCCGCTTGGCAGCCCGGCTTCGTGGAAGCATTCCATGACCAGCGCCGCGGTGACAGCCGTCTCGGAAGCCGGCTTCCACACGACAGCGTTGCCGTAGATCAGAGCAGGAGCCAGCTTCCAGATCGGAATGGCCACGGGGAAGTTCCAAGGCGTAATCGCGCCGACTACGCCAAGCGGAACGCGAGTTGTGAACATAAAGGCATCGGAGTCCGTCGCGGGGATGACATCGCCGATCTTTCTCATGCCTTCGCCGGCGTAATATCGCAGTATTGCTACTCCCCGCGCTGTTTCCCCCTTTGCTTCCGTCAGCGTTTTGCCCATCTCCAGCGTCATTATGCGGCCGATCTCGTCCAGTCGCCTTTCCAGCACATCCGCCGCTTTGAATAAGAACGCGCCGCGCTGCGAGCCGGCGAGCTTGCGCCAGGCTCCCTGCGCTCCTTTCGCCGCCGCCACAGCTCTATCGAGATCTTCTTTCGTCGACAACGGAATTTGGCCCACGATTTCCTCCCGATTGGCAGGATTGACGCTTGACGTTGTTCCTCCGTATTGCGGCGGCATCCACTCTCCGCCAATGTAATTCGAGCAGCTCTTTACAACCTCCATATTCTGAACTCCTCCTCTTTTATTTCGCAATCAGGCGACTACTGTATTGATTAACGTTCCAATAGATTTAATTTCGATTTCGATACGATCGTTCGGCTGCAAGGTGAAGTCGTCCGGCGGAACCAGACAAGTGCCCGTCAGAAGCACCGTCCCGTCGAACAGCAGATTGTCCCTCTTAAGATAGGATACAAGCTCCTCCAATTTCCGCTTCAGCATTCCGGTATTCGCCGCAATGTCGACAACGATCTCCTCATTGCGATAGATTCGCAGCTTCATCTCCAAGTCATAGGGATTCGCAGTCGTCTCTGCGAGCCGAATGGCGGGCCCGACGGAGCAGGACTGCCTCCAAATCTTGGCTTGCGGGAGATACAGCGGGTTCTCTCCTTCGATATCCCGGCAACTCATGTCATTGCCGATCGTGTACGCCACGATATCCCCTTCGGCATTTAGCACGAGTCCCAGCTCGGGCTCCGGCACTTGCCATGTCGAATCGCTGCGAAGCTTGACGGTTCCTCCCGGACCCACCGTTCGGGCGGACGTAGATTTAAAGAACAGTTCCGGTCGTTCGGCATCGTATACAAGATCGTAGAAAGTGGCGCCTGCATCCCCCTTACCACCGGTCGCTTCGTAGTTGCGGGCCTCGCGGCTGCGCTGGTAGGTGACGCCCGCCGCCCATACTTCGGGAGCATCCACCGGAGGAAGCAGTTCGAGAGAGCGCCAATCTCCTTGCAACGGCGTTTTTTCCGCTATGTCGGCAGCAATTGCCTCGAGCGTCGTCATGCCGAGCCGCTGCGCCCTGCTGAACAACTCCCAGACATCCTTATCTTGCAGCCTATAAGCCACTTCATTGTCGCCGACCGCCGCGAGCGCATTCCGATCCCCGTCCAAATACTGAATTAACCTCATTAACACCACTCCTTGTTTTATAATATAGTACACGGTTTTATAATATTGCTATAATAAAACCTCCACGGAGGTCTCTCAATAAAGAGCGACCTCGCTTAGAGGTGGGTTTTATCGCCTAAGTTGTATCCCAGCCTTCGGGAAACTTCCGCTGCTGTTTGTTGCAATTCTGCTATCAGATTCTCCAGCCCTCGATCGTCGACACGCGACCGTAACGTAGATACGCTGATGGCCGCCGACGTATGCCCGCGATGATCAAAGACGGGAACGGCCGCACATCTGACGCCGATCTCATTCTCCTCATTATCGACAGCGTACCCGCACTCCCTTACGAGTTCCAGCTCTCGGCGGAACTCGACCGCATCGGTAATACTCTTTGCCGTAAGGCGAACGAATTCGTATCGTTTAAGAAGTCCGTCAAGCCATGCATCAGGCTGATAAGCGCTTAATAGCTTGCCTACGGAGCTGGTATGCAGCATGACGCGCCTGCCTACACGGGAGTATCGAATTGGAGCAAGTTCGCCCTCCACCTTGTCAATATATACGCCTTCGTCGCCATCCAATATGACCAGATGTGTCGTCTGCCCCGTCCTCTGCGTGAATTGCTCCAGGCTAGGCTTGGCGACTTGCCTAATGTCCATCGATTGCAGCACCTGTTGCCCCTTCTCGATTAGCCGCAAGCCAAGTCGATATTTCCCCGAATCAGCGTCTTGCTCCATATAGCCGCGAGCCTGCAGCGTCCTCACCAACGAATGAACCGTACTCTTATGCAAGCCCATCCGGGCGCCGATCTCCGTAATCTTCAGCTCCGGTGTCCGTTCGTCGAATAAATCCAGAATGAGCAGTGCCCGTTCAACGGCTTGTATGATTGGCATAACCGCCTGCAACCACCTTCATGTTCGAATAGCTTCTGTAACCGTATTCGACGTCTTTTTTCACATTCCTGCTTGATTCGAAATTATATGGCGATTGGAGGCTTGCCGCTCTTGCTTTGGCAGTACGGCCACATCGAAATTATTGGCGAGGAATTCATTGGCCGTAAAGCCCGGACACTCCTTACAAAGTGTCCGGCTTATAGGTGCTTGTTTTTTATTTATCGCCGCGTGAAGCATTGACCTTGCTTGCGGTTAATAAATCTATCTTTCATAGATTCTAAAGATAACTACAGCCGCCTGCGCCCTAGTAGTTGAACCCGTCGGGTTGAGGGAAGAGCCGTCTCCCCTAATAATCCCCTCGTTTATCAATGCCGCCGCGCTGTCCCGCGCGTATTCCGCAACACTTGAAGCATCCAGGAATCCGCTTAGATCCTCCGCGGTTCCTTTGGACGGCAATTTACCGGCGAGCTTGAGCGCTCTTGCGACGATTACCATCATATCCTGCCTGGAAATCTCGCTCTTTGGATTAAAGTTGCTTCCGTCCACGCCGGTTACGATGCCGAGCCGCTTCGCGATTAGCAACGCCTCATAATAGTAATCATCGGTGTGGATATCCAGGAAGCTTGCCTCATCGTCCGTTTCGGCCTCGAAGCCGAGCGCCCTGACCAGCAAGACGACAAAGTCCGCTCTCGTTATATTTTTGTCCGGACTAAAGCTAGTATCGGACGTGCCTTTGATAACGCCATTCGCATACAACTCGTCGATCGCTTCAGACGCCCAGTCGTACTTGCCATTGCCAACATCCTTAAAGTTATGGGGCTCAAGCGTAGGCTTCGGCGTTTGCGTTGGTGTCGGTGTCGGTGTCGGTGTCGGTGTTGGTGTTGGTGTCGGTTTCGGTGTCGGTGTTGGCGTTGGTGTTGGCGTCGTTTCCGGCGGCGACCACGCGGATTGTGTAGTCGCGTTTACCGTCGGGCCATCCGTGCTCCAGTTGCCAGCTGCGTCTCCCGCCTGCACCGAGAATGTATATGCCGTGCTCGATGAAAGTCCCGTCACTTGATGGGAGCGTACCTCTCCACCGACTGCCGCCACTTCCGTAGCGCCATTAAAAATTTTATACCCCGCGACTCCCGTGTCGTCGGAAGCTGCCGTCCAGGCCAATGTGAGACTGTAGGTAGATACGGAGGAAGCCGTCAACGCGCTTTCTTCCGCCCAAGTCGGAGCCGCAGTATCCGTTTCCGTCAACGTGGTTACGGTAACCGAAGGACCGTTCGCGCTCCAGTTGCCTCCGCCGTCTCCGGCTTCTACTTTAAAGACGTATTCTGTATTCGGAGCTAAACCTTCGACCCGGTAAGTCAATATCGTTCCGCCCACGGTCGCGATTTCTTCCCTATCATTGAAAATCCTGTACCCCGTAATCCCGGACTCATCCTCGGCCGCCGTCCAAGTCAGCGTAATTTCCCTCGTTCCGACGCCGGATTCCGCAAGTACGCTTTCTTCCGGCCACACCGGCGCCGTCGTGTCGGCCGACGGCAATGTCCTGACCGTTGCGGTCGGGCCGTCCGTGCTCCAATTGCCTGCCTCGTCTCCAGCTTCGATCTTGAAAACATAATCGGTGTCCGGAGCCAATCCGACGACGTCGTAGGAGCTTGCCGCTCCTGCCACAGCTGCCAGTTCCTCGGAGCCTTTATAAATTTTGTAGCCCGTAACTCCTTTGTTATCCTGCGCGGCGGTCCAGGTCAGCGTAAGCGTGGTCGTCGCTATGTTAGAGACCGCAAGGGCGCTGCCTTGCTCCCATGTCGGCGAAGCGGTGTCCGGGCTTTCGCCGTCTACCGTAATCGAGACTCCATGCACGTGGATCGACGCTGCGCCTTTTGCAATCGTCAACGCAAATTTACCGTTATCGACAGCTACTGTGACGGCAACGCCTAACGCCCCCAGCTCCTCGTCTTGGTTAAGGTAGTCTTGCGCTAGCGCCGCAAGGAATTCCGGCTGCGTAACGCTTGTATTCGGCACTATGACGGTCGAACCGATCAGTCCGGCTGCCTGCTCAACCGCCAACTGATCCGCGCCGATCGCCGAAGAACCCGTCGACTTCACAAAGATTATATCGTTGTATGTGACTTGCAGATCGGAAGCGCTTAAGTTATTTCCGTATAATAGCAGTTTTGCGTCTCTAAAGAAATCCGGCGTAAACGTGATCGGCACGGTTGCGCCGGGGCTGCCGCTCATAATGGTATAGCTGGCCCCGTTATTTGTCGAGAAATACCCTTGTACATCGTTGCCCGTCTTTACGACCCGCAGGAAGTAATTGGTACCGCTCAAGCTCGTTCCGACGGTCTGATTGTTGGAATTCGTCGAGCCCGACAACCCGGAACTCACGACCTTTATGCTGTTGTCCAATTTAGTAGCGGCAAGTCTAAAAAATTCGCCGGTTTCCGCTTTGCGGATGCCGATGCCGACCTGCGTCGCGTTCGTTAATGCGGCGTCGCTAAGCGGTTTGTCCACCGTCAGCTTTGCCGTCAGCGTCCAGTTTCCTTCCGCCGATCCCGGCAATTGCAGGAGATTCGTGCTATTGGGATACGGCGGATCCTGTTTGACCGTATGCAATGTCACGTTCCCCTCCGGATGGAAGCTGAACGCTTCTCCGCTTGGGTTTCCGATGCTCCAGCCATCGGGAAGACCGTCTGCGAAGTCGAATCTTTGCGTCTTGGTGAACGCTACCGTAAACGTCTTGATCGATTGTCCCTTGATAAAGCGTATGATTGCCGTATCGCTGACGCTGCCGGCTTGCGCGATGCTGACCTTCACGCTTGGATCATTGGAGGACGCGGTCACGACCGGCACTTCCGTACCCGCAACCGTGTACGTATAGTCAAGCTTATCCTGCGAGAAGCTTACGGGCAGACTGCCATCGACAAAAATCGTGTAAGTCGTTAGTACGGGAGGCGTCAAAGAAAGCAAATCGGCATACATGATATTCGAATCCTTGGCATAGGCGGCCAAAACGACTTTAGCCGTGCCGACCGGCTCTTGATAGACAAAAGATTCGTTGTCGCTTTCATGCCAGTCCGCGACTCTTACATGAAGAGGCTGGAACGAAGCCAGGTTTAAAGGCCCGCCTTGCAATATCCGTCCGATAAATTTACCGTTCTGCCAATAACCGGCATCCCCGGCTTCGCGCTCCCGATAAGGCTCCGGCATATCGCGGCCGCTGATCGGCGTCAGCGCCAGCTGTTCGCCCTCGCTATCGTAATAAACCAATGCAACCTCTACATCGCCTGGATTGTCCGCGGCAACGTCGTAGCTCTCCGGACGATGTTTCATGGACATAAAGTGTCCCTTGAAGTTGTAGGTTTCTCCGGCAGTCAGCGTACCGGTCACGTCCTGCCAGATGCCGTCGTATTGATTATCGGCATCGATCCGGTTGGCCAGCTTCGCGGATCCCGCTATTCTCGAAGTCGCATTGTTCTTTAAATAACGAGACAGACCCGTGTAGCTTTGAATCGTGTCCGCGGTAAGCTCCGGACCCGCTACGGATTGCAGGAACGTGCCGTTATCGTATCGACCTGCCGCCCAGTTGCTCGTATCGGAAGAATTCACCGTATCAAAGTCGCCGTTAATCAACAAATTGCCCGGTATAGAAACCGTCGAATTGTTGGCGGCGGAGCTCCAGTCGGAATCGTTGGCCCCGAACAAGAATCGGTCGACTACGATCGGGCTGCCGCTTGTTTCCGATACGATATACAAATCTTTATGGCCGTAAGCGCTGAGGTCGCCCGTAGATACCATATCCTGGTATTTGCCGTACCCGTTATTGGCCGGCACCGAAATACGCGCCACCTCTCTGCCTAACGAACGGATGTCGTTCGCATCGCCTACATGCGTGCCTACCGGCACAACATAAGCCGCCAGATCGCCTCCATTGACAGCCTTGGCTTGCGCCGTTAGATAAAGCAGATGCCTGCGGACTACGCCGCCGTTCGCGGAACCATCCGCAAAGTTGATATTGCCGTATGCCAGGTAGCTGTCGTTGCCCATAGCGACGGCTTCATTGGCGCGGCCTGCATGGCCGGCCTCGTTTCCTTGCACGTCATTGTCGTTTCTTTCTGCCTCGAGCGAAGAGAAAATATCGCGTTCGCCGTCCAGACTGTCAAAAGTCGCGTATGTGCCTTGGGATGGAACAATCGTAACGACGCTAGCCGAAGGAATGTCGATGACAAACTTGCCGTTTACGACGGGAATCGTGCCGAGCTTCTCCTGATTCTCGCTGGCGGAAGTCCGGAATACGGTCACGCTCGACGTGCCTGCCGGGAATTGATTGAGCGTGAACTCCAGCGGTTGAATGCTATCGTCGTTTTTGGCGTTGGATATCGTAATGGAGAAATCCGTATTGCTGCGGAAACCAACGATGTTAATGTCTTGCGCCGGAGCGCGCGTTACATCGAAGCGCTTGTCTCCCGGATTCATAAAGCGGGAGAAATGCCCGAAGCTGTAAAACCGTTTGAAAATCCGGTATTCCCCGGTCAATGTGCTAATGCGCCCCGGCTCCTGCTGGGAGTTCGTTGTGACGAAGCGGATCAAGTCGGAACCGTCGACGCCGTTGTTATCCCACATGCTCCACCAGATGAAGCCATTGAAGCCGGGATTGCTTGTAAACATATTGGTCATCAGGTTGGACCAACGCACCGCGTCGTTGATGTTCTGATTGCCGTACCGATTGGTATAGGCGCCGGCGGAACCGTCGCCGGTATCCTGGTTCATGAACTCCGTCTGCCAAAGCTTGTATTTGGTCAGATACTGCGGATACGAGTTGCCCGCCGTCGTATAATCCATTGGCGTCTGCGAGAAGCCGCCCGTATGATACAGCTTGTTCTCGTCCGTGCCGATCCCTGTCGTACCGTACAAGTGAGTCGAAAACACGTCAAGAAACGGATTCTTCATCGTGGCAGTCGCTTCATCGACTTGGGAGAACATCTGACCGCCTCTGCTCAATGAAGCGTTAAGGTTCGTCCCATCCACCGCAACGAGCTGAGGGATAAAGTCGATGGCTTCGCCGTCGGGATTCTGGATATCGTACAGAGCCCCGCCCGGTTCTACGGCTGCTTTCAATGCAGGGCCGACATATTCGTTGACCAGCTCGGTTACATAAGCCGCGCTTCCGCCCGCCAAGTCCACCTCGTTAAAAGGCCCTACATGGGTAATCGGAATCCCCCATTGCTCCCACATGCCTTTTACGTAATAAACCAAATAATCGGCAAACGCCTGATAATAGATTTTCACTTGCTTGCCATCGATAATGGCCACATCGTTGCGAATAATCTTGCTCGGCGAATTGGATGAGGAGTTGCTCATCCAATAGGGCACCGTCCACACGCATGCATAGAATGTCTCGACGCCGTATTGCATGGCTTGACGCATCGTCCATACTTGGTCGAAGTCGAATAATTCCTTCCTTGTGCGCGGCGCGTTCTTGATGACAACGGGATCCGCGCCTTTGTCGCTAAGCAGATTGGTCGGGCCGCCGGCATCGTTCGGGATCGGCTCGTTCCAGGATGGATAATTCCACACGAAATCCTCGAGCGGCACCAGCGTGCCTGGTTCATGCGCCGGCTCGTTCGGCCAGATGCTGTCGGTGTTGCCGTCGTAATAGCGATTCTCGGCATCGATTTTATAGCCGTATTGACCGGCCGTCCCCCTCATGGGGATGGGATTGCCCTCTATATCGAATCCCGGATTCGCGACATCCGCGGGCAACGAGGTTACGGGGTTGAATCCGGGGCTTGCAGCCGTACCGCTTGCGGCGACGCCTCCGTTGTCTCCGATCATGACGCGAACGATATCATGCCCCGTACCGTTCTTCTCGTCGAAGGTCATATCCAGCAATCTTCTGACCGTATCCTGATGACCCGCGGATGCGAGCTGCATCATTTGTGTGGAAGGCGTATAGGCATAGGCCGCGCCTACGCCATCCATGTCTTGGTATGTTGTATACCAGTTCGCTGTTACCGGGGCGGCATCTGCAGCGGCTTGAACCGTACTGCTCATGGACAGGGATGCCGGAGCAACGATGGATGCCGCCAATGCGGCAGCCGTCAACTGCGCAAGAGTCCTTCTCCTAAATCGTGTTAACATGATAAGTCTGCCTCCTTTTTATGAAATCTCCAATAATGAACGCGCTTACATTTCGCTGAAGTATTTATGTACCGTTACGTGGCATCCGCCTTTTCCAATGTCGGTCGCTGTCTATTCCCGCGTACGCATGATCGATTCCCCGCCGACGAGGCGGAGAATCGAGTTCATGCCTGCGATTCTTATTTCGTGGCTTCGAATGCCTGGCGTTTCTCGTCCATGACTTCTTGTCCGCCGATTTTCATATAATCGTTGACTTCGTTATCGTAAACCTTATCGAAGTCTGCCGGTTTTGCCGTTATGACTTTAACGAAAATTTCATCCGTCTTCTCTTTAAGAGTCGTGGCGTATTTAATTTCCGCTTGAATCGGCGTCGTAACGCTAGGCTTGATCACGCCGTCCTTGGTACCCATCTCGAAGCTGGCGACGGTGAAATCCTTATAATTAGGGTCGGATGCGTTTACCGCAAGGTTTAGTTTCTCGTCTGTCGAGCTTGCGAGCTTGCCGTTCAAAATGATGGCGTAGTCCGTATAGTTATAGAGCGTTTGTTTCGCTTCCTCGTTATCAAGCACTTGCGGCACGCCATCTACCATTTCGTAGGTTTTGCCTTCCGTTCCGTTTTGCAACGGAATGAAGTTTTCGGGCATGGCCATCCAATCCAGATACTTGACTACGGCTTCGGCGTTTTTACTGGTTTTTGGAACGAAGATGTACATTCCGTTTGGCGAATAAAGCGCTTTGGGCGTTTTCCCGTCAGGAGTAGTAAACGGATTGATCGGAACGACCTTCGCGTTGGCATCTGCTTTGCTCACCTCGGCCAAGTAGCCTTGGTAGACCGGCTCGTTCGTATTGGCCGTGCCCGATCCAACCACGCCGTTGATCAAGTCCTTTTGGAACTTCTGGAAATCCTTGTTCATCGTCAACGGGAAATCCGGATCGATCAAACCTTCGTTATACAGCTTGTTCATGAAGCGGAACGCTTCCTTGTTGCCCGGCAGCAGCCAGTCCGGCGTCGCGTATAGATCGGCATCCGAAATTTTATCCCATTCCCAGAACGAGTATTGAAGCGGCTTGCTATGGAATGGATCGATGTTGCTATAAGGAATGACCTTGTCGCCGGACTTGCCGGGCTTCTTCTCTTTAAACGCCTTCAGCGTATTGTAGAATTCATCCGTCGTTGTCGGAATCGGCAAGCCCACCTCATCCAGCCAATCCTGGCGCATGATTGTCGTGCTTTCCGGCAAGAGAACCCGGCGGGCCGGAATCGCGTACTGAACGCCTTCGAATTTACCATAATTCAGCACGGTTTCGCCCAAAACCGTTTTCAGGTTTTGCCCGAATTGCTCGAGATAAGGTCCAAGATCGGTCAAACCGCCGTCTTTGACGTATTTCTGCACCGTTGGCGTATCATACGTATAAACCAGATCCGGAGCCTGATTGGCCGCCATCAGCACATTCAGTTTCTCTACCTCTTGAGTCCGCGGTACGGTTACAAATTCGACTTTAATATTGTTCGGATCCCCGAAATTCTCTTGAATGTAATTCGTCATGAAATTGTCCGTGATCGGCGGGGCGCCGGCCGGCGTATTATTGCGGTCGAACAACTCGATGCGCAGCGTGATGGGATCGCTCTTAGGCGCTTCCGTTGCAGGATTGGAAGTTGGATTGGTTGTCGGCTTGCTGGAAGGCTCATTCCCTCCCGTATCGTTACCGGAGCATCCGGCAAGTATGGATGTCGATACAGCCACCGCCATTAGCCCGGCTGACCACTTTTTGGACTTTGCATTCATTTGACCCGCTCCTTTGAATGATTGTAATCCTGCTTCAACACTATCCTTTGACTGCGCCGATCATCATCCCGGATACAAAGTATCGCTGCAGCCATGGATATACTAACAAAATCGGAATCGTGGCAAACATAATGGATGCCGCCTTAAGACTTTCGGGGACTGGCGCGATCGTGCCAATGCCCTCGAGCATGCTGTTTACCTGGCTATTCATGACCATTTCGTAAAGTCGGAGCTGCAGGGGGTACAAATTAGAGTTTGTAATGTAAAGCAAGGCATCCATAAAGCCGTTCCACCGTCCGACTGCATAAAACAAGCTGATGGTCGCCAACACGGGAAGCGATAATGGCAAAATAATGCTTAGCAACACTCGGAACTGGCTGGCGCCATCCATTCTGGCGGATTCCTCCAGCTCCGACGGGATGGAGCTGAAGAAGGTCTTGACGATGAGCAAATAAAAAGCGTTGATGGCGCCCGGAAGAACCAGAGCCCATACGGAATCGAGCAGGTCTAAATTTTTTACGTTCAGATACTCCGGAATCATGCCGCCGCTGAAAAACATCGTAACTACGATTACAAAGAGAAAGAAGTCCCGCCCTCTGAGATTCTTTTTGGTTAACGGATAGGCAGCCATAACGGTCATGGTCATGGCAATTACAGTGAATAACGACACCATGCCTATCGTAAATCCAAGCGATCGAATCATCTGAGCATTGCCGAATACGGCTTTATAAGCCGTCAAATCGATATCGAGCGGGATAAGCGTCACTTTGCCTGCCATAATGGCGCTGTTACCGCTCAGCGACAAGGCCAGAATATGAACCATGGGCGCCAAACAAAGCAAGCTTGCAATGGAGACGACGAAAATAAGCACGATATCCAGCCATTTGTCGCTCCGCTTCACTCGAACGCCGGAATAATTAGAGCTTGTCACGATTATCTCCTCCTACCATATGCCCTGATCGTTGACCTTGCGGGAAATCAAATCGGCAGACAGGAGGAAGATCAAACCGATGACCGCCTGAAATAGTCCAATAGCCGTAGCTATTGTATAACGGGCCGATTGGATTCCGGTCTTGTACACGTACGTACTGATGACCTCCGAAACATCGGTGACGAGCGGATTGCTTAATACGAACGGCCGGTCGAAGCCGATGCTGGCCATATGCCCGATATTGATGATGAGCAAAATAATAATGGTCGGCTTTATGCCCGGCAACGTGATATGCCATATCTTCCTCAATCGGCTGGCGCCGTCTACATCGGCCGCTTCATAAAGATCCTTGTTGATTCCCGTTAAAGCCGCAAGGTAGATAATGGTCCCCCATCCTGCATTTTGCCAAATTCCGATACCTAGATACGTAAATACCCAATACACCGGATCTGTCAAAAACGGGATGGTGCTCAGGTTAAAGGACTTTAATACATTGTTGACGATACCGGTATTGGTCGCGAGCAATTGGATCGCGATGCCTCCAATAATGACCCATGAGATGAAATGCGGCAGATACAGCACCATCTGCGCACCCCTCTTAAACCAATGGACCCGAAGCTCGTTAAGGATGATGGCCAGCAGGATGGGAAGAGGAAAGCTGACCAGCAGATCGAGCAAATTCAGCATGAACGTATTTCGCAACGCCAGGTAAAATCCTTGCATCTGGAAAATTTCCCTAAACGTCTCGAAGCCGATCCATGGACTATCCCAAATGCCTTTAAAAATGTTGTAATCCTTAAACGCGATGACGGCGCCTAACATCGGTACGTACTTGAATGTTACGAAAAACACCAAGGGTACCAGAATCAAGATGTATAGCTGCCAGTCTCGGAGCAAGGAGCGTAACGGCAGTCGTGGTGCCGTCCTGCGCACCGGCTTGGTTGTTATGGCCATCTACCTCCTCCTTAAAGTTAGTCGTTGCCAACGGCCCATGCATGGTTAGGCTCTGCTTACAGGCACTAATGTATCATCGAGCCCGCTTGCTTGAACATTGACAATAATTAAGCTCCTAACCAGCAGCTTTCATGCAAAAATCGACTTGATTTTGAGCTGATTTGAATCGTCTTTACCTTTATTGCAAAGCTAACAGGCCCCTGTTTCGAACGCAAAACCCGCTAAGCATCAGCCCTCTCCTAACCTTTTCGTTGCGTACGATAGATAGCTCTGTACTCGCCTGGCGGAAACCCGAATATTTTCTTGAACGCCCGGTGGAAGGAGAGCACATGTGCGTAGCCTACCCGCTCGGCAATGATTTGTATGGCATCATCCGAATCCACGAGCAGCTTCCGCGCATGCTCGAGCCGAACCTTTAAGACGTAATCGATAAACTTCTCTCCGGTCTCCTTTTTAAACAAAATGCTTGCATTGGTTGAAGGCAAATCGAAGGTATCGCTCACGGCAACGAGAGACAAATCCGAATCCGCAAAATGATGATCGATATACGCCTTCATTCGCATCGCGATCGATTTGTTGCTGTTGCTTTCGCGCTGCTGCTTTAATTGCACGGCCAGTTCTCCTAAAACGTCCTCAGCTCCTTGGCAGAAATCCGACAACGTCTCCGCTAAATTGGCAAGCTTCTCGAAGCGGTTACGATAATTGCTCTCCCATACATTCACAATATCCGGCGGCATGAATGATATTTCTTTGTCCAGATGCAGCATCAGACTCGTTATAAAGGCGACTAGTTCCGACCTTCCGAGTCTCTTGCCCCGCAGATCGCCGACCATCTGCTCGAACTTGTCACGCCAGCCGTCATCCCCCTTTCTAAGCAGGTGAATCATTTCCGGCATCATGCCCATTACAACGTAAGTATCCATGTCCGACTTTTGCTGGGCCATTAGTCGATCAATCACGCTATTGGTTCCAAATACAGCTTTCAGGCAAACATGGGAAACGGCAATGCGATAGGATGTCGCGACTTGAGTTACGTTTTCCACGCATGCGCCTATTCCGACGGATATGGTAAATTCCAGATTGTCTTGTATCCAATTCTTGTATACGTTGCATATCTCATAGATCTTGTCTTCATAGGGAAGATCGCATTCTTTAAGAAACAATACCACCGCCGCCTGATGCTGATCCGTCCAAGCGAAGTGCAGCATTATGTTCCTTTCGCTTGCCGATTCCTTGAGGGCGCTTTCCAGGATATACTTGAGCAAGTGTTGATCGCTGGGTTTGTAATTTTCGGAAAACATATGGTATCGGTCTATCTCTATAGAAAGGGCGCATACTCGGTCGTAGTCGATTGGAAGTCCCAGCACGGGAGCCTCGTTGTCCCACTCCGAGGCGCTAATAACGCGTTGACCGGCAATAAGCTCCTGGATAAAAATTCTTTTGCGATGAATGGCCTCCGCCTGCTGCAAGGAGTTATAATCCATCGATTTTTGCAGCAAATTTTCGAATGCCGATTCAATGATGTTAAATTCGTTTGACCTTCTTTTCATGCCGTTGCCTGCGCCCTTTTTAATCCCGATCGACGAATTGATCTTCTCGACGAGATTATGGATCGGCTTGTAGTGGATATGCGTGATGATTGTAAACCAGATAAGGGCTAACACGATGATGACGAGGACAAGGATGAACCAGATGTTTGACAGCTGAGAGATTGCGGAGAAGCTTGCGGCATTGACGCTCTCGACCGAATAGGCCCACCCGGTATAATCCGATTTGGTTTGAAAGCTGGACACCGGAGTTTGACCGTCGGATACGTTGTGGAACTCTTTATTTTCGGAGTCGAGAATGTGGATTTTCGATTGCTCGAGTTCGCCGAATTGATTAAGGTATTCCATCATGGAATTGACGTAGATATTAATGACAATAATTCCCGTTTGCTGCGAGGGGTACTTATATTTTTTCATGAGAGAAACTACTTTTTGCCCATTGTTATTGGTAAACAGCGTATACTCGCGGGGTTCCGTCCATTTGTTTGGTTCGGCTTGACTTATGTTATCGCGGAGAAATTTGCTATCGGCGAAAGAATCGAGCGAGTACGTACTGGAATCGGACAAAATCATTTGATTCGATTCCCGGTACATATAGATGGAGCTTTCGAAAGGAAAGGAGGATTTGAGCTCGATTAATCTCTTTTGAATGACGTAATAATCATAAATATTTTTCGTTCGCTGAGAAAAATAATCCATAATATGCTGGTCGGTTATCAACGCGCTAACCGAATTTCGTTCAATCAGCTTCAGATTGACCTCGGTATACTTCATCATCTGCGTGACGATCGATCTATTGGTCTCCAGATATCTGCTCTCGGATTGATGGTTTAAGGTCGTAAAGAATACAATGATTACCGAAGAAATCACCACAAAAAAAATAGGCGTGTAGGACAACATCAAACGATAATACCAGTTTAATATCATTGCAATCCGCCTCCGCTCTCGATAAATAAAATTGATAGCGCTTACATTCAATCGCTGTCTCCCGCCGCTTATTCAGCACGGGAGTTTAGCGATTCTCGCGTAAGGTATAAATCGTTATAACGTTGCGTTGCGTTATTTCGTTAATTCCGTTGGATTATTGCCGATATATTTTTTGAATAGCGTGCTGAAATACGGCACGTTCTTATACCCGACCTGGCTCGCGACTTCATAGACCAGCATTTTTCTCTCCAGCAGCAGCTCCTTTGCCTTCTCCATTCTTACGCGGGTCAAATAATTATTAAACGTGTCGCCTACACTGTTTTTAAAGATATCGGATAAGTAATTTCGGGACATATTGACTTTGTCCGCTAGATCTGCGAGAGTTACGTCTTCCGCATAGCTGTCGTGAATGTACTGCAGCATGAAGTCCACCGCCTGCCGATGTTTACCATTGCCCTTCCACTCTCTGCTGGAGCATATCGCGCTTACCGTTTTCGTGATCCACTGCTCCAGCATATCGATTCTTGTCAGCATCACGATCTCTTGTTGAGGAAGCTTCAGCGGAGATCTCTCGTCCAACACGATTCCCGCCTCGTATAAGCTATAATTAAGAATGCCCCACATTTCGCCGGCGAGAAGCTGCACTTCAGATGGCGTATATCGGCCCCTGGACGATAGAAGCTGGAATTGATCGGCTATAATGCGGAGAGCGAGTCCCTCCTGATTAGCTTTTATCGCGCTTGTAAGCTCCTGATAAAATTTCACGGGACGAGTCAAGGGCCCAATTTCCCCAGAGCATTCGGTTCTACCCGATTGATAGAGCTCGTATCCTTTCATGGACGGGGATTCTCTAAGCTCGATGGACCGGAAGGCTTCTTCCGTCGAATCCGAAATTTGCAGCCAACTGCCCTTAAGGCTGCCCATTCCGATTCTAAGATTAATATTCAAGTATCGACTTACGCTTTCGATGGCTTCGGTACCGAGTTGTCTTAGCTTCATGTGGAGGTCTTCATGTGAAGGAGAGCGGGGGAGATGAATGACAATACCCGACCGTGTGCCGTGCAGCTCGGTATACGAATACGAGTCGAAGATGGGATTCGCGATTTCATTGATAATATTGCCGACAGCAAACCGAAACAGGTTTAAATCCGCGATAGGTACGGCGTTCAAGCGCGCATCCCGAACAATTTCGATGCCGATGACGAGATGACTGATTTGTCTCCAAAAGCTGTACGATTCCGGTAATTTCTCGTCTTTGCGATACGAGGGCTCCAATGTGCCCGAAATAACCGATTTGACCCATTCTTTCTCAATAAAGGGCTGGAATTTGCTCAGCCATTCGGACTGTTCCGCATGCTCCTTGTCCTTCATTCGTTCTTCCTGCAGCTGCGTTACGATTTTGTGCAGGATGGATTTTAAGGTAGATACGCTAACCGGCTTGCTCAAATAGTCGGCGACACTCAGCCTCATCGCTTGACGAGCATACTCAAAGTCCGAATATCCGCTTAAAATGACGATTTTTCCGTTGAAATCGTCGTTGCGCAATAATTCGATCATGTCCAAGCCGCCCATGACCGGCATATAAATATCCGTAATGACAAGATCGGGGTTCACCTTGCGGATCAGTTGCAGCCCTTCTTCTCCATCGGTCGCTTCGCCCGCCCATTCGGCTCCCAGATCGTTCCACGGAATGACCTGCTTCATTCCTTGCAGAACATTACGGTCATCGTCGATGATCACGATTTTCCACATGGCTCCGTCCCCTTCGTTCATCTCTTGATTATTCGTACTCCTTGGCCGTCTTCCGCAAGGCCTCGTAAGCTTGCTCAGGCGTCTTTTTGCCGAAGCTGAGTTCGTCTCGTACAAGCGCCCAGTCCTTATCCACCCAATTCGTCCAGCCGCTGGGGCCAGGCGACCATTGTTGACCGTTCTGTTGCGTGGCGTGATACAATTCCATCCCCGCCCTATCCGCATCGCTGAACGAGGCTTCTATCGCGGTAGCCACCTTGGTGTTGACCGGAACCCCCCGGGTAGTTCCGAGAATTTCGCCAGCCTCTTCGCTGTTAATGAACCAGTTGACAAACTTCTTGGCCTCTTCGACGTTATCGGAGAAAGGCGATATGCCAAAGAACAAGGAAGGTTTCAACCAGCCGCCCGCTTCTGCGGATCTGGGCATCGTCACCAAAGCATAGGCGCCTGGATTCATGCTGTCCCAGCCACCGTAGCTGGCGTTGAATGCAAGCCGGAGCAAAATGGCCCCCTTTACCAGAAGATCCGCGGAAGGATCAAATTCCTTATCCGACGCATTGACGTCAGCCGGCGGTACGGCCCCTGATTCGCGCAGCAGCTGCCATCGATTGGCCCACTCCAAAAACAGGTCCTTATCTATATTAAATTTACCATCGTCCGTCATCAGTTGACCTTTGCCGTTCGCGTACTGATAGGCGCTGTAGGCAAAATAATCTCCCGCGTAATCCTTTGATACGTATTGGTTGCCGGCCAGCTTAGCCTTCGCCTCTATCGCGAATTGAAAAAAATCGTCCCAGGTCCATCCCATGGAGGGAAGAGCGATGCCGAGCTTCTCCATGGCAGCCTTGTTATAGATCATCCCATGGGCTACCGACCCTAACGGAACGCCGTACAACTTGTTATCGATCAAGCTGATGCTTGTCAACTTGGAATCAATATCTGTAAGATCGATAGCTTCCGTCAGGTCGGCAAGCTGATTCCGGGAAGCCCAATCCGCTACCCAGCTGGGGTCAATCTGGAATATATCCGGAGCATTATGGGCGGCGGCTTGGGTAGACAGCTTGTCCAAATATCCATCCATGCCCGAATACTCCGGTTCGAATGTCACATGCGGATTGGCTTTCGAATAAGCCTCCAACGCCTTAAGCGTCACTTCATGCCTGGATTGAGCTCCCCACCACATCATGCGCAGCTTTACTTTCTCTCCGATTTGGGATTTTGCCGGATTCGCGCCATCGTTGCCGGATACGCAAGCCGTTAATGTCATGACCAATACAATTGCCGCAGCAATCCCGGCTATTTTTTTCCGAGCTGCCATTTTGCCCCCCCTTTGTTTCTGCGGTCCTGATCTATCCCCATCTTAACAAGCACAATTTTCTATTTATACAAGAAAGATGCACAATTTGATTTGATATTTTCCGATTGCCGCTCAAGATTACGGGATCGTATACAGAACGGGGAGCGTCACGCCGACATGGGTTCCCCCTTCTTCGCGCGACTTCAGCTCGACAACATAATCGCCGCCAAAATGAGCGAAAATACGTTCCCTCACATTGCGAATGCCATAACCGCCTGTTTTACGTTTCGGGGTCCTGGCGGGCTGATAACCTTGTCCGTCATCCTCGATCTCGATAACGAGCTTGCCTTCTGATTGCTTGATGCGAATCCGGACCGTTCCGTTGCTGCGATTGTGGAAGCCATGAACGACCGCATTTTCTACGAAGGGCTGCAATATCATTTTTGGAATGTACAGCAACTGGATGGATTCCGGACTATCGATATAAAATTGCAAAGCGCCTTTGTAGCGAATCTGCTGAATCTCCAGGTAACAACTTAAATGCTCAATCTCCTCTTTAACGGTAATAAACGTATTGCCATTGGACAACCCTATCCGAAACATTCGTCCCATAAGCTCCAGAATGCGGCTAATCTCTTCCTGATGATTGGTTATGGCTATCCAATTCAGCTGATCTAATGTGTTATATAAAAAATGCGGATTAATATTGGCCTGCAAAGCTTCCATTTCGGCCTTTTTTTGAAGCTCGTGCCTCTCGCGAAGCGACTGTACCAGCTGCTCGATACGTTCATTCTGCTTGCGATATCCCGAGAAAAGATACCCGAACTCATTCCTGTAGTCATCCGGCAGCTTCAAATTTTCGCCGTCGACGGAATAACGATTCATCGCGCCGACCAGCTTCTTGATCGGCTTCGTGAACTGCATGCTGAGCAGCATCGTTATGATTAACGTTAATAGAACGGATAAGGCCCCAATGACGGCAATGACCTTCGCCAGCTTCACGCTTCCTTTGGTAATTTCGGACCAAGGGGTTATTTCCACCAAAGTCCATTTGGAGTTAATGTTCCGAGCGTATACGAACAGCGATGCCGGGGTCCCGTTGCCTGCCTCGATCCGGAATACCCCCGAGGGACCGTCCATTTTGGCCTTAAGGTCAGCCCATGTTTTCGCATCCGTGACATTGCCGATTTGGAGTATCGGTTGCCCCGACATATCCAGCATGATCCTGCTCACTTCTCCTGTGGAGTGGCCTATTAATACATGACCAAGCAGTTCCGACTTTAGATGGATAACCAGATACCCGATCCTTTTATTATTATAGAGGATGGTGCGTACGAAACTGATGACGGAGATTTCTCCTTTAAACGAAGCGCGTTTATATTCGTCGCTCCATGCAAAATCGTTGCGTTTAATGCTTTCCGCCCAATATTGATGCGAAGCCTCCTTCAAATCCAAAAACTGAATGTAGCTTACCGAGTCCCCGTAGCCGGGATCATTCATAAACACATCGATTCCTTCGATTAGCGGCATCGAATTCGTCAAGCTCGCCAGAGATTGTTTAACTTCCTTAAACTGTTGGTACCTGATGAATTCATCCTCATCATTGTCGCCCGCCAATAAAGAAAGCAACGAATCGTCCCGGGATTTGGACAATGAAATTTGTTCGATGGTGACCATTCGCGATGTAATTTCATTGTTCAGTTCATTAAGAAGTTTTTGTTGATTGGTAGATGCGGTAGTCGCCAGCTCCCTTGAAGTCAGACTATAACTTATCCATATAATCGTTATAATGACAAGGGTTACGAGCAAAGCAAAGCTGCCGAAAAATAATCGGTCGATTCTGTACCTCTTAAATGGATTTCCTATCATGCAGGCACTCCTCTACCCTGTTGATTATATCGAATAAGCAGCGGTTCTCGTCGTGGCCGGGGTCCTATTACTTAATGCCTGTTGTGGCGACTCCTTCAACTAATTGCTTCTGCGCAACGGCGAACACCAAAGTTGCCGGAACGACCGAAACAAGTGACATAGCAAGCAATTGTCCCCATCGATGATGGCCCTCCGAATCATTGAGCATCTTTAGGGCGAGCGCTACCGTATACTTGTCAACGGAATTAATATACAAGAGATGACCCAAAAAATCGTCCCAATTCCAAAGAAAACAAAAAATCAGCACCGTTGCGATCGCGGATTTCGTCAGCGGGATCACCATGCGCCAATATAAACCGAACAAGGTACAACCATCGATCTTCGCCGCTTCGTCAAGCTCCTTGGGGATTCCCCTTATAAATTGCACGAGCAGAAAAACAAAAAAGGTACCGCCTGTCCCTCCAGCCAACATTTGCGGAACGATAAACGGCCAATACGTATTAATCCAGCCAAACTGATAAAACATCGCGTATTGCGGGACGATCAGCACTTGCGCCGGCAACATGAAGGTCAGCATAAGTATCGCGAACCAAAATTTTCTCAAAGGAAAATCAAGTCTTGCGAAGCCGAACGCGACCAAGGTGCAGGAAAATATAGCAGCTGCAAGAACGGCGATCTCAAGCAAAAACGTATTCAGGTAAAAGCGGGTGAAAGAATATCCGGGGATCGCCGTCCAGCCCTCGCGGAAATTGCTCCAAACGGGAACCGACGGAAATGCGTTAAGGGAGCTTATTTCCGCTGTCGATTCTAACGATGCGCCGATCCACCACGCAATGGGGTATAGCATGACGAAACTAAACAAAACAAGCATAATATGGCGAATCGCTTCGGATGTTTGCCGCCTCATGGCCTCCCTCCTCCGGATTCCGTTTCGTAGAACACCCAATACTTGGAGGTCAGGGCGATGATGCCCGCTACAACGGCAATCATCATCAACATCATCCAGGCAAGCGATGAGGCATATCCCATTTGATAACGGTTGAAAGCGCGTTCATAGAGATAAACGGCGTATACCATTGTAGCATTCATAGGCCCTCCTCTTGTAATGACATAGGCAGCCGTAAACATCTGGAAAGCTCCGATTATCGCCATGATCAGGTTAAAGTACAGGGTCGGCGTTAGCATGGGCAATGTAATGCACCAGGTCTGCTTCAACCGGCTGGCGCCGTCCGCCGACGAAGCTTCGTATAGATCCCTCGGGATTTGCTTCAGGCCAGCCAAAAAGATGACCATGGCCGAGCCAAGCTGCCACGCCGTCAGCAACACTAGCGTCCATAACGCCGTATCGGGATCGCTAATCCATCCCCTCCCTTTAAATCCAAATAGCTGGAGAATTCGATTGACGAATCCGTCTATTCCGAATATATTCCCCCATAACATCGATACGGCGATACTCCCCCCGATCAAGGAAGGAAAGTAAATAGCAACGCGGTAAGCGGATAACCCTTTAACCGCTTGGTTTAACGCCAGAGCGACAAGCAATGCCGCCAACAAACGAACAGGGACAGAAACGATGACGAATTTGAACGTTACGGCCAAAGACTGAACAAATTTATCGTCCTCCAGCAATATCCGTTTGTAATTGCCGAGTCCAACCCAGTTCATGCCTTGCATTAATGTATAATCCGTAAACGAATAATAGAGCGAAAGCATCATGGGGTATAACGTCAGCCCCAAAAATCCGAGCAACCATGGCGAAATAAATAAATATCCCGCCAGCGGAGACTCCCACCTTCTGAAGGATGTTTTCTTGCGAATCTTGTTCATGGCATGATGGCTGGGGCCTATGGATATGTTCTCGTTGCGGCTCATATTATCCTCCTAACTTGGATGTCTCTATCTTCCAAGTATAAGAGCAAGGACAGTCCAAACCTATAAGGGAATCTCACGATTCCTTTCAATATAATCAGAAAAAAAAGGAGAGAGGCAGCAATCTGCCTCTCTCCTATTCCCTAAATCAGTACTTGTATAACGGTTAGCGCATTACCATTCTAGAATCATGCGAGCCAACATAGTCAGATCGAGAATGTCGATTCGTTTATCGTCGTTCAAGTCCAAGGCTTGCACCTGATCCCATCCTGCATCTTCATAGGTCATGCCATAAGCCTTAGCCATAATCGCCAAGTCGCCAACGCTGATCTTGCCGTCTTCATTGTGGTCGCTCGGGATCTTCACGATCACGGAAGACTGGAAGTGCAGTAATGCGGCGTTCAACAGAGCGGCAGCTTCATCGATCTGATCTTGAGTGGCGTTCGAGTTATCCGCTACAGTCTCCGCTGCGTCGATGGCAGCCTGCAGCGTTGCCTTGGAGCCTGCCGGATATTGTCCGATCAGCTTGCCTTCCACGGCTTGATCATGCGCGCTTTGCGCCTCGGCAATCAGCGCGTTCAGCGCCGCTTTGTCGATGACGTCGATTCGAACGGTGTGTATCGTGCCGTCACGATCCGTTTCCGCGCCTGCGCCGTCTGCCGTCACCAATCGGGCGACCTCGACGTTCGTCAAGCCGGCTGGCGCATGTTCTTTGGCCCGGAAAGACAATTGGATCAGATCCGCATTCGGATTGGTTTGACCGGCGCCAAGATGAACGCCCAGAATGCGGAGTGTTCCGGCAGGTTCTGTCTTGTAATCGGCGACGACGAATTTCGCTTCGTCTGTCGAGACTGGCGGTGCGGTCAGTTCCAGCTTTTCGGCATCGTAAGTAATCGTGACGTCTTGAGCCAGTACGTTGCCCTGCACATGGCTCAAACCGTAGACAAGGTCGAAGGAACCGCCGGCCGGTACATGATCGGCGCCGGTTAATGTTGCAGGCGCTTTAGAGCCGCCGACGGAATAGATGCCGAGATCGCCAAGGTCAATGGCATAGTCGTCCTGGATTTTCTCGTATTCGCCTGCAAAGAAATCATCCAGGTAGGAATGCCCCAGCATGAAGCGGTTCGGATTCATGGCGCCATAGTATCCGGCATTGGCATTGCTCTGACCGTCGAACAGCACATAACTTCCCTGCCATCCGGAACCGGTTACGCCCCAACTAATAATGTGATCGATGTACGGAGCGAACTTGGTGAACAGTTTATACATCAGCGCATACTGATAACCAAGGGCGTCAGACTGTCTGACATTGAGCGCCGCTGGAGCGATCGCGCCGCCTCCGGGAGCGTTTGTCGGCAACTTAAGGTCGAATTCCGAGAAAGTAATACCGGCAAGCAGGCCCTGGTCAACGAGAGATGCATAGAGGGCCATGGCATATTGGTTATCGCTTGCAAGGGTGTTCTTAACCGAATCGTGTCCCTGGATCCCCATGTCCTCAATAAGGGGTCTTCCGTCATACAGCGGATCGGTAAGCCATGCAGTGTTCAATTCGCGGATCATGTTGTACGCGGTCCTCGCTTTGGTGCGGACGGAAACGTCGTAATCGTTATAGGTCAGCTTCGGAGGACTGTCCGTGATATAGGCGTCAATGCTGCCTTCGGCGTCGTGTCCATCGAGCTTCATGTATTCGGGAAGGTTGGCGTAGTTGGCTTTGTAAGCCGCCGCCATCTGAGCGTTCGGTGCCGCGATGTGCGCGTACTTGAAGAGCAGGTAAATGTAATGCTCTCTGATGTCGCCTTCAATTTGGTCATCCGACAAGGCAACCAGCCAGTTGGTGTGTTTGAGGCTTGTTCTCCAACTGTTCGGATCCGTCGGGATGTTCTCGCTATGGCGGCTTTCGTGAACCTCTTCGTTGAGTACATCCCATGAATTGAAGGGGATGACTCCGCGGGATTCGCTTGAGCCATACTTCGTATCCGTGGTCAGGAAGTGGCGCATCACATACATGGTGTGATTAAACTGCACTCTTCTGGCACTTTCTTTGTCTACCGGAACCGTGGACGTAACGCCGTTGCCCAATCCGTAGAAACTGGCTGTGCCTTTATACCCGGATTCAAGATTCGCGGGAATGATCTGTCTCATCCATGCGGGTGCCTGGTTGTACCATGCCAACACATGGCCGTGAGACTTGTACTGCCCGGGAGTTCCCGAATCCCTGATCGCTTGATAAGAGCCGGTCGGGAAGTTGTACTCAGCTGTGCCAGGAGTGGTGGTTGCGCCGTTCAGTGGCGCGCCGGTCACGCTTTTTAGCCAATTGGGACCGCGAGGATGCGTTGGTTCGGCCTTAAGATTGTTGCCGTCGACAAAGATTTCATAGTGCCGGGCCCTGGTTCCGGTTACGGATCCGGTTCCGATCGAGCCGACCATGAACAGGTCGTTCTCCTTGTTGTATACACTCTTAAGAGGCGCTACGGCACTCTGGTTTTCCTTGTTGACTACATTGGGAAGCGCAATGCCGTCTGGATCGGGCGCGGTTATTTGGATATTGGCGACAAGCAGCATGCCGGTTTCTGCGGGACGGCCGTTCTCGCCATGGAGCTCAAGAATGAAATTCGACGAATTGCCTGTCGAGGCGTTAATGCTGTGGTGGGCCATTAACCAGGATTCGCCGTTGTAGCTGCCAACCCAGTCGGGGTTAAGGTTATTGTACTGGTATTCCCTGAGGTAGCTATCAAGATCGGAGTTGGCATTTCTGGTTCTCCACCGCATGAATTTGCCCTGCGCGCTCTTGGGATAGTACACATCAAACTCAATCGTCGCTCCTGCAGGGACATTGACAGCCGGAGACAACGGAGATGCAAGAGTTATTCCGCCGAACGTGCTTGTTCCGTTATGGACGTAATTGATCTGGAGCACATCGGCTTTGCCTGCGGAATCCGCAAAAGGATAAGGAATCATTTTGAAGGTGCTGCCGGCAAAGTCGGCAGGGACGCGGTTGTCCAGCGGAGTTCTCGTGGCCCAGGCACCGGTGGGTTCGGTAATTAATACAGGCATTTTACCAGGACCCGGATCAAGACGGAAGTAGGGATCCGAACCGTCCGCCTTGATCCTTCCGGTGAAAATCGCTATTGCCTCTTCAAGGCTGGCAATGGCTTCGTCGGCGGGAGTGGGCTCATGGCGCGCGAACTCGAGCGCTTTATCAAGATCCTCGAGCTCGTTGGCGTACACCCAAGGGAAAGCTTGGTTTACATCGGAGCCTTCGTCAGTACGGCTAACCTGGAGCGGGAATTCCTCGTTGCCTGCTTTTAAGGCTTCGGCTTGCGCAATGAGGTCGTTCAGTTCAAGCGACAACTCGCCTTCGGCCGCAGCGGCCGGGGCGGAGACAAACGCGAATGTGGAAATCAGCATGATGACTGCGAGGATGCGGGAGACGTTAATTAAGCGTTTTTCAACTTTCATCATAAGTTTAGCTCCTTTTCGTAAGGCAACCACTAAAATCTCGTTTTAGTGCCGCCCGTTTTGGAATTTCGGGATTTCGGAATACCACATACAAGAAGAGTCGCGCTTTATCGCAATCACGGACGCGTAAGCGCTTACCATAACCCCTAGTAATTTGCCGAATAGATTCACCTCCTTCATTCGAAACATAGCTGCCTCATTTCCGGACGTAACGCCATCATTGTAGCGAATGGAATAATATTCGTCGGTTAAAATTACGCGTTCACGCTGCTCTGCAACGTCAAAATCAGAGTCACCGCCTCGGCCCGGGTAGCGTTAGCTTTCGGAACAAACCGATTATTGCCCCTCCCTTGCATAATGCCTACTTCTACCGCATGCGCGATGAACGGACTCGCCCATGACGGAATTTCACTATCATCCGCGAAGCTTGTCGTCTTACCGGAATCAATAGGGACGCCTAAGGTCCTCGTAGCCATTACGGCCATCTCCGCGCGGTTAATGTGTTTAGAAGCGCGGAAAGTATGGTCCTCGTAACCTGTTACGATTCCCGCCGAGATGGCTTGACTAACGGCTGACACGGCCCATGAAGGAATGTGAGGGGAATCGGTAAATTCAAGGGCAATATCTGTAGCTTGAGGCAGCGATAAGGCGCGAATTAACATGGCTGTAAACTCTGCGCGAGTAACGAATTGCTGAGGTCGAAACGTTCCATCGGGGTAGCCGTCCACAATGCCTATCGAAGCTGCTTTGTCAATGTTTCCCTCAGCCCAATGCCCCGAAATATCCGTAAATGCCTGTAGTTGCCTTGTAATGTCAAAGTCGATCCGCACATCGGCCTTTGGCTCTTGAGCCATAATATCGCTGCTTACAAGCTTAACTTTTTTGAGCTCGACGGACGTCTTGCCTGCAGCAATCATTCTGAAGGTGATTTCGGCCATCTCAACCTTGCCGCTTTCGCCATTCGTACGCCCGACCTTGGTGTGGGCAAATAGAAGTCGGCCCTCTTCTTCATGAACAGGGACGGAGAAGCCGGAAACGGCACTCTTGGCTCCCTTATATTCCAGCCTGCTCTTATCATAGGTTAGCTGAATTTCAAAACCATACATATCCTGCAGATGCTCGCCCGTCACGATCACCCTGATGTTCCGACCTGCTACAGCTCGGTCTTCCGATGCGGTTAAAGTAAAAACGGGGCCGCTTTCCGCTGAAGCGGCTGGCGCGAAATAGGATAGAAGCAGTACGAAGGTTAAAATACCGGCTATAGCTCTATTGATCATGTCGATCCGCTCCTTCATTAATAAGTAGAGGAGACGCTTGCTTGTCTCCCCCTTGATTCCATTATGATATCGTCCTCATCGGAACTACCAGTTGAATATCAATCTGGCCAGGATGACCAAATCCAAGATATCGACAGCACCGTCATCATTGCTTAGCTTCCTTTAAACAAATCAACCGCTCCCCTGCCATGGATTCAATTCGCTATTAGCGTAGCAAATCGATAGGAAAGCGTATATTGACATTAATCAATGCCCTAACATATTTCTAAGGCCATCATTTCAATCCTTTGTCTATTGACAAACATAATTAAGGTGCGGACATATTTCCTATTCGCACTGTTCGCGAACGGCTAATCCTATTGGCTCCTCTGACAAATAGCCAGTTCAGATAGCATCTCATGTTGTCCTCGCTCGGCGGCCAACCTCCATCTACTCCGCTTGTCATAAATGAAAGATAGTCTGCGAGAAGGGATTCCCCCCTCCGCAGACTACCATTTTTTTTCTTTAAATGAGGATGGCTCTGATGTTGGATACGGTCATTGCGCTATCCGCCACCTTAATTTTCCAGTGCTCCAATGATTTCGATCCTGCCGCCATATTGCAATTCAGGCCAATCGGAGGTTAACCTGGCAGCCTCCTCCAAAGATTCTGCTTCAATTACAGACACACCGAATATATCGCCGGTGTATTCTTCGACCATATGCTGAGAAACAACTTTACGGCCAGTGCCGGCAAAACGAACCTTTTCATAACCCGTTTCCTTCAAATTCTCCAGCCAACTCCACAACTCATGAATATTCTGAGCTGCATTCTCGTCCGGAACTTCACCGCTTCGATATACATACAAGAACTTCATTTCATAACCCTCCTTTTTCAGTTGCAATTTGAAACTAAAATCAATATAATAAATCGTAATGATAAAGTCAAGGAGGCAATATGCAAAATAATCCTCGCAGAAGATCGAACTGTCCCATCTCTTTTTCACTTGATATCCTAGGTGATTCATGGTCGCTTTTAATTATCAGAGACATCATATTTGCAGGAAAAAAAACATTCGGAGAGTTTATTGCTTCCGATGAGGGGATTGCCAGAAACATTTTGACGAATCGCCTGTCTCGACTTGAGGCAATGGGTTTGATCACTAAAAACCCCCATCTCGGCGACAAAAGAAAAGATTTATACGAACTCACAGAGGCCGGATTGGATTTAATACCGGTGTTGTTGGAGTTATCGGCTTGGGGAGCGAAACTTGAGCCTGAAACCGCAGAAGCCGCAGCTTGGTTGGACGAGGTCCAAATGGATAGAAACAGCCTCATTCAACAAATACGAAATACGGTTAAACAGGGAGGATCGGTGTTCACGTAAAGGTGATTCAAAAACCCAAAACGTCCAGTCGCTCGCTATAGCGTCGATTGTGTCCGTTAGTTCACGCTAGCAACCGGAAAGAGTGCGGCTGCCGACGAAGGGGATGTTCGGGAGAGAACTTAAGGAAGCCTTATGGGACAAGGCTTCCCTGAGTTTAGTGTCATATTCTCAATCATTCGTTTAGATTTTCTACCGCTCAGTGTGGCTCATTTGCGTATCTATTAGCCGGCCTCTGAATCCGGTTATAAATTATTGGCAACCACTTTGCTTGTACCGGTCGCCGCGTCATGAATGCCGCTTCCCGATTCGGAAGTGTCGTTGCCTGTTACGATGTAATAGTTTAATTTGCGAGCTCCATCGTCAAATAGCCCGATGCCGTTCCGGTCAAAGTCGCTGAATACGCGATTGCCGTTTACAATCACATGTTTCCCGCCTTCGATCTGCATGCTGTCGCAGGATAAACAATTGTTGGGATTGAGCCGGTTACGTACTACATTGCGTTCCAGCAGGTTTCCTGTAATCGTCACATTATCCCCTTTGGAGAAAATGCCTTGCAGCTGCTGGTCGCCAATACGATTGTCTGCAATCGTGACCTTTTTGGCGCCTGACTCGATCAGGATGCCCAGTCGCGTAGTCGTGCCTTCCTCGTCGCCGGCACCGATCCAGGAATTCGCCACGGTGACGCGCTCCGATTCTCCACCAATGTAGATTTGCTGATGATGGGCGTTCTCGAGAATACTGTTGACGATATAACGGGCAAATCCGTTGCCGACGCTCATGATGCCATAATTAAAAGGAGCGCCGTTAATAACGGTCGTCGTATCGATATTAATGCCATTTGAGTTGCCTTCCATCAGCACGCCTATATTCGTCGGCTCCAAAAATGTTTTCGACAATTTATAATCGGCACCGGACCAGAACACGATATTAGCGCCTGGAAAAACCGATGTCGGCTGCATGCTTCCAGTCGTCATTACATTGCTGTTAAGGATGGTTACGAACTGTGTATTCAATTGTGCGTTGCCTTTTACACCGACGGAAATGCCATATGCGGCATTGTAGACCGTAACGCCATCCAACGTCGTGAATCTTGCTCCCTCCACACGAATGCCGTATGAAGGTGAATGGACGATATCGGCATTCGGGGCTACGGAACGATCAATCGCCAAATTTTTTACCTTGTTGTGTGTCGTCTGACCGCTCCCTGTTCCGATATGAATGACAGCATCCGTTCCCTTGTTGAGGAAGAGGGACGACCCCTTTCCCGTTCCTTCCAGTTGTACGTTATGTTCGGTTATGTGGAGTGTCGAGCTTAATTTATAACTCCCTTTTGGAAAAAACACGACGCCTCCGCCTGCGCTTTGCGCATCATTGATCGCGCTCTGAATCGCGGCTGTATCATCCGCTATGCCGTCACCGGCCGCGTTATAAGGGGCGGCTTTTACATTGTAATCCGTCACGCTTGCCGCTACGGCTAGGTCAGGTGCAGTTATGGTACTTCCCCCTAGTACAACCGTCGCCAAAATAGCAACCAGTATTCGCATACGAAATTTAAATTGATTCATCATCTACGATTCCTCCTTTAAATTATGCTGCCACTCGTTACAATCGGCCTCGACATTCAGCCCTTCTATAATAGGAATGAATTCGCTGCCTTCCTTAAGGTTCCGTTGAGCCCAATTCATCTGCAACCGCTCTCCTGGCAACAGCACAACCATATTGCGGTCGAAACATACAAACTGCCCGGGATCACGTTCCATCACCATCAGCCCAATGGCGCATACAGGTGAAACATTAACCAGAATAAAAGCTGTATGAAGTACTACCGGCTCCCTTTCTATGACAATTTGCGCCCGCGGAAGCTGCAGCAGCGGCTCCAGGGGGGCAGAACTCTCCACAGCGAAAGCGTACTCGTTACGCTCTACAGTCCATTCCCCGGCGACAGCCTCCAGCCGCAGTACAAATACACCATGCGCCGGGCGTTCCACTATCCAGGAAAAATCCCCCGCCAGCTGCGCTCCAACGCCCAAAGAACAGTCGTAAACGCACCGCTTTAGCAGATTCCCGTCCGCTCCATACAGCGATACATTCACTGTGGCCTCTAGCCCCTCAATCTCGGAATGTTCATTGTGGATAAAGATGCCGCATGCGAAAGTATCGCCCTCTTTGTACGCCAATTGGCTGTAGCGCGCGGAGAGATGCAGGCCCGCGTAGGCTTTCTTCAACACGTAGTAAGCCGGTTTCGGCATGCCGTCATATTCGATGACGGATGTATTCGCATTGTTCGGAAATGGTTCGTTGCCCATCCAGACGATAAACCCGGAAGCTTCCGGTTCCCGCCGGCGAGTTGCTTCCACGGCGTACCGCAGCGACTCTGCCTGCATATACCTGCTGACCCGGCAATACAAATCCAGCTCATCCGCATCCGCAGCCCACAATCCGAACAACGCGCCCAATTGCTCCCACTGGATCCACCAGGCTCCGCGATGAACCCAGTACGGATTGTCCCGGGTAGGCGGCCATACAGGCAGCCCATCCGCCCACTTGCGTATCGTTGCCGCCCGAGACGTGCCCGGCGTCCCTGTTTCCGAGCGAAACAAGGCATCGTCGCTATTAAAGAAAGCATAATGCTCGCGATCGCCCAAATACTGCCACGGACCATGGACATCATGATGGAGTCCCTGGCCAAATCGGCTGGCATCGGCCACGAAAGTCGGACCCGATGCGCTTGCAGGCAAAAACCGCCGTCCCGGATCGAGCTCCGCAACCAATCGCTTCAACATGGCGATATTGAGATGTCGCTCATCAACAGGCACACCCCCTTCCCACATGAGCTCATTGCCTCCGCACCACACCGCCAGCGAGGGATGCGAGCGCCTCTCCCGGATTGCTTGGGCGGCTGCCCGCTCCAATGTCGCTAGCACAGCCGGATCATCAGGCGGCAGGTTGCTGATGCCGCTCGACGATTGGGGAAATTCCTGCCATACAAGCAAACCCAGGCCGTCGCATACCTGAAAAAAGGCTTCTTGCTCAATGATAGCGCCGCCCCATACACGCAGCAGGTTAACGTTCATATCGCAAAATCGGCCGACATATTGCTGGTAGTCCTGCTCCGTCACGGAACCGTAGAGAGGCTTAATCGGCACCCAATTGACGCCCTTAATGAATATGCGCTTGCCATTGACTACGAGCGTATAGGGCAAAGCGCCGACAGGCGCGTTCTCATTCGCAACCCATTCCAGCTTGCGAAAGCCGATCGTTTTAACCACGGCCTGGAGCTCCTCCCCCTGTTCGCTCAGCAGCTTGATTTCAGCCGTGTAGAGGGAAGGTTTGCCATAACCGTTCGGCCACCATGACTGTACTTCGCCCACTTCCGCCATATGCTCGAAGGAGTTAACCCCGCCTTTAAGCATAAGTGTCTCTGACCATTCGTACTGGACGGCGTCATCCTCGTCCTTAAGCCGATATTCGGCCCTGTATGGCCCTGCTGCGAGCGTCTCCACGGAGGCGGCAAAACGAACCTGCCCCGTATGCAGATCATCGTTTAGAGTCGCATGGGGCCAAAAATCAGTCAGCTTCGTAGCCCGGTACGTATACAGGCAGACGTCTTGCCAGATGCCAACCGGCACGATGCGCGGGCACCAGTCCCAGACATAATTGAATCGCGGCTTCAGGGTGGTGACAAGGTGGGTGTATCCGTACTGGCCGTCGATCTCCGGCGATTGCCTGAACATGACACGCAGGTGGTTCGAGCCCTCGGATACTGTACGAATATAAGGTGAAACATCAAAGGCATGAGGCCAAAAGAAACCCTCGAATTCGCCAAGTTTCACGCCATTGAGAGAGATCTCCCCGGCGTAATCAAGCCCTTCGAACACAAGCTCGCACCGGTCCAACGGCCAGCCGTCCGGAATATCGAACTTCTTTTCGTAGCACCATTCCCGGTTATTCACCCACTCGCCGCTCAAGCTGCGCAATCCCCTGTTGGGATCGTCCAACAATCCGGCTTTGAGCAAATCGGATTGCACGGCCCCGGGCACTGTCGCGGCAATCGGCCCGACCGGAGGAGGAAACGTCTCCCCTAGCTCCATCGATACCGTAAACCGCCACTGATTACGGTACCAGCCGGTCAGCTGCCAATCGTCACCGCTCAGGTTCAAGCGGCCGTTCATACAGGCACGATCTCGATCGTGACGATTTTTTTGCCGTCCGCTTCAATAGCGATTTCCTGTTCATCCGTGACAACTAACGGAGCGAGTCGGTTTTCCGCCAAATCTACGGCATACGCTTCGCCGATACGCTGCCACCAGCGGAGCATCGTCCGTCCTGTAACGTCGGATGCATTAAAAAGGCGGATCAGGATGCTGTCGCGCGAATCCGCTTTTTTCAGCGCGGACAGGACGAACGAATGCCGCTCCCCGCCCAGCTGGAGAAACGATTGCGTCAGGGGCAACGCTCCCGTTCCATCCCCCCCGTTCTGATCGGCAACCTTCGCCGAATGCCGCATTTGAACCGTTTGGACCGCCAAATGATGCTCATGCGCTCTTCGCCATACTTCTCCTTCCAGCGGACGGCCTTGATGCGGCACTAGCGCGAAGCGGAACGTATGCGTTCCCTGGCATTGTCCGTCCGGCGTCGGGAAATTCGGCCCTGCGCCGCTCACGATTGTCAGCGGATCCGGCGAACCAAGATAGCCGACCGCACGCAGCAGCGTCAAATACAAGGTTCCGTCCGCGGTCGCTTCGCATTCCGGTAAGCCAAGAGGCGCAACGGCAAACCCCCGCTCGCCGCCGGCATCGGTCATACCGGCAAAACCATGATTGTGGAAGACGCCTACAGCATCCTCAATCCACGCGGCCTCATCTGGCTGAACGACCTGTACAGACCTTTCTACAAGATCGAAGGCGGCAGAAGACCAAGACGTATCGGCTTTCAGTCCTGTAGGAAGCGCCACCCGCAGCCGATGATCGGCAGCCTGATTGTCGAAAATGACCTTTACGCCCAGCCATTCGTCCTCCGCTCCCAGGCTGACCTCAGTGACGAGTCGGCAGATCCGTCTCTCCAAAGCCCTGCGTTTGCGATCGGACGCCAGACCCGCAGGCAGCTCCCAGCTTCGCTCGATGCGCAGTACGCCGAGTGCCTCGCCATCGGCCGCGACCGTGACGGAAGCTTGAATCCCTCTCGTCGTGAACACCTCATCGATTAGCGGGGCGGAGTACGTATAACCGTCCCCTCCATCGCCGCCGTCTTCGAATACGAGCAGCCCTTGATAACAATGGCCGTTCTTCTTGTCATAAAGCGTCACACTGCCGTCGAAATGCACGTCTGCTTTCAGCCACTCGTTTTCAAGCGAATTCCCTTTCGCGATAACCCCTCGTTCCGGTACCCGCTTCCGGTTCGGAACTGCTGTAAAGGTGGCATAACCTAGTGCGGGCAGCGTCTGCGGAACGAATGCAACTGTCGCCTTCAGCGAATATTCCAGCCCTGGCAATATGCCTCGCTCCTCGGGAGGAGCAGCGTTATGCAGCATCGCCATATCGCGCACGGCAGTCTCGTGATGGTGAACGCAGCGGAATTCAGGCCGCACATCCATCACCTGGCTCGGAAGCCGTTTCCCTTCGGAGTCGTAAATATCGATCGTCCGGAAGGCAGGGGCATCGGCAGGCAGGTACAACTCCGCCATGACCGTATTGCGCCGCGTATGCTCCAACGGATTAATGGCATGAAAGATGATCCGGTTATTCGGAAGCACCGATGTGTCGACTTGCGCCAGTAATGAATAGAGGGCCTCGTCCTTCAATTGTCCGGCAATCTCCGTCGACCATTCGAAACGCGTCATCATCTGCCGGTGAACCTCGTCACGACTGCAGCCGCAAATGGAGTCATGCGGGTGGTTTTGCAACAGATAGATCCAGCTCTGCTCAAGCAAGCGATCCGGGTAGCGATTACCCGCCAAACCGCAAGCTATGGTTGAGAACGGCTCCGCCCATCGTTCCAGCAAATATTGGGCCTGTGCATTGGCCTGCTTCAGGTACATTCGCGAGGAAAGCACGTTTGCCAAAAGAAAGTTAAACCCGCCGCTAGTGACACGGTTCGTATCGCGAAGCTCTCCATGCGCTTTGAACAGATCCTTCCCGTACGTTTTCTCCTCTGCTTCGTTTAGAAATCCATCGATCGTGCCGAACACCAGCTCATATTCCGGCAGCAGCGGAGCTGCTTCGCGGATTATGCGGGATAGATCGCGCTGCGGCTCCATATGGTCGACGCCGACCATTAATAGCAGCGTGTCAATGCCCGATGCAGGAATAAGATGGCGCTCTGCTGCACCACGTATTTGTTCAGCTGCTTTATCCGGATCGGAATAAAGGCGGAACAATTCCGAGTAGCCCATCTGATTGGATAACCTGTAAGTAAACAGCTCGCTGCCATCGGCCCCTTCCCACAGCAGTTCGGATTGGCTGCGGGCAGCAACGTCGCCAAGGCCTCTCCAGACGACCGCTTGCGACATGCCGAATCCCCTCAGTAGTTGGGGCAATTGCGAGATGTGCCCGAACATATCCGGCAAGTAGCCAAACTTGAGACTGCCGCCCATCTCCTCCGTCTTGCGGATTCCCAGGGAGAAGTTGCGAATTAACGATTCTCCGCTCACAAGCGATTCGTCCGGCTGCACATACCAAGGTCCAACCTTGATCCGCCCCTCGGCAATTAAGGTGCTCAGCCGCTCCCGATCTTCCGGATGAATTTCCAAGTAATCGTCCAGTACGCTGGCCTGCCCGTCGAGATGATAGCTGACGTAGTCAGGATCATTGTCGAGGATCTCCAGGAGCCCCTTGATCAGCCGGGTTAGACGGATGCGAAAATGTTGATAGGACAAATACCATTCCCGATCCCAATGGGTATGAGGCACAATATAAATACGTTTCATTAGCTGTACACGACCTTCCATTTGACATGTTGACATGACTTTTGAAATTACAATATAGCGCTTACATTATAATGCCGCCAGCCGAATCGCCGGCTGCACCGCATTGCCATTCATGCAATGCGGCACCGCCTCTTTATTTCGCCTTGCCCGTCGACTTGCGGACGACCAGCTTTGTGTTAAGCATCACATGCTCCAGCGGCAGCTCGTTATCCTCGATATGCCGAATGAGCATTTCGCCGGCCTGTTCGCCTAACCGCTTGCGGAACTGCTTGACCGAGCTGAGCGGAATCGACACATGATCCAGCATGGGAGAATCATCGAAGCCGATCAGACTGACATCTTCCGGTATTGCCACGCCGCGCTGAGGCAGTGCCTTCATCACGTCGATCGCAATTTCGTCATTGATGGCAAACACTGCCGTTACTTTGTCCGTAGGAGATTGGATCTGCTCCAGGAGCCGTTCGGTGATCGCCGCCATATTTGCCGGAATGTAGTCTTCCATAACCAGCTCCCGGCGCAGCGGAATCCGGTGATCGCTCAACGCTTCGCAGTAACCTCTATAACGTTCGTGCACCGATGAGGCATAGTCGATTTTGAGCGACAAAAACGCGATATTGCGATGCCCTTGCTCAATCAGATAGGAAACCGCTTGGTAAGCCCCGTCAAAGTTGTCGGAAGTGACCAGATTCGTTCGCAGCGTCCGGATCGTGCGGTCGATAACGACGAACGGAAAACGCCGCTCGTTCAGCCGCTTCAACTCCTCTTGCTCATGATTGCTGGATAATGGCAAAAGGAGAAAACCGGAAAATTGGCCGCTCGAAGCCGCAGTGATCAGACTTTGCTCCTGCTCCTCGCTCTCATCGCTGAAAAAGATAGATACGTCGTATCCGTGCTCGGCAAGCACCCGCTGCGCGCCCAGCAATATTTCCATACAGGTGGTATACCCGTACTGATGATGCTGGACATCTGCAAAAATCACGGCAACCCTGCGTGCCGCATCGGGCACGCTGTACTCGGTACCGGCACCTGCCAGACGATCGTTAGGAGAAGCCACGAAGCTGCCTTTGCCCCGCGTCCGATAAATATACCCTTCCATCTCCAGCTCGCGAATGGCCCGGTTGGACGTAATCCGGCTGACACCGAACTTTTCCGACAACATGAACTCTGTCGGTATCTGATCATGCGGCCTAAAATCGCCCTGATTAATTTTCTGAACGATGTACTGCTTAATTTGTGAATACTTAGGTGATTCCGATTCCATGTTTACTCCTTTGAAAACACATTTCGTATTTGACATTACAAATCGTGAGTTCAGTTTAACCAGAACGAATACGTTTGTCAATGGAATCAGCCTTTGACGGAACCGGAGCTAAGCCCCTCGATAAAGTATTTCATCGTAAACAAGAAGACTGCCATGAGCGGCAGCGAAGCGACCGTGTATGCGGCATACATCTGCGTTCGTTTGACGTCGTATCCGCTGCTGATATTGGCAATGCCCAGCGGCAGCGTCCAGTAGGTTTGGTCGCTAATGGTTACAAGCGGCCAAATATAGGAATTCCATGAGCCGAGCAGCGTCAGTATCGAGATGGTCATGACCATCGGTATCGCCAACGGCAGCACGATTCGCAGCAAAATGCTTCCTTCGGTCGCTCCGTCAATTCTTGCCGCCTCTAGCAGCTCCTTCGATATTTGCTCGAAGAAGGCGCGCAGAAGAAAGATGGCCATGACCTGTCCGCCGGCGATTCCGGGGATAATCAGCGCTAGCGGAGAATTCAGCAGACCGAGCTTCTGCACGATGATGAATGAAGGAATGAAGGTCAGAATGCCCGGAATCATCATAAGAGAGATGACGCCGATATACAGCATTTCTTTCCCGGGAAAGCGGAACCGGGCGAAAATATAGGCAGAAATGACGCCGACAAGCAGCGTGCCCGCCACGGTAAACAAGCCAATATAGATACTGTTCCAAATGTAGGGCGAGACAGCCTTCCACCCGAATTCGTAATTTTCCCAGGCAAGATTTTTCCACTCCGGCAGCCAGTAATTGATCGTCATTTGCGCTTCTGTCTTGAACGAATTCATGACCATGAAAAAGAGACCGTAAAGCGAGAAAGCCATCATCGCGCTCAACGCGATATAGCGGAGCGCTTCAAACACGAGCCATCTGCGGTTCTGCACCGCATTCCCTCCCCTGCATGTTCGGTTGTTGTCGTTCGGCATTTATGCGTCTACACGATTATAGCGATTATTAATGTAGGTAAAGCCAATAATGAGCAAGAACAGCACGATGCCGATTGCAGAAGCGTAGCCGACGCGCCCATAGCTAAAGGCATTGTTGTACAGCATAAGCCCCGGCACATTCGTAATGCCGTACGGACCGCCTTGCGTAATGATCAGGATGCTCTCATACGATTGGATGCTGCCGATGATTGTCAAAATGATCAGCAACCTGAGCTGTGGCAGAATTAAGGGAATTTCGATGTTCCACATTCGCCTCCAGGCTGATACGCCATCGACGCGCCCCGCGTCATATAATTCCTTGGAGATATTGATCAGGCCGGCTAACAAGATTAATGTACCGACGCCGTTTACCCACGGAAATCCGATAAAAATGAGAGCTCCAATGACCGTATCCTCATTTCCCAGCCAGCTTGTCGCAAATTGTCCCATTCCGATTACTTTTAACAGCTCGTTGATCATCCCCGTTTCGCTCAAAAAGCTTTTCCACAAAAGCAGCCCGACCATGCTCGGGACAACCGCCGGAACGACGAGCAGGACGCGAAAAATGTACTTCGCCCGCTCGCTGCGCAGGTGGTGGATCATGAGCGCCACAAACAAGGGGACGCTGACCGCCTTGACTACGTCAGCCACTGCAAAGACCGCCATCACCTTTAGCGCGGGGTAAAACTCGGCATCGTTTGTCAGCAGTTCAACGAAATTGGCGAGCCAGACGAACTTGCTGTGATTGACGCCGTTCGAATCGAGCAGCGAAGTGTAAAACGAATTAAAAAACGGATAATACGAGAATATGGCGAGCAGGCCGAATGATGGAAGCAAGCCGGCATAAAGCCATTTGTTCTTGAACAACGCGCGAAAATTGATTTTCGAAGCCAAAATTCCACCCATCTCCTCCGGCATTTGGAGTGAACAGCAGGACCAGCCCCGCAGACATGCAAGGGCTAGCCCGCTCTCCCCTTGTTCCTTATTTCAACTCGCTATCGATCAGAGCCTGGTCCACCTCGCTTTGGAGCAGCTTTAATTGACGCTCAATACCCGCTCCAAACGATTTGCTGCGCTGGGCCGCAAATTCGTCCAGCGTTATTTTGTCGGTCAAATATTTTTGCCATTGCCCCCAGAACTCGTCCTGATCCTTCTGATCGGCGAAAAACGTCAGGTTGAGATCGGCATATTTGCGTTCAGGCGAAAGCATCTCCGCACCTTCCATTGGAGGGACGCCCGCAATCGCGGCTATATCTGCTACGTAGCGTTTGCCGCTGTCCGGATTTTTTAATTGGAACAGCTCGGACGCCATTTTCGGGCTCGTCAGAAAACGGAGGAAATCAATCGCAATGTTGGTAGTGTTTGCATCGTCCGACTTCTTGACCATGAATCCGTTACGCAGTCCCGACAGTTCATTTGACTCGCCTTTGTCAAAAAAAGCACCGTTCTCAGCTCCAACCTTAGGGAACGGAATGACGCCCCAGCGGAATGTTTGATCCTCCTTGCCATCGGCCTTGAGCGATTCCATATGCATGTTGATATTGCCGACGAACCAGGTTCCGTTATAGAACTGGGCATTTTTGGCGGTCAGGAACCGCTGCGGCACTTCCGAGCCCCCGATGGCCATAAAGTCCTTGTTCATATAGGGGGTCATCTCTTTGAACAGCTGGAAGAGGGAACGCAGCTTCTCCGATTTGGCCGGGTCGAGAATGCCCTTCTTGTAGCCGATCCACAGCTCGTCGATTGTAATCGCTTCGCCGACCGTCGAAGCCGGGTCGTTCGGATCGTAGCTCCACCCTTCCTTATGCTTGAGATTAAGCACCTCGTAATCCGAGCGGAAAGCGGCGTTCATCCAGTTGCCGATGGCCCACAAGCTTTGAGCGTCGTCCGGTTTAATGGCCAATCCCCAAGGCAAGAAATCCGCGTCCGCCAACTGCTGGTTCACCTGCTTCCATTCGTTCCATGTCGCTGGAGGCTGCGCAACTCCGGCCTTTTCATACATTTCCTGGTTATAGAACAGCCCCAGGCTAAATATGGACCATGGCACCATGTTCGATCGTCCCGCCCCATCTCGCGTCATATCGATGTAGGGGGCGACAAAATCGTCCTTCCACGGCTTCTCCGTATCCGAGTACGGATTCGGAGTATTTAGATAGTCGTCGAGCGAAATGATCGAGTCCTGCGCCCGGAACGTATTCGCCTCCTCCGTAAACATGACGTCCGGCGCGCTGCCTCCAACCAGAGTCGTTTTCAGAAACGTTTCGTAACCTTCCCAAGGCTTGATCTGATAATCGACCGTCACATCGGGCTGTACCTTCTTGTATTCTTCGATTGCCTTTTCCAGCAGCGCCGTTTGCTCAGCCATTTTGTTAGAAAGGACGATCCTGCCCTTAAGCTTGCCTGAAGCATCGGGATTGTCCGTAGGCGTGTTTATTGTCGGACTGGGACTGTTGCCTTCGTTGCTGCAAGCAGATAAGCCGACCATAACCGCCAAAAGGCTAATCATTATAGTGCTCTTCGTTTTCGAACCGATAAATTTCATTTACTTTTCCCCCTTAAACAAATATATCACTAAGTATTAAGCGCTTTCATTATGCGTTTACAAATTATCTTTAACGATCGCATTTTTACCAGCGGCGGCCGCATGCACGCCAGCTTCCGGCGACACGTTGCCGGTAATGGTGTAGTAATCGGTATTGCCGCTGACATGAATGCCATACCGATCGAGACTGCCAAACACCCGATTGTCCGAGACGATGACATAATCTCCTCCAGTAATCTCCACGCTATCGCAAGCACAGCCGGAATTGACGTTTTCTTCGATTGTATTGCCTTGAATAATGACGTTGAATCCGGCAGAAAGTATGGCCTGCTTGCGCTGATCGCCAATTCTGTTGTTGGCGATCGTCACTTTTTGCGTTGTGTCCTCGATGACGATCCCGGCGCGGTCGTTCTTATCGTTGCGACTGCCCGCTCCGATCCACGAATCGGATACGGTGACCCGCTGCGAGCCTTCACCGATATAGATTTGTTCTTCGAGCGCATTTTCAATGATCGAATTGCTGATGTAGCGGGCGAAGCCTTTGCCAATGCTGACAATGCCCTTCTTGTAAGGCGCGCCGTTAATGACGGTCGTTTCGTTGATGTTGATACCGTTCGCATTGCCCGTCATCAAGATACCGACATGGGTCGGCTCTACGAATGTCGTATTAACCTTATAGTCCGCGCCTGACCAAAAAACGATATTTGCGCCGGGAAACGTCGATACCGGCTGCATGCTTCCGGAATACATGACATACGAATTTACAATATTCGTAAATTGGTTCGGAAACCCGTCCCCGCCCTTTTCGCCCACTCCGATGCCATAGGCTGCATTATAGACGATGACGCCATCCAAAGTAGTGAAGCGCGCACGCTCAACATGAATGCCGTACGAGATCTTTCCCTCGATATCCGGATCAGGCGGCACGGCACGGTCAATCGTCAGATTCGTTACTTTGTTATGCGTCGTATGCATCATTTCATTTTCGTTGCCGATTTTAATGACCGTACCGTCGCTCTTATCCATAAAAATGACCGAAGCCTTGCCCGCCCCCCGCAGCTCTACATTATTGCCTGATAGAAGCAGCGTTGACGAGACTTTGTATTTGCCGGCAGGGAAAAAGACGATTCCCCCTCCCGCGCTCTGCACATAGTCGATGACGCTGCGAATCGCCTCTGTGTCGTCCGTCGTTCCGTCGCCCTTGGCGCCATGCACCTGAACGTTGTAGACCCCCTCCTTCTCCAGGAAGCCCGAAGAAACGTTCTGTCCGCCCCGCTGGCTCCACAGAACAAAAAAAGCGATTGCCGCAGCTGACAACAACAACAAGGGCAAAAAAATGAACTTCGCTCTATTTGTCTTTACAAATGGCATATAACCCCCCTCTTGCCTGTATATTTCAGCCAGTAAGTTTAAAGTTCTGGCCAGAAACCAATAACTTCACTGTCCGATATGATTAAAATTAGCACGGTCGATTTGTAATGTCAACAATAATTTGTCATGATATTTAGGATTGACTCCTCCTAATTTAACATGATATATTCCACACGTAACCAGTTGTATTTTTTAAAAACGGGAGGTGAGGGAGCACCGTTCTCGCATTCAGTCATAATGGGCCTGACATGATCCATCTATCCTAAAGGAGGAACACAGTGTGAGGAGTTTACGGCTTGTCCTGCCAATCCTTTGTTTTACGATCATAGTAATGGGAGCGCTTGCAATGAAAAAAGCTGAAGCTTTTACCGACAAGGCCAGCCTTAATGGGACCTGGCAGATCTACCCGGATATAGAAAATGATATTCGCATCATCAAATACGATTCCGGCGTTCGCGACACATCAACGGTAATTGGGCGCTATTCACCCAATGGCAAGACTTACATCGAACGCATGGTATTGAATATTCCCGACAAAAACGATGTCCAATATGCCAAAATCATGGCTCAAATTCATGTGGGCAGCAATCTTACCCGTAAAACAGGGGAAACCTGTTACTGCTTAAAGGTGAATATTAATGATGGTCAATGGCAGCATGTAGATCTTCGCCAGTATATGGACAACAAGACACATTGGATCGAAATTCCCTTAAATCATGCCGATCTGCTCGATGGCGATAACGCTGTCACTTTCGATTCGACCATTGTTAGCGGCAGTAATATGGGGGATGATTCGCTGGACTTATTGGCAACAATCCCTGGCGGCACGACCCATTTGGCATGGTACAGCAATGACGGCGTCAACTTTATGCAAAACAGCGATCGACATTGGAATGTCCGCCTGCAATATTCGAAGCTTGATGATGCAGTCTGGCAAAATATTGCCGTTCCTTCGGCATGGGAAACAAGTCTGTCCTTTTCCGGTGTCAAAAAAAATTTTGTAAAAGTAAAACTAAATGACAACGAGTGGGTATCCGCCGATATTTCCAATCTGCAGGATAACGGCAACCATTGGATCGAAATCCCCGTTCCGATCAGTTATCTAAAGGCGGGCAATAACTCGATCATTCTTGATTCGACAATCGACAACCCCGGAAACATGCAAACGAATACGCTGGATTTATTCGCCAGCGGCAACGCTCCATCGGGAAACAGCTACTGGTCGAATGATTTAACGAATTGGACAGCCGCAACGGATCGCAACTTTAATATTCGGCTCATGACCTACAATTCCTCGCTGGGAGCTTGGGAAGAGTCCAAATACGATAATGGAGGAACGGACCATACGGTCGTTATCGGCCATTATAATCCAAACGGATTAAACTATTACGAACGTACGGATCATCATATCGGAAGCCTGTCCAACCTTTCCGCCGCGAAAGTCCGAATTTACGCTCACGTAGGCAGTACAATCGATTCCGTTTACCAAGACCCAAAACGATTCGACGGAGTAGGCTGGTACAAGACGAATATTTCGATCCCTTCGCTTGCATCCGATGAAATCAAGTGGCTGCAGTTCGATGCTGCCGACTATAAGCTGGAGGCATGGTTGAACGGCAAGTTCATCGGTTCTCACGAAGGCGGCTATGTGCCGTTTAAATTCGACATCAGCTCGATGAACAACATCGTTAATGCAGGCGGAACGAACTCGCTGATCGTTCGAGTAACCGATCAATTTGATTCGCGATTGAACTCCGGTACCGGGACAATTCCCGTTAAAGAGACGAATGCCGGCTTTCTTCAGGATACAATTGCTATTAATTACGGCGGAATTTGGCAAGACGTCAACTTAAGCACCTCCAAAAACATCTATATAGAAAATGTATTTATGAATCCCGATATCGATAATAATCGTGCAGAAGTGCGACTGAGCGTGCACAACAAGAGCAACATCTCAAGATCATTAACGTTTCATTCTGATATTGCGCCCCGCGCTGGGGGTGGCACTTCCTATTCAGGTTCGAGCTCCGTAACGCTGGACGCGCACGGGATGGCCGACATCAGCTTTTATGTAAATATGCCGTCCTTCGAGCTTTGGTCAACATCCGCCCCCCATCTCTATACTTCCACCGTATCGGTCAAAGAAGGGTCGTCCGTGCTCGATGCCGAAACCGTAGACTTTGGGATGCGAAAAATAAGCGTATCAGGCAAAAAAATTCAACTGAATAATGAAAACATCTTCCTTACCGGCATGCTTCACTGGGGACTTTATTGGGACACGCTTGCAGAGGCGCCTTCTGTCTCGCAAGTACAAAAAGAAATCACCGATCTAAAGAACGCAGGATTCAATACCATCAAATACACCCTGACGGTGCCGCCAAAGTATGTTCTTGATGAAATGGACCGGCAAGGCATGCTTGTCTACATTGAATATCCAATCTGGCATCCGGTCGAGTCGGATGACTTCTTCTCCCGATCGCGCAGCAATATAACCGAAATGGTGATAAAAGATCGTAACCATCCGAGCGTCATCATGAGCGACTTCAATTGCGAAATGATAACCTTCTCGCCAAAGATGGACTCGTTAATGTTCGATTTGTACAACATGGGCAAGTCGCTGGCTCCTAACCGGCTATTTCTGGACAACAGTTCGGGAGGGATGACGAAATACGGCGATTTCTACGCGACCCACCCCTACTATCAACTAAACAAATTCAAAGAAATTATCGATGTTTGGGCAAATGCCAGAGCTAGCGGCGGCGTTGATAAACCCCTTATTCTGGGCGAATATGCCGATACCGATACCATTCGCAATACGACCGCGATCAAGAACGCCAACGGCGGGACATTGCCTTGGTGGTGGACGATGTTCGGAACGAATGATCCCGAGACGATTTTGCAAAACCAAGGCTTCAGTCTCGCGCAAATCAATGCGTTTAGATCTTCTTCCATCGCAAATGCGCAAATGTCCAAGAAGCATTATATCGAAGCATCCAAAATGAATAGCAGAGTAGCCGGATTGTTCGTTACACACATTCGCGATATCGCGCAAACGCAAGCCGGTTTTTATGACGATAACGGCGATCTCAAGTTCGACTCGGCTGAATTAACAAAATCGACAAACCCGACGGCGTTGCTGCTTGATCGGCAGACACTCAACGTGTGGGGAGGTTCTTCATTTACCGTTGCCCCGAAGCTGTCGCATTACGACGGAACCGCAATTACGAATGGCTCAGTCACTTGGAAGCTGAAAGCAGACGGGACGATCATTTCGTCCGGAACGAGCCAGAACGGTGTAACACTTGCAAACGGCGATGTATACGACTTGAATGCTATTACATTTACCACACCGGACGACGCAAGCTCGTATAAATATACGCTTCAAGTGACGCTAACCGCCAATGGCGGAGATTATATCGTTACGAACGACTGGCCGGTCTGGGTATATTCGGATACACCTTTATCTAGTCCGGATAAATCGGTTCAGGTTTACGACCCTGCCAATAAGTTGGATCTGATAACCCGTTATCCCTGGATGACGGCTTGGGCTAACGACAATCCGGATCTACTCATTACAACAGATTGGAGCGCGACCATCAACAGCTATTTGAACAACGGCGGGAAAGTGCTTTATGTCGGTCACGGCGCCGGACCGGTCGCATCACAATCAGGCACATTTAATATCGGGGCGTTTGCCTTTATTCCGAATGAGCATCCCGCACTGGGACAATTCCCTCATGAAGGTTTCGGCAACCAGCAGTTTCTCGATTTGGCAACCGACTATTCGCTCGATTACAAAGGGTTTTACGGGGGGACGAATCTTGCGGCTCATCAACCTATCATTGCGAGAATGGATTTACGCGGCTATTCCGTAAGCTCCTACTTATCTAAATTCAATGTTGGCAGCGGCACGCTGCTTCAGACGACACTGCGCCTCGACAGCCTTGCGGCAGGCGGCGACCTGACCGGCGATCTCATTACGGATCATGACGCCAGGGAAAACGTGGCAGGAAAATATTTGCTGGATCAATTGCTGAAATATGAGTTAGGTCTAGTCGTAAGCGGCAACAAAGCGCCTGCAGCCAACAAATTGGAAACCTCTTCGGCCGATCCGACCTTAAATGGCGCCCTAACAATCGATGGCGTCAAACATATTTGGGGAGCCGGAGAATGGGCATCTAATGGCGAGGAGCGTCCATGGATCAAATTGACTTGGAACGCTGGCATTACAATTGAATCCGTCAAATTATATGACCGTTCTAATCCGTATGATAACATTCAGTCCGGTACGCTGACCTTCAGTGATGGATCGAGCATCGCTGTCGGAGCGCTCGATAACGCCGGGGCTCCGATTACAGTGACCTTTCCCGCAAAAAGCGGCATTACATGGATGAAGTTCCAAGTCGATTCGTCCAACTCTGGCTGGCTTAACAACGGCTTGTCTGAAATCGAAGTTTTTTAAAGAGTTGCCAGGAAGATGCTTCTCATATAAGAAGAAACTACTAAACACAAATAAACACGCCGAATGCGGCGTGTTTATTTCTTTAAGACGTTTTTTATCCCTTGGACGCCCCAGCCGTCAGCCCTTCCACCAGGAATCGCTGCAAGAACATGAACAACATGGTGACCGGAATGGCCACCAGCACGGCTCCGGCTGCAAACAATGTGAATTCCGTTGAATTGCGTTGGCTTACCATCCGATAGAGACCGACGGCCAGCGTCCGCTGCTCCTCCGTGCGGAGCACGAGATCCGCGAATATGAAATCCACGAAGCTGCCGTTAAAGATCATGAGGCTCGCATACGTCAGCATCGGCCTGGACAGCGGAATCATAATGGAGAAAAACAATCGCATATGGCTGGCGCCGTCTATCCGCGCCGCATCCTCCAGGCTTCTGGGAATCGTGTCGAGGAAACCCTTGGCCACGAACACGTTCGTGATGATCGCCCCGCTGCTGTAGACAAGCACCAAAGCCCAATGGGAGTTCAACAAGCCCACGGTATTAAGCAGCACATAGATGGCAATCATCGCCATAAATCCCGGGAACATCTGCAGGACGAGCAGCGTGGTGAGCGTTGTCTTCCTGCCCGCGAACCGATAACGCGAGATCGCGTAAGAGGATAACAACAGCAGAAACGTGCCGAGCACCGTCGATAGCGCCGCTACTTTAAGGGTATTCAGAAACCACAGCGGATAACTGGTATTTTGGAATAGATTTATATAATGTTCGAAGGTGAAACTTTTAGGTATGAAGGTGTCGCTGAACAAGCTGTTGCCGACCTTGAGCGAGGACATGACAATCCAGAGCGCCGGGAACAGGCTGATGCAGCTGAGAATAATCAGAATCACATAGCTTAACGATAATTTGGCGACAGCGGCCGGTCCTCTGTTCATGCGATCATGTCCTCCTCTTTGTAGGATCGCGTCCGCCTATAGCTCCAGATGGAGAAGGAAGCCACCAGCAGGAAAATAACAATGCCGATTACCGAGGCGAAGCTGTATTGCGACTGGTTGAGCGCCAGCTTATAAAGCCAAGTGACGAGCAGATCGGTATGGCCGGCATACTGATAATTGGAATTGACCGGATCGCCGCTAGTCAGCAGGTAAATGACGTTAAAGCTGTTGATATTGCCCGCGAACTGCATAATTACGATCGGCGCCGTTGCAAACAGCACCATCGGCAATGTAATCATACGGAATTTCTGCACGGAACCCGCGCCGTCCACCTCGGCTGCTTCGTACATATCCTTGGGAATCGTAGTCAGCACGCCAATCGCCAGGATCATCGTGACCGGAATGCCCAGCCACATATTGGCGAGTATCACCGTAACCTTGGCCCAAAACGGGTCCGTCAGCCACGGGATCCCCTCCAAACCGATTGCCCGCAGATAACCGTTAATGGGACCGAACTGATTGTTGAACATATTGCGCATGACCAGCAGCGAGATCATGCTCGGAATCGCGAACGGCACAATAAGAACGGTACGCCACAGCTTCTTGAAGCGGATGCCCGGTTGTTGAATAAGGACGGCGACCAGCACGCCGCCGACATAGGTCGTGAACGTAGCGATTACAGCCCATGTCAATGTCCAGGTCAGCACGCCGCCGAAGGTCGAGCTCCATACCTTGAGATTCACCATTTTCACGAAATTGTCAAAGCCCACCCAATCAACAAGATTGGCAGGCGGGAGAATGGGATCCGCATAGTTGGTAAAGGCAAGCAGAACGGAAAAAATAATCGGCAGGATCGTCAGGAACAAGATGGCAACGGCCGGCAAGGCAAGCACCATATAGGCAAAGTGCTTGCGATTAATCTCTCTAAGGGATTCTATGAAGTGATGGGGCCGCTCGCCTTGGTCGCGCGACCGCCCGACCAGCCAGGCGTCCCTGATATTCAGTCCATACAGGAACAGATACAAGATCAGCGCAAGCAAGGCGACCAATCCGTCGATCATCATGAAGATGGAGTGATCCCCCTCCACCATCTTGGTCAGCTTGCCTACCTTGACCATCGCGCTCGGCTGAACGCCGAGCGTGATGAGGCCGCGCAGATAGTCTTGCAGGTAATGAAGCATGCTGTATATGCCCGCTGCATGGATGAACAGAAACAGCAGCCCTTTTAAATATTGGCGGTTATACAGCTGCCCCGCACCCATAAACAGGATGGATAGAAGGACTGCGATTGTTTTTTTCTGCATGCCACAACCCACCTGTCATTTATTTCGAGGCGATATCCGCCTTAATCGTCGTTACCATCTGATCCAGCGTCTGCTTTGCATCCAGCCCGGCATCGTCCCATAGGGAGATAAACGCCGCCTTCAGCGGATCCCACACCGAGTTGATTTGGGAGATCGACGGCATCGGAACGGAATTCTGGAACTGCTGGAAGAAGCCGCTTGTAATGGGGTCATTTTTGATCGCCGGGTCTTCGCCCGCCTCGATATTAGCCGGAATGGCGCCTGTCATCTCGAAATTTTTGAGCTGGTTTTCCTTGCTGCTGGCGAAGTTCGCGAACAGCCGGGCCGCGATTGGGTAATTCGAATACGAATTGACGTAATAGGATTTTACGCCCGAGAATGACAGGGATGGCTGACCGTCAGGAGTCTGAGGCAGCGGGGCCACGCCGAAGTTCACCTTGTCCTTGAAGGCCGCCACGGACCACGGACCATCAATATTCAGGGCCAGCTTGCCTTCCTGGAACAGCTGGGTCTTTACGTCATACGTTACGTCGCCGGCATTCATCGGCAAAATGTCGCGAAGGCTCTGCAGGTACGTGAAGCCCTTGACTGCTCCTTCGTTGTTCAGCCCGATATCATTGGGGTTCATATTGTCTTCCCCGAAAATATAGCCGCCGAAGCTGCCGATGAACGGGTAAGAGTAGTAACCTACGAACTCCCACATAATCGCGTACTTGTTCTGCTTCGGATCATTATGGGTATTGGCGAAAGCGATCACGTCATCCCAGGACTGCGGAGCCTCGGGCAGCAGATCCTTATTATAGAACATGCCGTAAGTCTCCACCGACTTGGGATAGCCGTACAAGATGCCATCGTAGGTGGATGCGGTAACGGCGGCCTCTACCATGTTGGCGCGCGTCTCTTCTTCGAACAGATCATTGGGCAGAAGCAGCCCCGCCGTAACCGCCAGACCGATCTGGTCATGAGGGAGCGTCAGTACATCGGCTGCCAGCTTGGATGGCCCGTCTGTCGCCAGACGTCCGCCTTGATCGCCGCCTGCAACCTCTTCTACCGTAACCGGAACACCGAATTGCTCTTCGAAGGCGGCACCGACTTGCTGCATGTACGCCAGCTGTTCTTTGGCTTCCCATACGACCAGCTTCGCTCCCTCCTCCGGCGCAATCTCCTCTTCTTCGTTGCCGCCTGTTTCCTCCGGCGTCTCGCTATTTACGCCGGTATTGCCCGGCGAAGAAGTTTCAGCCCCATTGCCGCCTCCGTTGTTGCTGCATGCCGCCATCATCACCGCCAATGCCAGGCCCATCAGAAGCATTCCCCATGATGTTTTCCTTGCTCTCTTCGCTCCGTTCATTGTAATCGCCCCTTCTTCAATCAGAATAAATAGCATGGTTAATTGCTTCATCCTGCTTGCCCACCGTTGTCATTCGATCATTTGCGCAAACGCTATACCACCTGTCCATATAAGGCCATGCATGCAAAAAAAGAGTACAAACCCGCTGCACAAGGTGCCGAGGTTGTACCCTTCCAGGTAACATTGCCTTTAAATTATGGTGAATCAGTTGGTAAATCGTTGGCTCGCATTCATCATACAGCAATCGTAAAAGCGTTTGCAATTCGCTTATTCCCTTAAATTCACTCATAAAATGGCAGAAATCTTCCAAATTCTATTTATTCCTCTTCTATACTTGCTCTATCGGCCGTTTTCATCTTTCCGTTGCTGTTTTTCTTCTCCTAAGCTATGATTAGGAATCATCAGGTGAGCAAGCGCTTGCACAAAGGGACGGGAGGCTCTCATGAGGGTTACAATCAAAGATGTTGCCAATAAAGCGCAGGTATCCCCTTCGACTGTTTCGCGCGTCATTGCCGGCAATGGAAGGATCGGAAAAGATACCATTCTCCGGGTCAGGCAGGTACTCGACGAGCTCGGCTATCATCCCCACCATGCCGCCCAGGGGCTGGCCAAGCGCACAACCTGCACGCTTGGCATTATTCTGCCGCGGACACCGGATGATGTATTCAGCAATTTCTTTTTCCCCGAGCTGATCCGCGGCATCTCCACGCGCGCCTCCCGCTCCGGCTTCGATATTCTGATGGCCACCGGTTCCCTGGCGCAGGAAGAACGGGAAAGCCTTACCCGGATGGTTCGAGGGGGCCGGGTGGATGGCGTCGTGCTGCTCAGCTCGCGACTGGAGGATCCCCTGATCAGGCTGCTGGAAGAGGAGCAATTCCCTTATGTTCTTATTGGACGCAATGACTATTCCGCAAGCACGCTCTCCGTGGATACGGATAATATCCGGGCCGCCTATGAACTGACACAGCATCTGATCGCCCAAGGCAACCAGCGCATCGGATTCGTCGCCGGACCAGCCAATATGATCGTCAACCGGGACAGGCTGGAAGGTTACCGCAAGGCGATGGAGGAGGCCGGCTATCCTGTGCAGGACGAGTGGATCATCGACGGCGAGCTGCTTCAGCAGAGCGGATTCCGCGCGATCTCCATGCTGATGGAGCTGGAGGACCGGCCGACGGCGCTTGTCGTGATCGACGATGGGGTCTGCTTCGGCGTGCTGCGCGGGCTGGGAGAGCTGGGTTACCATGTTCCGCGGGATATCAGCCTGGCTGCCTTCAACAACATCGCTTTATCCGAGCTCTGCACCCCTTCCCTGACCAGCATTGATATCGGCACCTATCAGCTCGGCTATACGGCTGCACATCAGCTGTTGCTGCTGCTCGCGGGAGAGGAAAAAGCCAAATCACGCTTCATCATCCCCCACCGCCTGGTGGTTCGGGAATCTTCGCTTCGCAAATGAAAATGTTATTGTGTTGGCAAAGACGTTATGGTATGATTTAGAAAATTTAAAGGCAATGAAACTTTCGGGTTCAACCTCGTTCTTAACAGAGGTTGGCCCTTTTTTGTGTTTTCATGCCTAAGGAGGCCTGGTAATGATGATTATGCTGGAAGCCGTTTACCACAGGATGGGACAAAACTGGTCCTATGCCTACAATGATTCGACCCTGCACATCCGCATCCGCACCAAACGGAACAATGTCCCGCGCATCGACCTGCACTGCGGCGACAAATACAATTCGGAGAAGTACAAGGAAACGATATCGATGGAGCGTCTGGCATCCGACGGGCTGTTCGACTATTGGCAAGCCGCCGTGCAGCCCAGATTCCGCAGACTTGTTTATTACTTCGCGTTGCACTCGGACAATGGCGAGATCCTTTACTTTTTGGAGAAGGGATTTTTTGACCAGCCGCCCAAGGTCATGTACGAGGGATTATTTGACTTCCCGTATCTTAATCCGCAGGATGTTCACATGCCCCCGGCATGGGTCAAGGATGCGGTATTCTATCAGATCTTTCCGGAGCGTTTCGCTAACGGCGATCCATCAAATGACCCCGAGGGCGTGCAGGAATGGGGCGGTACGCCCAGCGCCGGCAATTTCTTCGGCGGTGATCTACAGGGAGTGATCGACCACCTGGATTACCTGAGCGAACTGGGGATTAATGCTTTGTATTTCAACCCGCTGTTCGCCGCCACCACCAACCACAAGTACGACACTGCGGACTATATGCGGATCGATCCTCATTTCGGCACAAACGAAAAGCTCAGAGAACTGGTCGATGCCTGTCATGCCCGGGGCATTCGCGTGCTGTTGGACGCCGTGTTCAATCATTGCGGCCATACGTTTCCGCCGTTCGTGGATGTGTTGAACAACGGTCCGGATTCGCGTTATGCGGATTGGTTCCATATTCGAGAATGGCCGCTGAGAGTCGTTGACGGGATTCCGACCTACGGTACGTTCGCATTCGAGCCTATCATGCCCAAGCTCAATACCGCTAATGAAGAAGTAAAGGCTTATCTGCTTAATGTCGGTCGCTTCTGGCTGGAGGAGATGGGGCTGGACGGTTGGCGTCTCGATGTCGCCAATGAGGTGGATCATCAATTCTGGCGGGAATTCCGGAGCGAGATCAAACGGATCAATCCATCGGCTTATATCCTGGGCGAGATTATGCATGATTCCATGCCGTGGCTGCAAGGCGACCAATTCGACGCGGTCATGAACTATCCCTTCACGAACATCCTGCTGGGTTTCTTCGCCCGCAGGCTAACGAATGCGGCCGAGTTCGCCCAGGCAATTGGCACGCAGCTCGCCGGTTATCCGCAGCAGGTTACGGAAGTATCATTTAATCTGCTCGGCAGCCATGATACGACGAGGCTGTTGACGCTATGCGGCGGCAATGTGGAGCGCATGAAGCTGGCGACATTATTCCAGCTGACCTATCTGGGGGCGCCATGCATCTATTACGGCGACGAGATTGGCATGGACGGAGAGCATGACCCCCTCAACCGCAAGTGTATGGAATGGGACAAGAGCAAGCAGAATACGGAGCTGCTTTCGTTCTTCCGCAGCATGATCAGCCTTCGCAAGGCTCACCCTGCGCTGCGCGGCAGCGGTCTGCGCTTCCTGCCGGTACCGGAACATCCGCAGTTGCTGGTCTATGAGCGCTGGGACGACAATGAGCGGTTCCTCTTCATGCTGAATAATGAGGATGCTCCTGCGGTCGCTGCGATACCGGCAGCACATCCGGCTGCGTCATGGCGCACCGTGAACAGCGAGCCATACGCAGTGGTTGAGGAGAGTGCGATACAGGTCGCTCTCCCTCCATACGGCTACACCATCCTGCATGCGCCAGCGGCAGGAACGGCCGGGTAGGAGCGCTCCGGGAGCGCAGCGATCGGGGAGCCCTCATCCAGGAACGATTGATGGGAGGGCTCCCTTGTTTTCCGGTCTGGTCAATTACACATGAGTGGCGAGCTTTCGCGAGATTGTCCGGTATGTTGTCGGTGACATGCCTTTTTTGGCATTAAATTGCTTGATAAAATAAGTGTCATACTCAAATCCGATAGATCCAGCAATATCATTAAGACTCATATCTGTGTGCGTCAATAGATCGCAAGCCATCTTCAAACGATGTGAAAGCAAATAGCCGATCGCTGTATATCCGCATCTTTCCTGAAATAATTGATTAAGCGTCACACGATTCATATGAGCGCATTTCGTCAAATCCTCTAATAAAATCTTTTTGGGATAATGAGTGTGAATATACTCTAACACAGCATCAACAGGCGAGTGTTGACTCATTCGATTCAAATCCTCTAACAATCCCAGTATTTGAATCAGATACTTTTTGATTCGGCACGCCCAGCGCTCATCGCTTTGCGCCTGTACTTCCGTACCCAGAACAAAAAACCACTGGAACAATAGCGGATATGCTTTTTCGGTCATACGAGGAACTGCCATAGACGGATGTTCTCTTACAAAGAAAGAGCGGCCTGTTTGTATCCTGGGCGCTGTTGGCAAATAATCCTCGGTCTCAACATAAATGGCGGATACAAGAAACTCAGGATGAAAATTAAACGATTGTGCAGCAAGCTTGTGCTTCTCCGTCACTTGCCATTCATCGTCTCCGGCCAAGCAAAGAATACCGGGAGCGTTAATGCATATAGGACGATCGTTTAATAACCCTTTTATACGGCCGGAAGTAATAAAAATTAGCGAAAACCGGTCCGCGTAAGGGAGCTGACTGAAATCCTCGACTGCGAAAAATTCAATATTTACGGCACGCTGTTTGTATCGATCTACTTGAGGCATCGTAATCACCTATCAAATCGTATAGTTCATTGCTTCATTTATAACAGTGTACCATACCCTTTCAAAGGATATAATGATCATGCAAACAGCAAAGGAGGATTTTATTATGACTGTCGAACGTTTCCATATTCATGTCTCCGATGAGTTGCTTGATGATCTCCAGTACAGACTGCAACATATTCGTTGGCCCGAGCAGTTAGAAAACTCAGGTTGGGAACGCGGAACCGAATTGCGTTATTTGCAATCTCTCGTCTCGTACTGGAAGGACCATTATGATTGGCGCAAGCAAGAATCCAAGTTGAATCGCTTTGCCCAATTTACTTGCGAAATTGATGAGATTAATGTGCATTTCATACATGAGCGCGGCAAAGGCCCCCATCCTCTGCCTATTATCCTGACCCACGGCTGGCCCGACAGTTACCTTCGATACGAAAAAATGATTCCTCTGCTCACTGATCCAGCCAGCTACGGCGGTAATCCTGAGGATTCTTTCGACGTCATCGTCCCTTCATTGCCCGGGTTTGGTTTCTCCAGTCAGCCTGCTTCTCCTGGCATCAATAACTTTCATGTCGCCGAGATGTGGACTAAACTCATGACAGAATTAGGCTACAACAAATTCGCCGCCGCTGGCGGGGACATGGGCTCAGGAGTCACAAGATACCTGGCGGCCAACTTTCCTGAGCGATTGGTCGGCATCCATCTGACGGATGTCGGTATTATTCGAAGTCTCCTGAATTCAAATGATTCGGAACACCTTTCTGAAGAAGAACGGCAATACAAAATAAAGGCTGCTACATGGATTGCTCAAGAGGGCGGGTATATATCCATTCAGTCCACAAAACCGCAGACTCTGGCGTATGGACTTTCTGATTCGCCGGTAGGATTGGCCGGCTGGATCCTTGAGAAATTTCGTTCCTGGAGCGATTGCGATGGTGACCTTAGTCAACGATTTAGCGAGGATGAGCTGCTCAATCATATTATGATCTATTGGGTTACCAACTCCATTGGCTCTACAGCGCAAATGTATTTTGAAAACTCACATTCTTTACCGCCATTAGGCCGCATCGAAGTGCCGACAGGCATGGCCCTATTTTCGGCAGATATCCTATTGCCCCCCAAGGAATGGGCCGAGCGCAACCTGAATATAACTCGCTGGACGTCAATGCCTCGGGGCGGACATTTTACGGCTTTGGAGGAACCGGAGCTTATGGCAGATGATATTCGTGCGTTTTATAGACCGCTTAGAAAATTGGATTAACGATGATCATGTTAATTTGTATCCCTTAAACAGCCTTGCGTTTGTACGCTCGCATCGCAAAGAGATAGGCGACGATCAGTATCCCTAAGCACCATGCTAACGCAATCCAAATATCATGCCCGACAGGCTGTTCGGCAAGCAATGCGCGGATGGCTGACACGATTGAGGTTACCGGCTGGTTTTCGGCAAAGACTCGGACGGCCATCGGCATCGACTCCGTCGGCACAAAAGCCGAGCTGATAAATGGCAGGAAGATTAGGGGGTAAGAAAACGCGCTTGCACCTTCCACCGTTTTTGCGGACAGTCCGGCAAGCGCCGCGATCCAGGTCAAAGCCAGCGTGAACAGTGCGAGTATTCCAGCTACGGCAAGCCATGACAATATACCCGCCGATGAACGGAAGCCCATCATGATCGCTACGAGAATAATGACGACTACGGAAATGGCGTTGGATACCACCGAGGTCAGTACATGCCCCCACAACACGGCGGAACGCGCGATCGGCATGGAGTGAAAGCGCTCGATGATGCCCCGTTGCTTATCCAGGAACAGGCGGTAAGCCGTATAGGATATTCCGCTCGCAATCGCAATAAGCAGAATGCCGGGCAACAGGTAGTTCACATAGTTATCCGTACCGGTCTGGATTGCGCCTCCTAACACATAGACGAACAGCAGCATCATCGCAATCGGAGTGATACAGACCGTGATGATGGTGTCCATGCTACGGAATACATGGCGCATGGAACGTCCCAGCATAACGCGCATATCGTTAAAAAAGTAGTTTTTTGAAGTCTCCATTTACTTCCCCTCCTTTTTGCCGACAATGGCGAGGAATATCTCCTCTAATGTCGGCTGTTTTTCCACATACTCCGTCTTTGCGGGCGGAAACAGCTTTTTCAGTTCTTCAAGCGTGCCGCCTGCAATAATTCTGCCCTCATGCAAAATGGCAATTCGATCGGCAAGCTGCTCGGCTTCCTCCAGATACTGCGTGGTTAATAATATCGTCGTGCCATTATTAGCAAGCTCTTTGACCGTCTTCCACACCTCGATGCGCGCCTCGGGGTCAAGCCCGGTCGTCGGCTCGTCGAGAAATATGATCGGCGGATTTCCTACAAGGCTCAAAGCGATGTCGAGCCTGCGGCGCATGCCGCCCGAATAAGTTGACGGCTTGCGGTCGGCGGCGTCTGTCAGCCCAAAGCGTTGCAGCATGTCATCCGCCACCTGACGCGGATTATTGAGGTGACGCAGCTTCGCAATCATGATGAGATTTTCCCTCCCGGTCAAAATCTCGTCCACGGCGGCAAACTGGCCGGCCAGGCTGATCGAACGCCTTACATGATCGGGCTTTGACGCGACGTCAAACCCGTTAATGACAGCGGCGCCTCCGTCCTGCGCAATCAGCGTGCTAAGGATTTTAACAATCGTCGTTTTGCCAGCGCCGTTGGAGCCGAGCAAGGCGAATATCTCACCTTGTTTCACATCAAAATCGACGCCCGTTAGGACTTCTTTGTCCTTGAACGACTTTCGCAGACCTCTCGCTTCGATTGCATTTCCCATCCCGATCCCCCCTTTACTTTGATTGATCCGTCGCCTTTTTCATGGCCTTGTTTACTTTTTGGTCAACCGTTTCTTGGTAGAGGTCGGCGTATGTTTTGGAATCTTTGATGAGTTCGTCGCAGAAAGCCGCTACGTCACTGCCCGTCACTTCGAGCACGCCTTTCCTCGAGGCTGCGCCTTCTTCAAAAAGATCAACAATTCCCGAGAGCAATCCCGTCCCGTCGGTTAACTCAACAGGGCCGACCTTAAAGAGATATTTTTGAATCTCTTTGTACACAATCCGATAATCTTGCGGCAGCGCTTTGACACGCGCCACATGCGCGCGCCACTCTTTTTTGCCTTGGATGATATCTTGTATGCTCATTATATTTCCCTCCTATTTGCCTAATTTTTTGGCGATATTATGATTCAGCTGAGCACGCCACTTGTCGCGGTAAGTCTTTGCCCCTTCTTCGCCGGCTAGCGCTGCACAGAAGCCTTTGATATCGTCACCCAATACCTCTTGGACACTCTGGCCGTCCGCCGCCGTTTCTTCGAGCAGGCCAAGCACGCCGTCAAGAATGGGCATGAGGTTGCGCCCCGTGAAATCGGAGTGCGGCCAAAGATGGGTTTTAATGTTTTCCCATGCCGCTTGATAATCGGCCGGTAGCATTTTGGCTCGCGATTCAAAAGCTTTAAATTCTTTAGTCATGTCGCTTCCCGTGATTTTTTCCCAAAAGTTCATTGTTTTTTCTCCTTTAACTCATTCATTTTTGATGATACGAACTCCCATCTTTCCCAGAACTTCTGTAGTTCCTTGCGTCCCGCGTCGTTGAGCGTGAAGAACTTTCTCGGCGGCCCCATATCGGAGGGCTTCTTGGCGATCTCTACAAGTTTGTTTTTTTCAAGCCGGATCAGGATCGTATACACCGTTCCCTCCACAACATCCTGGAAGCCGAGAGCGTTCAGCTGCCGCGTGATTTCGTAGCCGTACGTTTCGTTGCGGCTAATAATTTCAAGGACGCAGCCCTCTAGCGCGCCTTTTAGCAGTTCTGTTAAGTTTTCCAACCTCATCATTCCTTTGCTATTCTGTATGACTGGTATCAAGTATCACTTACTACTTCTACATAGTATTACGTAGTAGCCGGTTTTGTCAATAGCGACGGTACTAAAAATTTGGAAGCAAGTCCCTAAACAAAAAAGCCGCGGGATGGTTGGAATTCACACCTTTTATTTGCGCAACATTTGCAAACCTTCATCCTCCAGATTTTGCAGGGCTTGCTCAATCGATATTTGCCCTTCATAAACCTTGGTTAATTCCCTTTCACCTGCTTCGTTAAAAGCGGAATGAAAACCTTGAGGCAGCCTTTCTATCCAACCTGGGCCGCCCGATGTAATCGATAGGTCATAAAAAGCTGCATAATTATGGCCCTCTGTATCCTTTAGATAGCTCGTGCGCGAAGTCAGACCACCATTATTTAATCGAGCGGCTGATGATATCCTTGCATATTCATCCCCATTCACATATTTCACAAATTCCCAAGCGGCTTTCACATTGGGGGCCTTCGAATTTATTGTCACAACGTCTTCCAGCCAAATAAAACTGGAGAAATCGATCGTACGACCATCGCTAGGGATGGTCGCCATGTCCCAGTTTAATTTCTTTTCATGATCCAGCAATTGAACATCCTTAATTTGTTCTGCCAAAAAACTCCCGCTAATAACCATCGCCGTTTTACCCGATAGAAACGGATCTAAATGTAGAATGTCGTTGTAGGTCATCCCTGGTTGCGGTTGATCGGCATCGCTTGACTCATAAATCGACTTTGATTGAAATGACTGCACGGCCATTTCGAATATATGCCTCCAGTGTTCTCCGCTAATTGTGATTTTTTCTCCTTTGCCGTCCACATAACGCATACTTTTGCTAAGTCCAATTTGAATAGCCAACTGGAAAGGGCTTGAAGCTTGAGTCAGCATTAATCCATACGATTCGGTTCCTTCCCGATTAAATAGCTGGGCCAGTTGCAATACTTCCTCCCAATTCATTCCATCTCGAGGATAGGGTATGTTCGCACGATCGAATAGGTCTTTATTGTAATACAGCGCCTGACTATAAAATCGATTAGATAAACCGTATAATCTACCAGAGCCGATGCTTCGAATATAATCGGTTACCGTGGGAACCATACCCGAGAGAAACTGTTTATCTTTGTCTTGGTTTAGCAAAGTATCCAGTTCCATAAGCAAATTTTCTGAAGAAACATCTTTAAATTGTTGTTCCGAAAGGAGTAATATATCCGGTTGCTCAGATTCGATAAATTGAATCTGTTTGTCTTTGCGTTGCTGCGGGCTTTCTTCTAAAAACAACGGAAGCGTTACGACCTCGATATCCACGTTCGGAAACCTGCTCATAAAAGGCACCCCGTATGTAGAATAAAATCCTTTCTCACTGAGACTTAGAACCTTTAATTGGACTCTTTCATCATCGGATTCCGAAGACTCTGTACATCCCGCAATTATGTTAAAGAGCGAAATCATTGCTAGGATCATAACTGGCGTTCTGAGTTTACGTTTCCATATATAATCGTGCAAGTCGAATCATATCCTCCTTCGATAAATTCCCCATGATATGCATATCCAGAGCATGTTTTTCATTGGATGGATGAAAGCGAAGAGAAATTAGACCTTCATTTTTGTCATCAACAATAAAAAAGCCTATTGCTTCTTGAGTCTCTATTACTTTCTCCCATGCCCCTAAATAGTTCGAACGAATCTGAAGGCTCGGATCAACAGCCTCTACTCCTTGTATGACGATTGCCCATTTGTCATCCTTCCTATAAAACTGATAAATGGTTGGTTCAAAGCGCTTTTGATCATCCAAGACAGGATCCAGATTCGTATGAATCCACCCGGCAACAGTGCGGTCTAGTTTAAATGCAAAATCTGTAGCGGGTCTTCGAAAAATGGTAAACGGATAAACTTCGTCCATCTCGGATGGAGCAATTGTTTTAAGGATATTGTTTGGATCTGATAACTGTTCTTCAATTCTAAGTTTCGAGCTAATCTGACTCGTGCTGCCTGACTCTTCCGTTCCACTAGTCACAAAATCAATGTTGAACCATTTGAACTGTTGTACAAGGCCTGCGGCAGCAGCGGCTGTATATAAGGATGCAAAAGAAAGAACGAGAATGGACAAGACGATCACATATCTGGAATTGACAATCAGAGCTCGCCTTGCATTCTTTTCATGATTTATCCTGGCCTTAATTTGTTTCGATAGATCGATGCTCGGTATGTCTGTTTCAAGCATTGCTTTAACTTTCTTCTCGAATTCGTAATCGGAGCTGTTGATACAAATCCCTCCCTTCGCTGTCTCTGTGCTTCTTCACTTTTTTTCTAATCCGCTCATATCGTTTACGCAAGGTTGCAGAAGGAATATCGAGTATTTTACTGATTTCGTCGAATGTCTGATCATGGATAATCCGGAGGACCAGAATTTGTTTGTCAAGAATCGATAGTGTTTGAAACCACTCCACATTCGCCATGGTATGCTCAAAATATACTTCTTCCGTGCTCATCTGCGTGTCTATCATTTTGAATTTTGCAAGCAAATTATACAGCGTAGTTTTTCTTTTTAGTATCGTGCGGCATTCGTTTGAGGCTATTTTATAGATCCAGGGACGCAATGCTCCCCCTTCGCGGGAACGCCTAATATTTTTATATACTTTTATAAAAACCTCTTGCACAACATCTTCCGCCTCATGTCTATTGCGCAGCATGTAGTAGCAATATGAAAAAATACTCTGCTGAAACTGCATGATAATTTCGTCATAAGCTGTCTCCTCCCCGGCTTGAGCTCTTTTTAACAAGTCGTCCAAATCCAATGGTCTTCACCTCCATCCCGTCAAAACAACTTTCAACTTTCAAATCATATAACTAACGAGACACCTTATTTTGTGACAACTTTTATTATTTTTTCAAACTTTTATCGCTTTACCCGAACTGCTTTCCTCAGGCACCTGAACAGCCGATTACGATCTGACGTACCCAAATCGTCAAGTCGCTACGAATATTATACTTTATATGTAGTAACCGTTTAGGCAACAACAGGAGGATCGCAATGGAACCAGCAATCAACAAATCGAGAAATGCCAAGAAAAAGTTTAGCATATGGAAAAAGCCATCCCGGCGTTCGGTGCTTATCCTATCGATCGTCGTAGTCACCGTGGCAGCAATCGCCTGCTGGAGCGGATTCCGCCTGCTGGTGGCCGCCCAAGATATCAGCGAACTAGACAAGCCGCTTCCGGCGGCAACCATATTGTACGACCGCAACGGCAAGGAAGTGGAGCGGCTGTCACGCAGTGAAATCGTCCCCGTCGAATACAGCATGCTGCCGAAGCCGTTAATCGATGCAGTGACGGCCGTAGAGGATAAGCGTTTTTTCGATCATAAAGGGATGGATACGCGGGCAATCGGCCGGGCGTTTTATGCGAATATAAGGGCAGGCGGCACCACGCAAGGCGGGAGTACAATTACGCAGCAGCTTGCCAAAAACGTCTTTTTGTCCCACGAGCGCACTTGGATGCGCAAATGGAACGAAGTACTGTTAGCGAAAAAAATCGAAGAAAACTACAATAAGCAGGAAATCCTGGAGATGTACCTCAATCAAATCTATTTTGGCGAAGGGGCCTGGGGAATTAAAAGGGCTGCCGAGACCTATTTCGGCAAAACAGTTGACAGGCTGACGCTTTCGGAATCGGCTGTACTGGCAGGCCTTATTCGAGCGCCATCCGCCCTTACGCCTTACAAACATCCGGAGAAAGCGAAGGAGCGGCGAAATCTGGTACTTCGTCTAATGGAGGAACAAGGAAAAATCACATCCGCCGATTATAAAATCGCCATTAGCGAGCCGATAAAGCTGTCCGTAGCCAAATCAGACAAAGCGGCAGCGATGAAATATCCCTATTACGTCGATCAAATGATTCGCGAAGCGGTCGTCAAATACGGATTGACGGAAAACGAGGTATTACACGGCGGGCTGCATATTTATACCGCGCTGGATACGGGCATGCAGCAAGCTGCGGAAAGTGTATATGCTGACGAGTCGTTGTTCCCGGAAAGCAAAGCGGATCAGCTCATTCAGAGCGGCGCAGTGTTGGTCGATCCAAGGGACGGGGGAATTCGGGCGTTAATCGGCGGGCGCGGCAATCAGCCGTTCCGTGGCTTCAACCGCGCATCGCAGTTGAAACGGCAGCCGGGCTCCGCGATGAAACCGATCGCCGTTTATGCGCCGGCACTGGAGCGAGGCTACAAGCCAAGCGATACGGTTGTCGATGAACCGGTAGACTTCGGCGGCTACCGACCCAAAAATGTCACCGGACGTTACTACGGCGAAGTATCCTTATACGAATCGCTGGTACATTCGTACAATATTCCGGCGGTCAAGCTGCTCCATGAGATCGGAATCGACGCAGGTATGGATGCCTCCGCACGATTCGGTTTGGAACTGACGGATGGAGACCGTACGCTAGGTCTTGCGCTCGGCGGCCTGCAGGAGGGCGTTTCGCCGCTTGATATGGCGGAAGCGTTCGGAACGTTTGCAAGCGACGGCTCCCGCATGCCGGCCCATACGATCGTGCGCATCGAGTCCGCTGACGGTATTGTTCTTGCAGACGCCAGCCAACAAGCACCTGTGAAGGTGCTTGAACCGGAAGTCGCCCGTACCCTAACCGCGATGCTGGAGGGCGTCGTGCGTGAAGGCTCTGGCCAGGCAGCATCGCTTCCCGGAAGACCTGTCGCTGGCAAGACAGGAACGACCGGGATGCCCGGAACAGATGGCGGAATCAAGGACAATTGGTTCGTCGGCTTTACGCCGCAGCTTGTCGGCGCCGTCTGGCTCGGCTATGACAAAACGGACAGCGACCATTACTTGACGACCACTTCCAAAGCGGCTGCATCCGTCTTCCAGACGTTGATGGCCAAAGCGCTCGAAGGTGAGCCGGTCATCGCATTTCATACTGTGAAGGGCCTTAAGCAAAAAGATGTGAAAATTCGAAACGACGACAATGAAAAACAGGGCGATAAAAATAAAGATAAAGGAAAAGGCAAGGATAAGAAAAAAGACAAGGATCGCGACGATAAGAAGAAGGAAAAGGAACGCAGAAAAGCAGAAAAGAAAAACAGGGAACAAAATAAAAAAGATCACGATAGTGCTGACGATTGACCCTATCACACCCTAGCCGATCTCGCTGCCAAGCGCAAAAGAAGCTGTCCATGAACCATAACGGTCATGTGCAGCTTCTTTTCTTTTGAAAGCTTCTCCTTTTGGTTACTTGCATAAATCCCTATCGATAGGGAATGAATACTTGTAGAAAACCCGTACTTCGGAGGTTTATCCGTGACTCAATTCCATAAACGATTCTCGAAATCGTCTCTACAAAAACAGGCTCGGCGGGAAGCTTTGCTGCAAGAGAATCATGGCCATCCAAGCCAACAATTTGTTGCGGATTTAAATCAAAATGAACAAGCTATAAAGGAACTGTTTCGAAACTGTTCCGATGTTGTATACCGCCCTATTCAAATTCATGAAAAAAAGAAAGCTTTACTGATCTATATCGATGGAATGGTGGATACGAAAAGCTTAGAACAAACCTTGCTTATGCCCCTAATCCTCAAAGAAATGCCGGAAAGATCGAGCAACCTGGAGTCTTTGGATAAGCTTATCCGCGATCAAGCTATCGCTACCCGGCAAACAAAGCTGGCAAGCAGTGTATTAGAAACGGTGCATGATGTTTTAAATGGTCAAGTCGCGATTTTTGTGGAGGGAGAGAATCAAGTTTTACTCGCCGACCTCAAAGATTATGAAAAACGGCAAATTACAGAACCGGCAGTCGAATCCGTCATACGCGGTCCCCGTGAAGGTTTTACCGAATCGTTACAAACGAATACGAGCTTATTAAGGCGAAGATTGCGAAGTGCCAGATTGAAAATTGAATCTTTAACGATCGGTACATTGTCTCAGACGGATGTGGCCATTGTATATATTGAAGGTATCGCTCAAGATTCGATCTTGGAGGAAGTTCGAAAGAGAGTTGGCCGCATTCAGATAGATGCTGTATTGGATTCGGGATTTATTGAAGAATTTATCGAAGACAACCCCTTTTCTCCGTTCCCGCTGGTACAAAATTCGGAACGACCGGACGTCGTGCTCTCTAGCCTGTTGGAAGGCAAAATCGCTATTATAGTGAACGGCACACCGTTTGTGCTTATTGTCCCTCTAACGTTTTGGTCGGTCATCCAAGCTGCGGAAGATTACTATGAGCATTTCATCTATACAACGGCGATTCGATGGCTGCGGTTCATGTTGCTGGGTATTTCGTTCCTACTCCCGTCACTATATGTTGCAGCCACCACGTTCCATCCGCAGTTAATTCCAGCTGATTTCCTACTTAGTATCGCTGCCGCTCGAGAAGGCGTTCCTTTCCCCGCCGTTGTGGAGGCGTTATTGATGGAAGTCATGTTCGAGGCGCTTAGGGAAGCCGGCATCCGTTTGCCCAAACCGGTCGGTTCGACGGTCAGTATGGTCGGGGCATTGGTGATTGGGGAATCCGCGGTGCGTGCCGGCATCGTTTCGGCGCCCATGGTCATTGTCGTTGCGTTTACAGGCATAGCTTCGTTTACTATTCCCCGATACAATTTGGGGCTAGCTTTTCGAATTCTGCGCTTCCCGCTATTAATCTTGGCGGGCACGTTAGGTATTTACGGGATTGGCTTCGGAATAATCGCGCTCCTTATTCATCTGGTCGATCTTCGTTCGTTTGGAGTGCCTTTTCTAGCCCCGGTTTCTCCTCAGATTCCCGGGAATTTAAAGGATGTTCTGATCCGTTCACCGCGATGGGCTATGAATGCTCGTCCGACATACCTTGCAGGAAGGAATAAAAAGCGCATTCCAAAAGGGCAAAAGCCCGATGAAAAACGAGGGAGAAGCGAATAGGCATTGAAAATCGTATCCGATTAGCCATAGATAGGAGCGCTTACGAATGAAAATATCCGGACTGCAGCTTTTTTGGCTGATCGTAAATACGATAACCGGCCTTGGTATTTTGTTTACTCTGTCTCCAGCCATTGCCGAGGCTAAGCAAGATGCCTGGATTTCCATCGCATTGGCTGGAATAATCGGGCTCTGCATGATGATCCTCGCTGTAAAGGTAAGCCTTCTTTACCCCAAGCAAACATTTATACAATATAGCCAGACGATATTAGGGAAATGGTTAGGTAAAATGCTCGTCGTTCCTTTCTTTATGATGTGGTATTCGGTAAGCGGGATTATTTTACGCAATTCCACCGAATTTATATATGTTGCGCTGTTTAACGAAACTCCCTTAATCGTGTTATCGATCGTCATGTTAATTTTGGCGATTTATGTTGTTTATACGGGAGGCCTTGAAGGAATCGCGCGTTGCAGTGAATTGATAGGCCCAATTATTGTACTTATGCTTTTGGGCACTTTCGTTTTTAGCTTGAATCAGCTGGATTGGCAGCAATTAACACCCGTCTATGCTGATTCCGGTTGGAAATCCATTTTGAAAGGGGCGACCCCCCTCGTTGCTTTTTATGGCGATATCATCTTGTTTGTCATGGTGTTCTGTTTTCTAACAGATTTCCGTCAAATATTCACACGGTCCATGTGGGGAATGGCTGTTTCCTCTATTTTGACTATTATAGCAACGGCGATGATCATTATGACGTTTGGGCCGACGATCCCCTCGCGAATGTGGTTTCCTTTTTTAAGTATGACGCGATTCATTTCCGTCTTGGGATTTATTGAAAATGTCGATATCTTTGTCGTGATCATCTGGATGTTTTCTGTTTTTATCAAATTGTCTTTATACTTGTTTGTCACCATTTACGGAACCGCACAATGGCTCAATATGAAAGATTGGAGAAAGTTAATTTGGATTGTTGTTCCAATTATATTTCTTTACTCGCTGTTGCCAAAGAACATTGCGGAGGTCGTCGTCGGTTTCCAACAATCTTTGATACCTCGTGCCCTGCTTATCTACGCATGTGTTTTTCTCCTATTCTTATGGATTGTTGGGTTGATCCGCCAAAGTGATCCAACAAGAAGGTGAGGCCGCAATGAAACCAATACACTTTATGCTTCCTATCCTATTACTCTTGCTCTTGCTGTCGACGACAGGTTGCTGGGATCGCAAAGAACTCGACGACCAAGCCATTATCACCGCTTGGGGATTTGACTTGATCGAAGATGAAATGTATACGGGGACTGCGCAGTTTGCAATTCCTTCGAAACTAGGCGTCGGTGAAGGAAAAAGCCAGGACAAGGCTTTTTTTACCATATCGGGAAATGGGAAAAATATGTACGATGCCTCCAAGAATATGCGGTTAAAACTATCAAGGCCGTGGTTTGAAGGGCATAGCGGGGTAGTCATAATTGGGGAAACATTAGCGAAACATGGCCTTGCAAACATTTTGGATGAATTAGGTCGGGATCCCACTGTTCGGCTGCGAAGAGACATATTAGTCTTACGGGGAGGCTCGGTACAGGATTTTCTCGAATTGCCGTATCCTCTAGAGAGTCTATCCGCGCATGCTATTGTCAATATGCACGATACAGCTGGATTAAAGGCCAATCATACGTTACGAAACTTTTATATGGCTGCTGAGAGCGAGGAGAGCAGCCCTTTCTTGCCTGTGATCGAGATGACTGACAGTTCTTCTGTAAAAAGCTCTAAACGAACAGATCCAAAGATGAAGCTATGGGGTTTCGCTATTTTTAACAAAGACTCCCGGCTCGCCGGATATTTGCCGATGAATAAGGGCTACTACCAGCAATGGGTCAAAGGGCTATTGAAATCAATAATCGTCACGGTGGATATTCCTGGGGAGAAGGGAAACGTCGTTGTGGAGGCAAACCATTTGAAAAGCAAAATCGTGGCATCCCAGCGCGGCTCGAAAGTACATTTTCTCGTTACGCTTAGCGGAAAGGGGAAAATTCGGGAAAACAACACTCGCTTAGACTTGGCTGTTTCTAAAAACATAGCTCTGGTCCAAAACGAATTACATACACAAGTCGGTACAGATGTCCATCAGATCATACAGAAAGTGCAACCTCTCGGCACGGACATTTTCGGTTTTGGCGAAGCTTTTCACCGACAACATCCATATAAGTGGAAAATGTTAAAGAAAGAATGGCCAGAGAAATTTGCAGAGGCGGAAGTTTCCGTTTCAATGAAACTGCAGATTCAAGAAACAGGATTAACTGGCGCTCCGTATATTTTGAAAAATAGGGAGATCAAAAAATAAATGGGGAGACAAGCAACTAGGCTATGGGATCTGCAAAAACGGTTGCCCGCACATCGCGCGGACAACCGTTTTCTTCACTTCTCTTCAATTTGATCTATTTTCCATTTCCCATCTTCCAGCTTCAGGTGAATCGCAACGGCATCTTTGCCGACAATCTCGCCGCCAGCCATTCCAATGATATGCCCTTGCACTACACTGGCCGCATCATTAGTAAAAATCACGGATTGGACTTCTATCCGCTCTGGCCATGGACTGGATAACTCTCTTCCAGGCGTCGATTCGATGTGTTCCTTCCATGCCGTAATTAATTCTTTTGCAACATACGGCGTATAATATTGATCAATCAGCTCTTTCGTTTTTTCTTCCGGCACTGTAACGATTCTTACATGCTTTAGATTTTGCCCGAAGCCTTCTACTGTCTGAATCACTTGATCCTTCAGAGCCAATTCATCAACTGTTTTCAAGAAAGCGAGAAAATCCTCCTTCTTCTCCGTTAATGAGAAAACCGGCTTTTCCACTCTCGCTTGCGCCCATTCTCTAGTATAGAACAAGCTATTTTCCTCAGACTCACCTTTTAATTGGAACACAATTTCATCCACATTTCCAATTAAGCCATACAACAATAAAGCATTTTTGTGAAAATAAGGCTTGGCAGCTGCAAGCTGTTCAGCAGTGGGCAGTTGATGCTCTGTTACAGCTTCCTCCATCGCTATATACACAGTCAAACCATAAGGTTTATTTTTTGTTTGCAGCTCAATATGATCATATTTGAATGGTGCCGGATAATCCAAATGGCCGCTAATGCTGCTTACTTTCCCCGAATTGCCGACGTATTCCGTCCGATACTTCCACAACTGCTCATATTGTCCTTCCGGCTCTAAGGCTTTGAGAGGATTGGACAAAAGACCCACTGAAAAAATAATAACGATCGCAATCATTACACAACCAGTCCAAAAAACAGGTTTTTTGTAATTCATAATATTTCGTACTCTCTCCTTCACGTTGCTCTCCCCGAACGATAATGGCCCAAGGAAACCTCTTTGCTTGGATGCCAGCGATAACAGCGTATAAGAATAAGCCGCTCGCGTATCGCCTTCGGACCGTTTCATAACACTTTCATCGCAAGACATTTCCATATCCTTAATCATTAAATAGTAAGACAGCCAAATCATCGGATTAAACCAATGTACAGCCAGCACTAAAAAGGCCGCGGGCTTAATCAAATAATCATATCGTCTAATATGAGTCTGTTCATGCTTTACAATATAATTAAAATCCTCATTCGCTAATCCTAACGGCAAAAAAATACGCGGCCGCAGCATTCCCATTACAAAGGGTGCCTTAATTTGATCCGATTCATAAATATAGTCGCGTACTCTGGTGGCTATAGACAGCTTACGATGCAATCTAGCATAGGAAACGATCGCGTAGCTGACTAAAGCTAACATGCCAACGATCCATACTGCTGCCAAAGCCTCCATAATTATACCCATCGGGTTAACGGAGTTCGCTGGATTAGGAGCAGGCAAAGCCGCAATCGCATTGTTAACAGAATCATCTGCCGCATTAATTCCTGAATCTATTTTAGGCGTTAGTTCCGAAGTGATTTGCCCTGGAATCATATTCACTTTACCCGGAACTAAACTTAAAGGGCTTTCGAACGATATGGGCAGTACCAAACGGATGAATACAACCGCCCACAGCATATATGCAAATATGGTTGGCAGCTTCAGCCTCTTTAGCCCCCACCTGGCAATAAAAACAAGCCCTGCCACATAGCTCGCTGTGAGACTCATATTAAGAATGGAGATAAATAGATCCTTCATTTCGTTGCACCTTCGATCATTCGTTTGATCTTATCGGCTTCTTCCTTAGACAATTTTTTGTCCTTGAGAAAGGCTGCTATAAAGGAAGGTAAAGAGTTGTCAAAAGCTTTTTCCAGCAGCACTTCGCTCTCGTACTTCTGCACTTGTTCCCGATTAATCAGAGTGGTTACAACAGCCTGCTCATTTCTCAAAATTCCGCGTTCCGCAAGTTTACGTATCATATTATAGGTCGTTGATTTCTTCCAACCCAGTTCTTGCAAACAAAGCTTGGAAAGCTCTGTAGAATTAAGCGGCTCATGCTCCCAAATTAAACTTACAAACTTAAACTCAGCGTCAAACAGCTTATATGACTCCATCCGCTCCACCTCCCGTATAGGTTTGTTGCGATAAACCCTTTAGTAATGAGTTTACTCCGACAAACCTCTTGTGTCAAACAGATAATTTGCTCCGGCAAACCTTCACAAATAAAATAAAAAACGGCATCTCTGCCGTTTCTGATTTAAAGTATGGTGGAGCTAGAAACCACATAAAACCGTTTCAGAGATCACCGCTAGATAACTCATGCTCAATCAGGAATTCCTTTTTCGATATCTGCAAACGCCTCACGAAATGGCCGCACTTTTGATTTTTCTTAGCATCCAGTCCCTCATCCAGCAATTTATAAAGTTCAAACTTTCCAACCCGTTTTTCATATGTTTCAATACTCATCACATCCAGATCGCCTTGGCCATTCTTTGTAATGTAGACAGGTTCATCATATTTATGGCAGAACTCAGATATTTCACTGTATTTATTTCGCAAGTCTGAGCTTGGTCGAATAGTCGGCATGACACGTCCTCCTTGCAATTTCATGTCATTATTTTATCCAAATAATGATATGCAATCAATCCCATAGTATCTTGCTCATTGCCGTAACTCAATAAGGAGGGTTTGCAATTAACGACACCATTATAGACGTTCTCATCATTGGATTCCCTTGTTCTATTTACACCAAGAACGTACAGCGGACTTCCCGGACTATCTTTTCCGGGAGATAGGAAAGTATTCCCGAGCAAAAATGAAACTGCTGATTATTTGGAAAATTACGCAGATAAGTTTCATCTACCTGTTCACCTTAATACCTGCGTAACTAAAGTAGCAAAACATGATGGTTACTTTCATGCTTGGACGAACAACCGTAAGTATACATCCAAAAACATTATAATAGCCACGGGGCCATTTCAAAAGGGAAAGCTCCCCTCTTTTGCCTCCAACTTACCGGCTAATGTAAACCAATTGCATTCTTCTGACTATAGAAACCCTAATCAACTTCTCCCTGGAGACACTTTGATTGTAGGGGGAGGAAATTCTGGGGCTCAGATTGCTGTTGATTTATCCGGCCGACGGAAAGTTTATTTGTCGGTTAGTCATCGTCCTTTCTTCCTTCGGCGGGGTAGGCGAAGATGCTAAGTCTATCGCCCATATCATTAATCAGACTATGAACTCCACTACATAATTCTGATCGATTATGATCACCAGTCAATTTTCACAAAAAAAGGGGCTGTCCGAGTGAAGTAGCCCCGTTGTCCTTATGGCTCGATTATATGGGTAGGCTTGTATACAAAATTCAACAAAAGTAGCTTCACCGGGGTAAGTGTGTATGAAAATTCATACACAATCCACCAAATAAGCCTGCATCTGGACAAACGTGCATAAAAATTCATACACAATCCGCCAAATAGGCCTGTATCTAGCCAAACGTGTATGAAAATTCATACACAATTCACCAAATAGGCCTATATCTGGCCAAATGTGTATGAAAATTCATACACAATCCGCCAAATAGGCCGACATCTTGAAAAATGGGGTGCTGGACGTCCCGTTTTGGTTGAATGTTAAGTGGCAGGCAGCCACCTTGCTACTTTCCTGAAAAAGCAGGTACAAAAAAGTTGGACGGAAGTTTTTCACCCAACTTTTTTTGAGACTTATTGGACAGCCCCTACTTTTGTATGGAGCCTAGATGTAACGAGCCCGAGGAAGCGGCGTCGGGGCGTCATACGTAGAAGTCGGAGGCGCCATCACGCGCCCGCAGTTCATCGCGGAAGCGCGGGACGCCTTACCGGCTTCATCCATCCATTCAGGAAGTTTTATTTTGTATCGTCGAAAAAGCACATCCCGGGCGCGTTGCCGCGCTAATCGGAATGTGCTTAAATCAATTGTTTCCGCGTCTACTTCTGCTGCTGCTCCTCGATGAATTGAAGAACGCGATACAAGAACGTCGCCGCTTCCGCTCTGCTGGTCGTACTCTTCGGCTTCATATAGCCGCCCGAACCCGTAACCAGCCCATGCTCGAACATCGTTGCCACGCTGTCCGCAGCATATGGCGCAATCTGGCTCGCATCATGGAAGCCCTCAAGCGTTGAACCGGATGCGGACGGCTTGATTGCCCCAGTCGTTTGCAGCGCTCGGGTCAGCATAACCATAGCGTCCTGGCGGCTGATGGAGTCACGAGGAGCAAAGTTAACTTCGTTCACTCCCGAAACGATTCCCAATTGCTTGGCGATGGACACCGCATCGTAGTAATAATCATTCGGCTTCACATCGGCAAACGTCGAGGTAATCTCGGCGCGCAGATCAAGCATGTTCACCAGCATCAGGATAAAATCAGCTCGCGTTACTTGATTTGCGGGGCTGAAAGTGCCATTTTCGATCGAGGTGCCTTTGACGATGCCTCTTTCGGCCAGCTTCTCGATCGCCTCGCGCGCCCATTCATGCTTGCCTAGGTCAGTAAACGCAACCGGTTTCTTGCCGCCGACAGCATAGACGCCGACTTGGTCGATGGAGAATCGCAGTACGCCCTTGTCTTTGTCATAAGACGCGCCATCAATTGCCGCCGCGCTGTTGCCCGTCAGCTCAAAAGCTTGCAGATCAGCTGCTTGCTCTCCCGCTTGAAGCGAATATGGAATCGCAATGGAAATCGGTGCCTTCGCATTGTTCCAAGACAGAGCTTCTCCGTCCAGTTGCAATGCAATTCCCACGATTGGCCTGTTGCCGATCCGGCCAGCCGCTTCGTTGCCGCGATACTCGCCTGCACGGTCGCTTACGATAACGAGCAGCTTTCCGGCATTCTCCTTGACTCCAGCCAGCATGTCGCCAGTCAGAGCAAGCTGGGCATACGACGTGGAGAGATGCAGAATCAGATTAGACTGGTTCGTCAGACTAACTGCCGGAAGCTCCAAAGCATAGCTGCCAGCCGCGTTCGACGGCTTCAATTCAAGACGAATGTGCTTGTTGCCGTTGCTGTCGGCTGTTGCCTTGCGAATCGCGGCATTTAGATCCGCCGCTCCGACCGAAGCAGCAGCCTGATTGCCTTTCAATGTCGGGACAAGCACGGCTTTGACTGAACCGTCCGCTTGCAACGTATACGGATCTTGCGCCGGACCGCCTCCGATGCTGCCCCCATTGCCTCCGCCAGTGGAAGGCGGCTTGCGATATTCGAAGGTTGCCTGCTTTGGAGTCGTCATGTCATCCGTTTCCAGCTCGACCGTATACAGTCCTTGCTCTTCTCCGTTCAACGTAAAGGCGATGCGGAAGCTTCCGTCATCCTCGGTACCCGTCTGACCGGTATATTGAATGTTGCCTTTTGGGTCAAGCACTTTGACATACAAATGTTCTTTCTTGCCGTTCATGACCAACCCGTCGATCGTGACTTTCTTCGTGGAGGCGTCCACCGCGGCTTGTATGCCGTCCAATGTCTTCAGCTCTTGCTGCTGGGCAAGATCGTACACGCCAAATTCATAGAAGGAATAACCGTAGAACGTTGCCCGAGTCAGTCCCTCAAACTTGATATATCTTGCCGTCGTTGCAGGGAATACCAGCGTGTTCTTGCCGTCGGCAGCTTTAACCACGCCATTGTTGCCGACTTTCAAGGGCTTCCACGTCTGATTATCATCCGATACGCTCAGACGGTATTGGTCCGCGCGCGCATATTCCCAATCGATGCGGATCGTATCGAAGGTTTGCCGGCTGTCCAGATCGACCTGGAACCAAGACGTGTCGCGCACTTCGCTCGCCCAGCGCGTGCCCGGTGCGCCATCCAGCGCCTTAGAAGGCTCCAGACCTGCGGCTTCCGTCGATGATGCTTCAGCTTCTTTGTCTTCCGCAATGCTGCCAATCTCGTAATACACGCCTTCCTTCAGCGCCGTATAAGCGCCTTCCGTTACAAACTCAAGACCTTTAGCCTCTTCCAGCTTTGCATGGAATGCCAGCAAATAGTTTTTGGCTTGCTCAGGGTCGCTCTCTTGCGTACGCTTCATCATGATCAAGGCGTTGCGCATCACACGTACCGTATTGGCATTGCTAAGCTGCTTGTTGTCCGCGTACTTTTCAACAAGAGCCAATAGGCCTTCAGCGCCCAAACGTGCTTCGATTACGAATTTAACCGTCTTGGATTTGGCGGCTGCCACCGTCAGCTCCAGCACGTGCTTGCCCGGCTTGCCCGTCAGATCTACAACAGTTCCTTGCGTATAAGGTTTGCCGTCATACTTGGCCGTAACTTTAACGATCCCGCTGCCGTCATCTCCCGGAATAGTCCAGGTGAAGGCAGCTTGTGTCGTATCAGGCACAATCGTATGCTCCGAGATCGGCTCCCCGTTCATGAGCGCTACAACATCAGGCGGAGCGGCGTCTTGCTTCTGATAAGTGCCTTTCGTGAATTGATAGAGCCAATCGTAGAGGACGCGAGTTGCAGGGTCCGCGCTTTTCGCCGCGTTGTAAACGGCGTTGTTGCCTTGATAGTAAGCTTTATACCCTTGCTGCATCAGCCCTGTATCCACGCCGCTGTTCAAGTAATCGATGAACCGCTCGCGGAAGACGGCGTCGTTGATCATCCGGTCGTCGAACTCCAGCTCCAGCGACATGCCGTACCGTTTCGCCATATCCGCTGTATCATCCAGACGCGAAGGGTCCAGTTTCTCGAAGAAATAGTTCGGCTGCAGAGAAATGGCATCAATGCCGACATCCTTCCACATGAATGCCTTATAGGCCATAAAATGAGGAATCCAGAACATCTTCAGGTCAGCGTTATGAACGATATCGCTCGCCCTCTTGACCATCTCCGGACCAGTCGAATGCGTGCTGATTTGCTCCTCCAGCCAATACATGCCGACGAGCTCCAGATTCGAGTAGCCCGCAGCCGCCCATCTTGCTTGCACTTCATCGGTCCACCACTGAATCGCTTTGGTCCGGTTGTTCAGCGATGCGGCATTGCCGACCACACTTAGATCGAAGTTCAGATTTTCACCGTTAATGCTGCCGAAATCGGACTGATATTCGCCCGGATCGGGAATCATCATAACAACCTTCGTCTTACGGTCGGGCTCGCCAAGCTTCGCGCCTACCTCGGCCGTCGCCTCGTTCAACGCGCTCATATCGCCGCCAGCGTTAAACGTTTTATTCAAATACCATTCCCATTCCACTTTTCTGGCTTTGCCGGCCGCATCCGTCGCTCCGAAACCCCTGCCGTTCTCCGACGTCAAACCCAGATAAAGCACGCCGTCGAACAGCCAATCGACAGGCTCCCCTTGCTTATCCACATAGCTGATATTTGGAATAACCCGTTCCTTTGTCCAAGTTCCTGTGCCGTCCGGGTAATGCCCGTTATACAGCAAGCCCAGATTCTGAATCCCGCCAGTAGCTTCTCCAGACTGCTGGAGACCGTAAGGCTCGGGCTGCACCGTCTGAGCTCCGTCGAGCAAGCCGTCCGCGCCGGTAATCGTCACCTCGTCGATCATGCTCCATGCCCTCGGATGCATGGAGAACACCACTTTCACATACCGAGCGTACACGAGTCCTTCGGTATAATCGCCACGCTTGACGACTCCGGTCTCCGGGCTGCCGTCCCACGTAAACGTCTCGATGTTGGTTTGATCGCCCCATAACAATTGAGTCGCATTATGGGACAATACGCCCCAGTTTACCCCATCGTCCGACGCGTAGAATGAAACGGTGAGCGGTACGAGCGTTTCGTTGTTCGGCCAGTCGTGCAGGAAACGCGCGCTCACGTCCTTGATCGTCTTTTGCTCGCCTAGATCAAACACGACCGAACGGGATTTCATGTTGCGGTGGCCCACCCAGTTGCCGCTGTTACGCGATAGATCGGCAGCATTGCCGTCCGTCAGCTTCGTCCCGTCATCCGGGAAAGCGTCCTCCGGCTGGTCCGACCAAGTGTACGTTTTCCCTTGGGCCACATTGTAGAAGTCGGCGTTTTCTCCGCCCGCATCCTCCGCATACACGGAGGATATCAACGAGAACAGCATGACCGGAACAAGCAGCAAAGCAGTCAAACTTCGTCTAGTTTTCACCTAAGCTCACGCTCTCTTTCTATACATAATTAGTTCTGCTCCTGCGCCTGCAATTCTGCAAGAGCATCGAGCATGTTCAGAATGACGACCACAGCTTCAGCACGCGTCGCCGAGGCGGCCGGGGCAAACCGGTTGTCCCCGCGACCGTTCATGACTCCCGCTTCCTGGGCTGCCGCCACGTACGGCTTCGCCCAAGCCGGGATTTGATCCGCGTCCGCATAAGAGAGCTCATGCCCTTCCGCAGTCTTCAGGCCCAAGCCGCGAACGATCATCGCTGCCAGCTCTGCTCGGCTGATCGAAGCCTTCGGTCGGAATGTCCCATCCGCATAGCCGCCGATCAAGCCGGATTCCAAGGCTTGCGCAATATAAGGATTCGCCCAGGCTTGAATCGAGCCTGCGTCCGCGAAGTTCAGCGAACGGTTCGTACCTTGCAGCTTCAACGCTTTGACCAGCATGACGACGAATTCGTCCCTGTTGACCGTCTTATTCGGCTTGAACGTCTCGTCGGTATAGCCCGCTACGAATCCAAGCTCGACCGCCCGTTTGATGGACGCTTCTGCCCAATGGCTCGCGATATCGTTCAGTCGAACCGTTGTCGATCCGCCGGACTCCCCGCCATTGCCGTTGCCGTTTTCATTACCATTGCCATTGCCTGGATCTCCGCCGCCCGGATTCGAACCGCCGTTTTGGCCTTCTTCCGGATCCGGAGTTACTGGAGTCGGAACCCATCCTCCGCCACCGGAGCCAGGCAACGCTTTGATTTTGATCTTGAACGTTTTCTCCGCGGATGCAGCTCCCTTGCTGATCGTCGCGGTCAGCACGACCTCCATGTCGCTGGTTGACGGTCGTTGCAACAACTGTCCGTTGGCATTCAGATAATCGGGCTTCGAGCTGCTCCAGACGATACGCGTGCCGAGCTGTCCTTTCTGCGGAAGATAGAGATTCGCGGCAATGCTTTCATTCACGTTAAGCTCGATCAGACCCATTACGTCTTCGATTGTTAGACGATCGCGCGCAACGCTCAGCCCGGCATACGCCTGCTCGGCCTCGGGACGAGTCAGCTGGGCGGTTTGAATCGCCGCAGTCGCTTGCACCATTGCCTGTTGAAGCTGTGCCCAGCCCTCAAGAGAGTAATGGTCCTCCACAAGCTTGTCGTTCTCGATAGCCGCCAACAGGTCGATAATCGGCCGTAGATTGCCAAGCTTATATTCCTCGCCGTACACTTCGAATTCCTCAAAGGAATAGCCGAACATGGTAGCTCTGGATACGCCCTCGAACTTCACGTATCTGGCTGGCGTGGTTTGGAAGGTCGTCACGACGCGTCCCGGCTTGCCGTTAACCTCGCCGTTGTTGTCTTTCACGACGTTCGTCCAGTTCTCCTTGTCCTCGGATACGAGAATGCGGTACTTCGAACCGTAAGCCGTTTGCCATAGAATAGATACAGCATCAATGTTCTTCACTTCACCCAGATCCACCATGAACCAGGTATCGTCCACCCAATCGCTGGACCATCTGGTATCCCCTCTGCCGTCCACCGCTTTGTCCGCCGTGTAGGACGAGGATTCCGGCTGCGAGGATTCGGCTTGCTTATGCAAAGCCAGATTCCCATGCAGGTCCACGTAGGTGTTTCTTACGATGAATTCGTCAATCAGGCCTTTAAAAGCGTTCGTTTCGCTGCCGATTTTGGCTACCGGCAATACGAACGTTTCCAGCTTGGAGCCGTCTTTGAGAGTCGCCGTATACTCACTGCCGTTAATGAAGATGGAGGTCCCCGTGTCGTCGCCGATCATAATGACATGGGTCCAGCGGTCGGTCGGCAGCTTATAATTGAATTCGCTGACGTAGTTTTCTTTCGTGATGGCCAGTTTGCCGCTGCCCCCGATGTTATATTTCAGCCCTCCGTCCGGAGATTCCAGCAGCACAGCTCCTTGCGGGTTGTCAGCGTCCGGTTTGAGCCACATGGACATTGTCCATCCGAAACCAAGCGTGCGCAGCGGCGTTTCTACATAGCTGGCCCCGCCTTTGAGCCTTACTGCTTGCCCGAAGATTCCCTTCTCCGTGCCTGCATTCACCGCGTTGCCGTCAAAGCCGTTGCCCGAACGATCCGCGAAGCCCTCGTCGAAAGTATAATCGAGCACAATATTGCGCTCATTGTCGACTTGAAGCTTGTGCGACTGATGAACACCCGGCGGGTCCACGTACTTTGCGGCATCCACCTGGAAGCTTGCAAAGTTCCGGTCGACGCGGTTGCCTCTCCACAGCTTCTCCGCCAACACTTGCATGGAAGGCAAGATACGCTGATGCGAGTCCGCCATGGAGACGCCTTTCTCTACGGACACATCGTTCCAGAGCGCGAACATGCCGCCTTTTACCTGCGGGTGCCCATAAGGAAGCTTCGTCTCCAGCCAATCGTTAGGCTCCCATTCGTTGTAGATGAAATCATAACTTAGATAGTTGCGGTACAGCTGTGGAACGATATAGAGCAAATTCGTGTTGGTATTGATAATGTCGTAGCCTAGCTCTACCGCATGCTGCGCGCTTCCGTACGGCTCATACCAGATGTCCATCGTCGCATTGTTGCTGACCGGCGTCGTGCCGTCGTATGCGGACAAGCTGCCCCACAGACGGGCATGCTTGCCTTTGCTGTTAATGTGGTTAAGGAGCATATCCGCATATCTGCGGAACGCCTCCTTGTCGTCGCCGAAATATTCATCCGTGCCGACATGCACATCCGGGCCGACGAAGGTCGGATTGCTGCCGTCGAGATACTCGTCAAAAAGTTCTTTAATGAAGTCGAGCGTCTCCGGACGTTTGATATCCAGCTGATTGTTGCTGCCCAACCTAGGGTCGTAAGCGATGAACGCGCCGGAATGGCCCGGCGTATCGATTTCCGGCACGACGTTTACGCCGTATTCCATCCCAAGCAGCTGCAGGTCTCTGAATTGCTGCTTCGTATAGAAGCCGTCCTTGCTCGTCACTCCCGGGAATTTCTCGCTCTCCAGACGGAAGTAGCCGACATCGCCGACATCATCGTTCAGGTGAATCTGGAACCGGTTCATCTTATAGTAGGACATCAGTTTGACATAGTCCCGCAAAAATTCGATCGTATAAAACTTGCGGCCCACATCGAGCATGAAGCCTCGATCCGCGTATTTCGGATAATCGCGCGATTGCCCCTTGGGCATCGTCTTATAATCGGCAGCGTGGCCAAGCAGCTGCAAGATCGTTCTTGTGCCGAACATGACGCCCTTCTGATCGGTGCCGGCGACGGAAGCATATTCGCCGATATTCAGTTCATATCCCTCAGTCCCCAACCGTGCTTGCGCGGCATCCAGAACCAAGTAGATGTCCCCCTCTTGAGGTGAACCAACCGTTACCGTCAGCGGCAGCTTCGTTAAATCAAGCAAGTCCTGCTGCAAAATATCGGCCGTCCCCCGCAGAGCCGCTTCATCCTCCGCGCGAATGACGATTTTCGACTTGTCCGTCAAGCGGAACTCACCTGTTGCGCCCAGCCACTCACGCAAAGAAGGAATGACGCGTGGCTCCGGGTTCCGATCGCCCGTCTGATCGTAGAGACCGGGCACGGTGACTAGCGCATTATCCGTTAAGAGATAGGTGGGATCGCTGACGCTCTGGATTTGCAGCAGCAGCTGAACCTGTGTATCGACAAGCGGCGCTTGGATATTGCCCTGCGCGTCGATCACCGGCAAGCTGTCTGTATTCACCAACGACAGCGTATAACCATCCGGTACAGCGGGCAGTTTCAGCTGAGTGTCCCCTTCGGAGACGACGATGCTGTTTTTGACCGCGTCCATCATAGGCGGCAACAGCGGTTTGCCTTTGTAGACCTCGAATTCCCAGAAGGAGTATCCGTAATAGATACCTTCAATTGGACGTCTCGTTACTCCTTGAAACTTGACGTATCGCGCCAGCGTCGGCTCGAAATCGATCGTATCCTCGACTGGTCCGCTGGCGACGAGCACGCGGTTGTCCGCGAATACGTTCCTCCAGCTTACCGCATCGTCAGATACGAGAACTTGATATTGTTCCGCCGGCGTCTGCCAGTTGATGATGACTCTTCCGATTTCTACGGGCTCGCCTAGATCAACGTAGAACCACTGGTTATCCGTTCTTTCCGATGACCAGCGGCTTGCATGCTCCTTGCCGCCGTCGACCGCTTTCTCAGGCCCGAAAAAGTCTACTTCGTTCGACGATGAAAAAGCCGTCTTTCCTAAAGCCAAGTTCCCTGTTGCGGCTTCGGACTTCTCCGATGAAACGGCAACTAAGATGAAAGCGATAACAAAAAACACTAAAAAAATATTCCTATACCGTAAATGCACTAAGATCCCCCCCGTTGTTTATTAGCTCGAATTTTACTCCAGCTATCCGCATGACCCTCCATGCTCAACTGCTGCAGCAATTTTATTATAAGTAGGGGCATTCTTTTCATCGATATACTTGTGTTTACAATCCATATACAAATGTGGACATTCGGCCTTCTACGGTGTAGTGAAAAAGAAAAAAGCCATTTCAGTAGAAGTGGCTTTCCTGGATTGGATCTAATTTAAGCGATGAACCATTTCATATTTATTTCCGCAAGGATCTGCAAAGTATACGGCGTAATAGGTCGGGCTAATCGGGAATAGTTGAGGACCGCCGCTTATGTTCCCCCCAAATTCTTTAACCAACTTAGCGATACGATCCACTTCTGCCCGATCTTTCGCCCAGAAGCCTATCAAATTCCCGTTCGGTTTATGGTCCGCTTCCTCGGTAATAGCGAAATAAGGAACGCTCGGAAGTTCTCCATCAGCGGCAAACACTTTCCAATTAGCGCTGTGATAGGTTCGGGTAAATCCCAATTCAGGCAGAAGCTTTTCATAAAAAGGCAGAACGTTTTCCATATTATTTACACGAAGATCAATATGGCTGAACTTATTCATAGGTATTCATCTCCTCATTATGATTAAGTGAATAACTTGTTTTTTCCCTGACCGCAGTTAGCACGTCTTCCCAATGAAGCTTCATTTGTTCCCGTATACCCGGATGATCCAGGTTCTCTTGATGAAAGCTGATCGTTGTTCTGTCAGGCTTATCGGATATCAATCGGATTTGCAGCGTGGATGGTTTGTCCCATCCGATCTTTCCCCACTTTAAGCGAATTTGTCTAGGCGGTTTAACCACTCTGAATTGCCCTGTAATTCCCTCATCGGATGTGAAGGTCTCCCCCTCCTTCAATTTACGGAACGAAACGGTTCCAATCCATAATTTCAAACCTTCAGAGGAGGTAAGAAATGCCCATGCCTGTTCCGGCGAAATCGGCAACGTCCTCCGAACCCCGATTTGAAAGCCAGCAGATGCGGTTTGCCCAACCAATCTGACGTTTTCGGTTTTATTCAATCCCTAACACCTCGCCCATTAAGATTGTTAGTACTAACTAACTCAATGATCAAAAAAAATTATGGGGTTAAAGCCCTCACAAATAGCTCGATACTCGAATTCATAAAACTTTGCAGCGTAACTTTAGTCATAGTCGGACCGAACAGCTGCGACATGAAAGCACCGTAATTAAGCCACATAAACGTGATCGCCTGGGTTTCCGCATCCGTAGATATCATTTTGTTTTTACTCTGCATCTCATTAAAATAATCCGTTAATAACTCCAGCAATTTGCGCGGATGCCTCTCAGCCTTCTCTCGGATGCCAGCCAGTTCGTTGTCACCCAAGACGATGATAAACAATTTACGGTTACGATGCATGATTTCATGGTACATACGGCAAATCGTAAGCAAGTCTTCTTTCAAATCCCACTTCATATTTTCTTTAAAGAGATTTTCCATTTCAACCGAGTAATGATAACGATCAACTGCTTGCTCAAGCAGATTCAGCTTGCTCCCGAAATTGCGGAACAAGGTCATTTCGCTGACACCTGCCGCTGCAGCGATTTCTTTAGTCGATACCCCTTTGTATCCTTTTTCAGCCATTAAATCGATGGCCGCCAACATCAATTTACTTTTATTGTCCATGGTCGGCGTGTTCACCAAGTATGTACCTCCCTCTGCTTAGTTTGCGGACGTCATTTTGTTAGTTAGTGATAACTAACATTTGTAATCATCATAAAGCCAATGACTACAAAAGTCAATCTATTCGAGTTGATGACCCGCCGATCTTATAGGATAATATAGAAAAAGTATCCACTTGAATAAGGGATGGGAGTGATTCCTCTTGTTACAATTAAACAGCGAGCTGTGGGGCAAGCTTACCGGTCCTTACGAGTCGGGCGAACAGGTACCTGAATTGTTGGAGCGTCTGATGCTTGATTTCGATAAAGAAGTTTTCGAAGAGCTATTCCAGGAGCACTTGTATCACCAAAATACGATCTATACCGTCACTTACGCGGCAGTACCTTATCTGGCCAAACTTGCTCTTGCATCAAAAAACAAGGAAGTTCGCCATGAAATCTACGTCACTTGCGGGATTATCGAGTCGTGTCATGACAAAACAAGATCAGAGCCGTATCCCTCGGATTGGACCGAACTCGCTGCTGAAGCGGGAACCGAGGTTTGCGCGGAGATGTACCAATCTTACTTAAAAGCGATAACGGAGCTTGCTTCGCTGGTACCAGAGATGTTGGCCTACGCCAAACAAGAAATAAGCAGCGATACCGAAAAAAGATATGTTCTCATTGCCGACGCGGCTTATCGGGAATCCCAGAGCGTGGCAAACATGTTTCTGAATTTTACGGCTGGCGACGAATATGTGGCCGTTTGCGGAGCATGCGATCAAGAGGCTTACTTGTGGCCGAGCGGAGAAGGCGGTCGTATACAAGCATTCGCGGAAGATCCGGTATTCGAACCCCTTCAGGCGGCACATGAGGTTACTCCCGTTGAGGCATTCGTTGAAGCGGAACTTCAAATACTGGCCGAGCGAGCCGATCAGCTGGGCGATTCCTCTTTTTTGAACCAATTGCCGTATTTGGCCGGGGAAATGAATTGTCCTTCATGCGGCGCCAGAATGCAGGTATGGCCTAGTTTGCTTTCGACTTTTGGAAGGTAATAAACAGGGGCTGGATATCGCATCCAGGCGAACAACAAGCAATCACAGCCATTGCCTGAAAACTAATATCCATAATAAAAAGGATGGGATTATTATGAGCACGCTTCAACCGATTGTTCATGTCTTGCAGCATTCGTCCGATGAAGCCGTCGTGGAGCAGTTCTTCGAAAACGAGTCGTTAATCTGGATTGACTGGAGGGAATACGAAGAGGACGTCATTAAATACTTTAACGATCAACTGCCGGAATCTCATCAAATCAAGTACGAAATGATCGAAATCGACAAACCGAGAGGAGTCGATATCGTGTTAAGTTCGGGCGATCGCAAGCTGACGATTCCGTTCGCCGATGATCGGACTGATCGGGACAGCGCCATTCGGGCCATGCAGGAGATGATCGCTCCCCGATATCAGATTCGATGGTTTATGGAGTCTCTAGGCAACGACACGTTAGCCTTTCTTTTATTGTCAACGGAGCAGTGGTCGGAGTTAGAGAGGCAGTTCGGGAAGGATAAGCTAGAATTCCACTTCCAGCCGGTAACGAGCGAAAGCATTATGTTTTACCTCGACATGGATGACGTATTCGCCCTAATCAAGGTAAGGGAACAAGCACGTACCTCTGAATAGCAACGACAATTCGTTGGTAAATGGATGACGTTGAGCTGGGAGCCTAGGCATGTCCGAATCCTCATTATAGGATGACGAAGCCGACTCGACGTGGACCTTTAGCGGTAGATTCAGAGGCCGTGCTCCTCCGTGAGACAGATTCAGTGAAGTTAACTCATCCACTCCGTCCGCGCGGACTGAACCCCGGGGTTCGCCCCCTATGGGCTCCACCAAACACAAAAAAACACGCCAAACTTGGCGTGTTGATGTTTGTGTTTGGTGGAGCCTAGCTCGTATTCCGCAGGCGCAAGCGTCCACCTGCTACTCTCCATTCATGAAATCAAGCGTACGTAAGTTGGTTATTAGAAAAGGCAGCACTTGTTCAATAAAGTCTTCAGCTGATTCCTCCTGCGAATGACTCCATTTCAGAACCACACCGTAAATCGACCAACTGATCATCGTTGCAAGCCTCTCCAATCTTCTCAGTTCATGCACCGGAATGTCTTTTATATGTGCTATGCACGAGACAATAACATTATATAGTTGTTGTTTGGCCTCTTCCTCCATCGCATGCGATAGGGTTCGCCGTGAGTTTAGCCGCTTCGTCGTTTCAATCTGCCATTCACAAACAGCCATCATTAACCTTCGCAACAATTCCGGGCCCTGCATTACTGTACCCGAGGGAATCCAAGCGGATAATGTATCTGTAAATGCTTCCTTCATGGTCAACTCTAGCAATTCATATTTATCCTGGTAGTGATTATAAAAGGTTGCACGATTCAATCCTGCCCGATCCATAATATCTTGAATAGATATAGCTTCAAAGTCCTTTTCCGTGAGTAAATCAGCGAATGCATTTTGTATATAATTTTTCGTTCGCTTTGCTCGAGGGTCATTAGGATTAGCTAAACTCAAACTTCATCCTCTCCTTGTACCACAATCTTTTTTGAAAAAAAACTACAATTGAAGCAAATTGTTGTTTACACAACAGATCCGAAACTCTGCTTATTGATCACCTTTGAACATTAATATTATTATACTAATTGACAGTTGTCGTCTAGTCAACATCTGTAGTTTTAATTTATATGCAAGGGAGTTGGAAGAATGAAAAACTTATTCATAGCGGGTGGAACTTCCGGAATGGGCAAAGGGTTAGCGATTCACTATTTGCGCCAGGGAAGCAAAGTGACCGTTACCGGGAGCAACCGTCTCAGGGGAAAAGAATTTCTAGATGAGGCAGCAAGTTTGGGTGCTGCTAACCGCGCCTCCTTTATTCGAGCTGATCTGTTATCTTTGTCGGAAAATCGCCGTGTCATTCAAGAGGTTCAAGCACGACATGAGTCGATAGACGGATTGGTACTCACAGCGATGCAGCAATTCCCTAAACGCAAATTAACGCTGGATGGATTTGAGAGTACGTTTGCTCTCTACTATATTAGCCGGTTTATTCTGAGCTACGGTTTGACGGATTTGCTGGAGAAGGGGAAAAATCCTGTTATTGTAAGCATCGGCGGTACCGGAATGACAAAGGGGGAAATTCATTGGGATGACCTTAATCTTCAGAACAAGTACGGGTTGCTGAAGGCTACTCTGCAAGGAGGGCGAGCAAACGACCTGCTTGGGGTCGCCTACGCAGAGAACAATAAGAACGCGAAAACACGCTTCATTCTAAATCATCCCGGATATACAAACAGTGGTACGAATCATCTAGCTCAGCCGTTTAAATCTATTATGCGCATCATGGGAAAGCTTTTTGCTCAACCGGTGGATAAAAGTATTCAACCGATTATCAAGCTCATGGATCATCCTCCATCACAGCCTCTAATTGCCTGGGACCGGACTAAAGCTGTCGACCTCTCGCTTCCCACACTTAACAAACTGAATGCGATGAAGTTATATCAATTAACGAAACACCTTCTTTAATGCTGTAAAGTGACTACGTATGAAGGAGCAAAGTGGGATAACGAAATCCTGCTTCAATTGGCTGACGAAGCGGATTCGGCGTAGCAGATCGCAGCGGTAGATTTCGATGCCGCGCTCCTCCGTGACGTCACTTAAGCTCTCTTTTCATCCACTCCGTCCGCGAGGACTGACCCCCGGGGTTCGCCACCTTTGGGGCTCAAACCGCAAAAAGCCGTCCCTTTGGATCGGTTATTGATGCATTATGGAGCCTAGGGGACACAGCTCGTCCTACCTCGCTGTATCATCATGGGATGTCCGAATCCTGATCTAATGGCTGACGAAGCCAACTCGACGAGGACTTTTAGCGGTAGATTCAGACGCCGTGCTCCTCCGCATTCGCTCCGTCCGCGCGGACTGAACCCCGGGGTTCGCCCCCTATGGGCTCCACCAAACACAAAAAAACACGCCTGAATCGGCGTGTTGACGTTTGTGATTGGTGGAGCCTAGGGGGATCGAACCCCTGACCTCATCGCTGCCAGTGGAGAGATGGGGTTTTGTACGTTAGGGGGAATGCTGAGGAAAGCCTTGTAGTACAAGACTTTCTCCTGCTTTTCCATCTCTATGTTCGAGTGCGCCGCGGCGCACCGAAAAGAAAAAGTGTGACCAAAAGTGTGACCATAGGCCCTCCGCGATATTCCAGCGTCAGGCAACGCGGCTTGCATCGCCATTGCATTGCCTCCCATCGCGCGTAGGTCGAACCCGCCAAGAGGCTCCAAGTCAAGCCGTGACTCGGCGGTTACTAGATTCGGGTTTCAAAGGTTACTTTTTTTGTACTATACAAAATGCTTGTGTTTTAATTTTAAAAAGGGATATGTAATTTTATATCCTGCAAAATCTACTACTTGTTCTTCACACCAATAATCATCATTTAGTTTAGGAAGTAATGCATCTGAATTTATTTCTTGGATTAGATTAAGCAACTTTCCTTTATGTCTTTTTAGTAAATTCTCAAAATTGATTGTATCTAAAATTTTTATATCTTCATAAATACGTGAACCTAAATTGTTTTTTGAAATCACCGTAAAGCATATAGTTAAGTTATCTGGTATATCTTTAAATCCAAAATATTTTTTTAATAATTCATTAGGATTACTATAATAATAATCTTTGATCTTAGAAATCTGAGAAAAACCTTTGTTTAAACCTTCTTCATTTTTACGCCCTTGTACATTTAGATGTTCTGCAATTGTATCTGCTCGCAAAAAATTTTTTAGTTCAGAAACTATGATTGAATTGCTTTCGCTGTCGTATAAAACCATATCTATGTCTGTCAAGTTTTCATTTGAATTTTCTTTGGGGATTTTTATGTTAAATTTATAACTAATATTTTTATAGGATTTTAGCATTTCAACAAGTTCGTTATTGAGCGACTTTTCTTTAAAACTTTTGTCGCTAATTTTATACTTATTGTCTAATAAAACAAATGCATTCCTCTCAATATTACTATATAAAAATAATCCATATGAAGTAATATAGCTCTTTTTATTATTGATATCCAATATTTCAATTAATGGAGTGCAAATTAAATCAAGTTTTTGTCCTGGATTAAATGTCAAATCTTTCACAATAATCCTGATTTTTTCCACTGGTATATTCGTTAATGTATTAATTTTCTCAAATGTTTTTTCACAATCAATGTACAAAGGATTATATTCGTTATTATATTGATTCAATTGTCTATTTAGTAATACATACGTATATATACTTAGATATACATCATAGAAATCTTCTAAACTGTAATTTTTAAATTCAATTGTATTGTCAAATTCTCGAACCTTTCTAAAATAAGAATGGCGAAGATATTTGTATACATCCTTAGGCGGTCCTTCATCACCTTTTCTAAAGTTCAAACTTTCAGAAAGATTTTTGTTATTATTTTGATTTCGATTAAGTTTGTTATATAGATTTAAAGCCTCTACTGCAAAAAAAGTTTGATTATAATTGAATTGAACGCGATTTTCTTTTTTTAGGAATTCAGCTTTTCCATTACAGCTTAGGATATAATAATCTCTGATGTGATTATACGTTTTTACATCTTCGAAATATTTATCCAATTTTTTCAGTAAATTAGAGTCTTTTCTACAGGAATCACTACAATGCTGAAATGTCAGTTTTAAAGAAGTATCAAGTATATCTAACTCATGATGTATCTCGGTCTCAGCTGTTATTTTTCGTGAAACGTCATCAAATCTTTTTTCAAATTTAATTAAAATACCTTGGATCAAATATGATAATCTATTTCTAAATATATTTTTATTGCTCATATAAGAATCTATATCATTTTCAAACTTTTTTTGTTCTTCACTAATCATATAACACCTCTCAATTATGTTTAAAAATGCTGAGTTTTTCAGAAATCCTACTATTTTTAGAGAAAAAGTTTCTTCAATTCCAAACCCAAGTTGTATTCATCATTTCTTACTAAGCAGCAGCAGTTGATAAAGAGAAGGAAGTTGTATGTTAATTGAATAGCAGGAGGACAAGGATTTTTTTGCATTTTGTGTCTCTACGTTCGAGTTCGCCGTTACCCTTAGATTATCAAGTTTTATTGATGCTAGCTTGGTTAGGAGCATGTTCTCTCAAGCTTATCTCTAATCTTGAATTATCAATAAAAAACTCACCATGATTATTATCTATCCAAGCATTAATTTCTGTAAGTGTCTCAATAACAAAACCCTTATAAAATCGTAAAGATTCAGGAGTCAATGTGAATTCATGTGTCAGATTTTCAATATGATCTTTTCTGTGAATATCACCGAAGTCTACTACAACTCCCTCACCCTTATCATTATCAATAAGTTTTAAAAGAATAATACGATTAGATAATTCTTTGCTCTGATTCTTAGGAATCACTCTATAATTATTGTTAACCTGCTGAAGGCTGTTCAGTCTTGAGATGTCGCCACGTCTATTTAGTTCCTTATCATATATTCTTAAGATAGTTATCAACCTTACTAATGGTACATAGTAGTCATCATCAAAATTTCTTAATGAGACAATCTTCTCAAGCTGTTTTGAAAGTTTATTTATGCACTCATCATAAGATTTAAATAATTGAAACCCTATAAATATTGAACGAGTTAGAGATTCTTCTACCTCAGAATCTGTCATATTCAAAACTTGCTTTATATTCTCAATAGATGAGTTGTTGTTCTCATATCCAAACATCATTTTAGAAAAATCAACTATTAAACCAAACAAACTTAAATATATATCGGAATTAAAGTAGTCTAGTAACTCATTAGCAAAAACTGTCCTTTTGTAATTTTCTATTAAAGCTCCGTGGAATGTCCTTTCAATATTCTTCTTTACCTCAGGCTTATTATCCGGATTAAATTCATAAGTAAGAATGCGCCGATTTCTAAGATCAAAAGGTAAATCATTGATTTTGCCAAATTCGGAATTAAAGACACAAATAACTTTTTCCCAACCTAACTTCTTTGCGGCATAACCTAGCTCAATTAATACATTGGGATTAGGTGTTTTTTTATATTTTCTTGAAGTTCCATTAATAATGCTAACGTCTGCAATAAAAAAGCTACATTGATCAATCTTTTTGAAAATTGACTCAGTAATATCTGGTGTTCCAAGTGTCGATTGGGTGTCTCTATCTATATTTAACTCTAAAGTGTAGTTAACATCTTTTTTTAGGTTTTCAATAGACTTTAATAAGCAACTCTCAATAAAGCTCCTATTTTTGTTATTTGGCAAGTCTGCTTGCCATGAAAAGAAAACAGTATATTGCATATTCTAGAAATCAACCTCCAGTCTTAGGTTTGCGGATTAAGTGAAAATTATAGCTCGAACAGATCAAATGAGGGGGCTTCCAATCGATTATAGACATGTCCGTCTAACTCAGCTATTTCCGATATCCCCCATATAAGAGCACCAAATTCATCTTTTTTAGATTGATCCCACGTATCCCATGACTCTGGATTTATTGCAATATTCTCACTGATGATGGGAAGTGTATTATTTATATAGTTTTTTCTCTGTTGAATGTTCAAACCTTCGAGTTGTTGACGGTACTCATAAAAGAGGTCATCATTACTATTGAGCCAGGAAATGATGCAGTACGTCTTGTCCTCTTCAGAAAAGACAGAAATAAAAATATGCTTCACGGGTGTTGTTTTGTCCAAAAGATTTTGTATTTTCTTACCCCGCAGATCTGTACTGGGTGCTTCAAAGCCTGTAGCTGCAAAATTTATGGTGCTGGGGAATTCCCATATTACACTTGATAAAACGCCATATTCACCAGTAAGCAAAACATTATCAAATGCTTGCTTTACTGGTTGAAAATCATCAATAGCCATTTCCATACCACCAAATGGATTATCAGGCATACCTAATATAGAAGGCTTACGTTTAAAAATGCTTTTTTGCATATTAACAACTTCTTGCTTTTTGTGATATTCAACAGCAAAACATCGATATGTATATAAGAAAACATGTAATTCACTCTTATCAAAAAGACCGTCTTCAATTGGCTGGAAAACCGTCTTGTCATGATGACCGCAAAACCCAGTAAACACTGTTGCTTCTTTACGTCCCCATTTTGTCATCGCAGCGAAAGGATTATCTGCTTTTGGACAGGGCATATAAACATCTCCATTGCTCGATAGACGTTTCAGTAATTTATTGTTCTGTATAGAATGAGCGCCGATAATTTTCTCTGAGCAAGATACGCCGTCTGGATGTAGGCATTGTTTAATTCTTGCTTCTTTTCTTACAGTTTTATAATTCTTTAAAAAATTAACTGGATTTGAAAATTCCTCATCATCGTGTTTATCTAAGCAACATTTTTTATATTTAATTCCGCTACCACATGGACATGGGTCATTTCGTCCTACCTTTTTGTTCAATCCAATTCTTCCTTCCGATATTTTAATCAATGCAAAAAACGGCATAGATGCCGTTTTTTGCATTAAGTGTTAATTATGAAAAAGAGATCGAAGTTGCTGACTCACAGGGACAGGACAGCTCCTGCAGTTGCGCTGACCACCATAGCCCATAAAGTCTCAAGCAATGACGACAAAAAGAGCTTAGTATTCATACGCATCCCCTCCTTGTTTGGGACAGAAATCAACTTAAGGCTGAAGAATCTAATCAGCGTTAATCCTGCAATTATAGACAAGGCAACGGGCTCTGCACATAGCATGGATAACTGTCCTGTATAGAGGCATCCTGCCCCTGTCAGCCAGCAACAGAATTTTGTACCGAACGATTAACTTCTACCTAACAAATCTCTGGTCATTTCGGTTGACCAACAAATTAGGATACAAAGACCGTTATCAGTAATTCCCCATTTTCTTCGTTCCCTTCCTGCGTACCCACCCCAGTAAGACTCCAATCCATCGTGTATAAATTTTCTGTCATCATGTTCAAACATACTAAAATCTAAACCAATATCCGTCCCAAAAGGATGCTCCTTTTCTAACCACTCTATCACATTCTTATCTTCAATATGACGATTAACCTCTTCTAAAGAATACTTAACTCCTTTATCCAACAAAAAAGCTATTTCCATAATAAACTGTGTTATTGCCGTTGATTGTCTCATTATTACCCCTCCTCTACATGAGCATACATCATTTTCCAATAACCGACAATAGGTCAAATTAATACACCCCTCGTTAGAATAACTTTAGGTTACTAGTTAAATGCTAAACTTTAATTCTATATTATTCCCCTGATACCTAGGCATGATAGGTAGTCCTCGCGAGAGGCTGATCATGCATGTGCCGGACACGATCAAACGTGTTCGGCATTTTGTATTTCTCAACTAAAATTCAGGAGGAGTATTTAATGAACAATTATCGCAATGAGGAACTGAAAAGGTTGATTTCAGAATCTCTAAGGGAGCGTCCAGACAGCTATCTTATTCAGCAGCTATTTGAGCAGTTCCCGACAACGACAGAATTAATGAACGTATCTGAACAGCAGTTAATCAGAATAAAGGGGATAGGTCTGTGTAAGGCTCGCCAGCTCACTGCCGTGTTAAAACTGACTAATGCTCTTACTATCCCAGCACAAAATCGATCTACTATTCGTAGCCCAAAAGATGTGTTTGATCTGCTTGAACCTGAATTTAGACATTTAAACAAAGAGCATTTTACATGTTTATTTCTTAACACCAAAAATAAAGTAATCTTCAAGGAGGTCATTTCCATTGGGAGTCTTAACGCAGCTATCGTCCATCCAAGAGAGGTATTCCACGCCGCTATAAAAAGATGTAGTGCCTCTATTATTTGCGCTCACAATCATCCGAGCGGAGACCCGACTCCTAGTCCAGAGGATATCGAATTGACGAAACGGCTAGTCAGCTCAGGGGATTTGGTGGGCATAGAAGTCCTAGACCATATTATTATTGGAAGTCACCGTTATGTAAGTCTTCGAGAACAAGGTTTGATATGATTGAGGTTTTTTCTAACAGCTTGCTTGTCTTCCTAAGAACAAGTATGATTGTAGATGAAGTTGGTTTTAATCAGTAACTAATAATCGGCAGAACAATCTGCCCAGCCGCAAAAATAGCTAATATTTTTGCATTAGCTGCCAATAATAATCGACATTTAAGACGCAGACACAAGACAACAGTAAAGATTCATGAGATCAAGCATTCTTTCTCATGTAATCTAGCTGTTGCCTCGTAGAAGGCGTCTTTTTTATTTGAAAGAAAAGGGGGAATCGTACATCTAACCATTTTATTAAATGACATACGCGGTAAATCATATTCATACCCACTTATTTACCGCTTATACAATATTGAAACACCGATAAGGAAAGTTTATCCTTTTGATAGAGGTGATAAGATTTGAATACAGTACAAATAATTGGAGATAAAATTCGTCTATTGCGGTTGAAAAAAGGGCTAAAGACGAAAAGCAGCACCCGAACCATTACATTAATTGCACGAACATTGGATAGCTTAAAGGAACACCGAAAGAAAATCGATAAACATAGAAAATCCGCTGGTTCGTATTATAAGGACTATGATTTGATTGTGTGTACGAAGCTAGGCACTCCTGTAAATCCACGGAACTTGCTTCGGACGTTCTATGATTTGATGAAGAAAGCGAAAGTCCCTAAAATTCGCTTTCATGATCTTCGCCATACTGTGGCCACGTTAATGCTCAGCAGTAACATAAACCCCAAAATTGTAAAGGAAATTCTTGGGCATTCTGATATTCGAGTGACCCTCGATACGTATTCCCATGTTTTACCATCCGTTCATAAGGAAACGGCACAGCAGTATGGCAACATGATTTTCGGCTCGCAACTTGAGAGCAAAGAGAAAGATTTTTTAATTACTGCCGACACGAGCAACCCGTTATAATTTGATACTGAATCGTTAATGACGATTCAATAATTAGCTCTCAACTTACTGACCGCCTTTCATCGAAGCATTCAGAACGGAGTCAAAGTAAATCGCCCTGCCTTCAAAAGAGGACAGGGCGATTATTTATGATCGAGAAATACAATCGTCTGATCGGAGTCCCACTTTCTTCACAAAAGATGAAAATCATCAAAAAAAATAGGTTAGTGTGACCAAACGTGTGACCACGTCTTCAAATCATCATTATCTAGGCATAGAAAAAAGCCTTCAAACACTCGGAAATCCTTGTGTTTAAAGGCTTTTTTCTTTATGGAGCCTAGGGGGATCGAACCCCTGACCTCATCGCTGCCAGCGATGCGCTCTCCCAGCTGAGCTAAGGCCCCGTGTTATTGTGGCGACAAGAAAGATCTTACCATACAGCAGGAAATTCTGTCAATTCTTTTTTGTATTCCATTCCGCACATCGCAGTTTACTCCCCTTACAAGGCAATTAGCCCTCGTCCTTTGGGGATAAGGGCCGGCCTTATATGGGGATGGCTGACGGACAATTAACCGAACTTGCCCGTGATGTAGTCCTCGGTTTGTTTGTTGGAGGGGTTTGTAAACACTTTGCTTGTTACGTCGGTTTCGATGATTTTGCCGTTAAGGAAAAACGATGTGATATCTGAGATCCGGGCAGCCTGCTGCATGTTATGCGTTACGATAACAATCGTATAGGATTGCTTCAGTTCGTTGACCAGCTCTTCCACTTTTAGCGTCGCGAGCGGATCAAGCGCGGATGTCGGTTCGTCCATAAGTACGATCTCCGGCTCAACAGCGAGCACGCGAGCGATACAGAGACGTTGTTGCTGACCGCCGGACAATCCCATTGCGGAGGAATGCAGACGATCCTTGACTTCGTTCCAGAGCGCGGCTTGCGTTAAGCTGCGTTCCACGATTTCGTTGAGCTGAGCTTTTTTCTTGATGCCGTGAGCTCTTGGACCGTAAGCAATGTTGTCGTAGATGCTCATCGGGAACGGATTCGGCTTCTGGAACACCATACCGACTTTTTTGCGCAGCTCGACGACGTTAACCGACTTGTCGTAGATGTTTTCGTTGCCGATACGAACCTCGCCCTTGATGGATACGCCCTTTACAAGGTCGTTCATACGGTTAAGCGTACGTAAGAATGTGGATTTACCGCAGCCCGATGGACCGATAAGGGCCGTAATTTGTTTCTCCGAGATATCGAGATTGATTTTGTGCAGCGCCTGGAACTCGCCGTAGAACAAATCCAGGTCTTGAGCTACGATTTGCGGAGCGGAATTTCCGGTCTCGACTGTATTGCCGGCCGGCACTGCGCCGCTAATGGATTTTATTTGAGTGGTAGCCACGTAAATCCTTCCCTTCTAGTCTGTATTGTTCTACGAGTTCTACGAGAACCGCTTGATCAATCTGCGGAATAACCAGGTTGCCGTCAAATTGATGATAAGAATCAGCACGATCAACACGGCTGCCGTTCCGAATGCCATATCCATGGCTCCCGTCTCCATGGCCACCATGTAGAGATGCAAGGACAACGTTCGGCTTCCGTCCAGCAAGGAATTCGGGATTAGAAGCGTGCCGCCCAGCGTCAAAAGGAATGCCGCCGTCTCGCCGACAACGCGTCCGATCGACAGGATCAAACCTGTAATGATACCTGGCATTGCGGTTGGCAGAATCAAACTTTTGATCGTCTGCCACTTGGTCGTGCCAAGAGCGAGACTGCCTTCACGAAGCGTGTCCGGTACAGCCTTCAGCGCTTCCTCGGACGTACGAACGATGGTAGGCAATACCATGGTCACACCAGTCAACGAAGCCGACAGAATCGACCAACCACCGGTGATCGGCTCAAGCAAGATAACGAAGAACGCAAAACCGAACAAGCCGAAGACGATTGAAGGAATACCTGCGAGAGCTTCCGTAGCGAAGCGGATCATGGAAGTAAGTTTGCCGCGTGCCGTGTACTCGTTCAAGTAGATCGCCGCCCCTACACCGATAGGAGTAGCAATGATCATCGTGGTCCCGACCAGATACAAGGTACCTACAATGGCTGGGAATATACCGCCCTCCGAACCCATTTTGCGAGGATTCGAAGTCAGGAATTCATAGTTGATCATGGAGACGCCTTGACTCAGAATGTATCCGATAATGAAGATTAGCACCAACACCGTCAATAAGCCGAGTCCGCTAAGGCAAGCAAAAGCGATTTTTTGGTTTCTGACTACATTGTTCATAGTTTTTACTTCCTCGCTTTCCGGCGTACCAGCAGTGTCGTGACGGAGTTTAATACGATGATGAACATAAACAATACGATACCTGTGGCAAACAGAGCTTGTTGATGCTCCGGTCCTGCATAACCCATCTCAAGAGCGATGTTCGCGGTCATGGATCTCGCAGGCGCGAACAATCCCGTCCAGTCCATTGCAGGTACTAGCGGCGTATTGCCGATAACCATAATGACGGCCATCGTCTCGCCGAGCGCGCGTCCAACACCTAGTATGACTGCAGTAATAATGCCGGATTTCGCAGCGGGTACAAGCACTTTGTAGATCGTTTGCCAGTGGGATACGCCAAGCGCCAAGGAGCCTTCCTTGTACTCGCGCGGAACTGCCTTAAGGGCGTCCAACGAGATATTGATAATGGTTGGCAAAATCATAACGGCGAGTATGATGGCGGCCGTCAAGATCGAGTAGCCCGTCTGGTAGTTGGCTGGCAAATATTCCGCAAGGGGCCCCCGCTCAAGACTCGAAATGACGCCGCGGACGGCGAACATTCCGAACAAGCCGTATACAACGGATGGAATTCCAGCCAGCAGTTCAACAGCGGGAATAATAATCCGGGATATTCGTTGATGAGCAATTTCCACAAGATAGACAGCTACTCCCACGCCCATCGGGGCGCCGATCAGAATAGCCACGAAAGTTACGTAAATCGTACCTACGATCATCGGCCAGATGCCATACACCTGATTCGTAGGGTTCCACACCGTTCCGAATAATACATCGACAATGCCATACTTGAAAAAGATGGGCAAACCTTCGATAAAGATGAACACACCGATTAACAATACGCTAAATACGGCCGTAATGGCTGTTATGAACAACAAGGTTTTAACAATTTTCTCTTCCAGGATCCTACTCAACGACAATCCCCCCACGTCCAGCGGTCAAAATCAGTCAATCTCCATAACAAGCGCGAAGGATAGCGCATGATCTGCTATCCTCGCGATTGCCATTCTTGCATATTGGATACTTATTTTACGGTTACATAACCGTTTTCTGCTACGATCGCCTGTCCTGCGTCGCTGAGAACATAGTCGATGAAAGCTTGGGCTACTGCGCTAGCATCTTTGGAATCGCCAACCAGGAAGTTAAATGGACGTTGGATCGGATAAAGGCCGGATTTGATGTTTTCTTCAGTCGGCTCGTGCTCATCGACTTTAACGGCTTTAACGGAATCGTTCAGGCCGCCAGTGGAGATGTAGCCAATTGCGTTAGCGTCTTGGCTTACCGCTTCGCGAACTGCGCCAGTCGAGTTCTGGATGATCGCTTCAGCTACGAAAGGCTCTTCGCCAAGCACGATCTCGCCGAAAGCGTCGCGCGTGCCGGATCCTTCTTCACGGTTGATAACGACGATGTTGCCGTCTTTGCCGCCAACTTCGCTCCAGTTTTTGATTTGACCGGAGAAGATTCCTTTAACTTGATCAACGGTCAGGTTTTCTACTTCGTTAGCGGAGTTGGCTACAACCGCGATACCGTCGATTGCGATAACAATTGGCTCGATGCCAGTCTCATCGTCTTTAATGGCTCTGGAAGCCATGCCGATATCGGCTGTTCCGGCTTGTGCTGCTTTTACGCCTGCGCCGGATCCGCCGCCGGATACTTCGATCCGTGCATCGCCGTTTGTACCCATATATGCTGTTCCAAGCTCTTCCGCAAGTGGTTGTACGGACGTGGAGCCCGCTACCGTTACAGACCCGCTAACCTTTGTTTCAGGGGATGGCGAAGCCGCTTCCGTCGGAGCATTGGTAGGTGCGTTTGTCGCCGCGCCGCCCGAATTATTCGTATTGTTGCCGCCGCAACCCGTTACGATCATGGCCGATGTTACTACTGTAAGAATTGCCCCCGAGAACATTTTTTTCTGTTGGATCTTTTTCATTGGTTTCATTCCTCCACCTTTATATTTGTTGGCTACAAACTGAATTATAGAGAGCTTTTTTAAAGCGCGTATATGCGGAGTGTAAATTCAATGTAAAATGTATGCTGTTTGCATGAAAACTTTGTAATCGTCCTGTAACAAAAAAATCCGCTCCCCAAAGGGAACGGATTTCATTCTCGCATATGTCGAATCGGGTAATTACGACCGGTCTCCGCCGGTCAAAGGATGTTTAGACAATAGACTGTTCAGTTCCTTCATGAACATGTCGATATCCTTGAACTGGCGATAGACGGAAGCAAAGCGAACGTACGCCACCTCGTCCACGGGATACAGCTGGCTCATCACAATGGTGCCGATATCGCTGCTGTCGACTTCGGCGACCGCCGTCGTCCGCAGCTCCTTCTCTACCTCGGAGACGATGACCTCGAGCCGTTCGACGGACACGGGCCGCTTCTCGCAAGCGCGAATTAACCCGCGCAATATTTTGTCGCGGCTAAATTCTTCGCGGCTTCCGTCTTTCTTGATGACGATAAGCGGAGTCTCCTCAATCATCTCGAACGTTGTGAACCTGCGACTGCACTTCTCGCACTCGCGGCGGCGGCGAATCGACTTGTTTTCGTTGGCAGGTCGCGAGTCCAGCACCTTTGTTCCGGCATAATCGCAATACGGGCATTTCATAGGCTTGGCGCCTCCTTTCTAAATTTTAATATTCAAAATACGTGTTCAAAAAGTTTGTTTTTCGGATTTTTTGAACAACCTTTTTTTGGCATACCTTTCCTGTAATGATATTTGGAATAACGCACATAATACAGTTACCAACCGCAAGGAGGTGAACATCAATGAGCTCGAACAACAGCAGCAGCAACAACCTGTTAGTACCACAAGCGACAGCCGCTCTGGACCAAATGAAATTCGAGGTCGCTCAAGAGCTGGGCATCGCGATTCCGCAAGACGGCTACTACGGCAACATGGCGACGAGAGACACAGGCTCCATCGGGGGTTACATCACGAAACGCCTGGTCCAAATCGCTGAGCAATCTCTGGCTGGCCAAGCAGGCCAACGTTAATGTTGATTTATTAGGCTCGTATGTATAACAGAGGTCTTGAAGGTGCTTGTCCCGAAGAGGCGAGCCCTTCAAGGCTTCTCTGTTTATGTTCAATGATCAGGATGCTCAAAATTCCGGATATAAATCCTTGTACTTATTATAATAATAAAAAACTCGTTGTACATAGTGTCTGGTCTCGCCAAAAGGAATCTCGCTTACGGAATCCAGCTCCCCGTCCCATTTGCCGCTGTCCAGCCACTTGTTGACATTGCCTTGACCGGCATTGTATGCCGCCACGGCTGCTATGGCGTTGTGATCAAATTGATGGTGGAGCCAGCCGAGATACCAGGAGCCTACCTCGATGCTCACATCGGCCCTATGCCGCAGCACATCGTCGTTGACGGCATCGAATCCAGCTTTCTCCACGACCCAATGTGCCGTTGTCGGCATTAGCTGCATAAGACCCAGCGCGCCTTTTCTGGATTCCCTGCCCGTCTCGTAATTGGATTCGGAACGAATAATAGCCGCGATCAAATGCGGTTCCAAATCATAATTTTCGGCGCTGGCCCGTATATCGTCCTTATAATGAACGGGATACATCCATCTCGCCATCCAGTCCGACTTCAAAAACAGGAAAGCGATCAGCGCCACCAGCAGGATCAGATAAAATCTCTTTTTTACTCGTATTCGTTTTTTCTTCATGGCTGCCAGTCCTGCTGCTTCCATAAGTCGTCGATCTGCCGCGCCGTATTTTCTATCGTGCCGCTATTGTCGATTACCCAGTCCGCCAGTTTGCGCTTCTCCTCAATGTCCATCTGCAGCGAAACTCTTTGCTCCGCCTCCTCCTTGGACATGCCGTTACGTTCCGCTAGACGATGCACTTGCACATCCGCTGGAACATAGACGACCATAACCCCATCATACAGCTGAACCTGCCCCGTCTCGTAGAGGAGCGGTATATCGGCAACGATCAGCCGACGTGGATTCTCTGCCGATAGTTTATGTATCTTCTCCTGCATGCGCCGCCTAATGGCGGGATGCGTAATACTCTCCAGCATCTTAAGCTTATCTTTATCGCCAAACACGATGTCGCCTAGCGCCTTCCGGTTAAGCGAGCCATCTTCCTGAATGACGGCTTGTCCGAACAGGACCGCGATTTCGTCCAGCGCGGCTTCCCCCGGCTGGACGACTTCCCTGGCGACCGCGTCGGCATCAACCAAAGCGGCGCCGCGTTCGACAAGCAGCCGGGAGACGGTGCTTTTCCCGCTTGCGATGCCGCCGGTCAATCCGATAATCATGGTCTCACCTCGCACTCGTAACGATTTAGAACAATTTGAAAAGCCCCATTATGATCAACATGATCCCCGGTACAACCGATAAAGCGCCCATCCCCCGCTTCGAAGCGAATCGCAAGCCGAGCTGCGTGCCGCACACGAGAAAGATCGCGCTGGACACCGCAATGACGATGGCAGTCAAGAGAGCAGGCAAGCCGAGCAGCGCCGCTCCAAGTCCCGCGCCGAACGCGTCAAGCGACAAGGCGACTCCCAACATAACCGCCTCGGAAGCGGAGATGATGCCGGAGCGGTCGACGTCCGCCGCCTGCGGCGTGCGCAGAATCTGGATAACGAGGCCGAGCCTCTTGAGCTCCAGCTTAAACATCTGCATGGCGGCGTCTTCCCCGCCCGCCGAAGCAAGACGGCCGTCGCTAATGCCAACAGCGGCTACTACCGGCCCATGATCATCAACCGAATCCGGCTGATGTTTGCCTCGCCACAGCTGCACGAGAGCGAAGCATCCGATCACGATAAGGATGGAAGCTCCGACGACCCTGGCGACGTATTCCGAGACAAAGCCGCTCAGCCAGCCCCCCGCCTGCATGGACAACCCTATAATCAGCCCCGAGCAGCAAGCGATGATCAACACCGACAGAATCGGAATTCGAATCTTCCTCAGCCCGTACGTCACGCCGACGCCGAAGCCGTCCAAGCTGACGGCAAAGGCCAGCAGAACCAAGGATAACAGATGTGCAATCAACTTCAGGCTCCTCCCCGCAATCAGCGAATGCCGACTAACGACATGATGGGTTAGAAGGGCATTCGCCTATCGTTCGTAACACCATCATCATATGCGGGGAGTGCGCTGCGGTGCACAAAGACGTTTTCCTAACGTGCAGGTGAAGGCGAGTTCACCTTGGACTTCAGCGGCTGGCATCGTTCGCAAATATGCGTTCCGCGCCCGCCGACCACGAATTTGGTGATCTGTCTAGCACAGTTCGGACAAGGCTCGTCCTTGCGGCCATAGACAAGCAACTGATGCTGGAACATCCCCATCTCGCCTTGACCGTTCACATAGGACTTGACGGAAGAGCCGCCCGCCTCCACTGCGCGGGACAATGTCTCGATAATGGCCGCATACAATCGCTTCCATTCCGGTCCGCTCAAACTGGACGGCTCCCGTTCCGGGTGAATGCGGGCCTGAAACAGCGCTTCGTCGACATAGATATTGCCAAGTCCGACGATCAGCTCCTGGTTAAGCAGCAGCGGTTTGATCCTCGTTGCGCGCTTTTGAAGGCGTTCGCGAAGCGCAGACAATGTAAACCCGGGCTCCAGCGGCTCCAATCCCAGTTTGTTAAGCGGCGGCAGCAGGAACTCCTCGCCCGGCGAGAACAGATGCATCGTGCCGAATTGTCTGACATCCTTGTACCGCAATTCGGTGCCGTCTTCGAAGCGGAACAGCACATGGGTATGATTTTCTACAGGCTCGTCCGCTTCGAACAGACCATAACGGCCCTCCATGCGCAAATGCGATACCAATATCAAACCGTCGAGCACGATGCGCAAAAACTTCCCTCTGCGCTCCACCGTCTGCACGGTGCGTCCGACAAGCGCCCGCTCAAATGCTTCGGGCTCCGCCGGCCGCTGTATAATTCTAGGCAACTTTACCTTGACCGATTGAATGGTCTTGCCGCCGATCAGCTGAATTAATGTACGTTTTACCGTTTCTACCTCTGGTAGTTCAGGCATGTCTCCTCACCTCTGGCTACCATTATACTGCATCCGAGGGGACTGTGCGTATACTTCCTTTACTTCGCCTCATACCAATTATCGCCGTAGCTGACATCCGCCTTTAGCGGCACATCCAGCTTAATCGCGTTTGACATCACGTCTGGCAGCAGCTTCTTCATCTGCTCCATCTCTTCCGACGGAACTTCGAATACCAATTCGTCATGTACCTGCAGCAACATACGGCTCTTTAAACCGCGTTCGCGAAGCTGCTCGTCCATCTGCACCATGGCCAGCTTGATAATATCGGCAGCCGTGCCCTGGATCGGCGTATTCATCGCGGTACGTTCGGCAAACGATCGCAGATTGAAGTTGGAGGCCTTAATCTCGGGCAGATATCTTCTACGGTCGAGCAGCGTCGTTACGTATCCATTTTCGCGCGCCTTTACGACAATATCGTCCATATACTTCCGTACGCCCTTAAACACATTAAAGTATTGTTCGATAAACGCCGAAGCTTCCTTACGCGTAATGCCCAGGTTCTGCGACAAGCCGAAATCGCTGATCCCGTACACGATGCCGAAGTTGACCGCCTTGGCGGAACGTCTCATATTGCCGTCCACTTCCTCCGCGGTCACGCCGAAAACGTCCATCGCCGTCTTCGTATGAATGTCCATATCGTGAATAAACGCTTCCTTCAAATTTTCATCGCCGGAAATATGGGCAAGCACGCGCAGCTCGATCTGCGAATAGTCCGCCGCGAGAATGGACCAGCCCGGCTCCGAGGGCACGAATGCCTTGCGGATCTGGCGCCCTTCTTCCAGCCGGATCGGGATATTCTGCAGGTTCGGGAATTGGCTGCTCAGCCTTCCCGTAGCCGCGATCGTCTGACGGTAATACGTATGGACCTTGCCCGTCTCCTCGCGAATCTCCTTCAGCAAACCTTCCACGTAGGTAGATTGCAGCTTGGCCAATTGCCGGAAGTGAAGGATCGGCGGTATAATCTCCGAATATGGCGCCAGCTCTTCCAGCACTTCGGCATCCGTGGAATAGCCGGTTTTTGTTTTTTTCCTGGCTGGAAGACCCAGCTTCTCGAACAAAATTTCTCCAAGCTGCTTCGGAGAGTTGATGTTGAACTCCGCTCCGGCCTTGCTATAGATATCGGCCATAATGGAAGTCAGCTGCGACTCCAGTCTCTCGCCCAGCGACTGCAGCTCACCTCGCTCCACCTTGATCCCTTGGTGTTCCATGCCTGCCAACACTCGTGACAGCGGCTGCTCCAAATCAAAATAAAGCCCGCTCATTCCCGTCCTCGTCAACTCTTCGTTAATAACGGGCACAAGCCGCCGCACGGCGTCAGCCTTAAGCGCGAGGTGACGATGCAGCGTATCCGGCTCAGGCACCTTAAACTTTGCTCCCTTGCCGTATACGGCTTCGTCCGAAGGAACGCCCGTCTGGCCTAGCCGCTCATTGATGGCGCTCAGCGACAACTGGGTATCCGTCGGATTAAGCAGATAAGCCGCTAGCTGCACATCCAACGCGGCTCCTCCGAGAGCGATACCCGCCCAGCGCAGCGCCAGCTCCGACTTGTGCAGGTCGAAGCCGTATTTCGGACGCTCCTCGGAAGCCAGCCACTCGCGCAGGCCTTCTGCGTATCCTGCCTTCAGCTCCTCCAGCGGGAATACGAATACTTCATCCTCCAAGGCGAGGGCAAGACCAAGCAGCTCTGCGTGATGCGGATTCTCGCCGATAGCTTCTATGTATAGGCCATGCTTGTCCGACGATTCCAAGGACTTCAGCAGCCTGCGGATCTCTCCTTCGCCATCCTTCCCTCCCGTCGGAACAGTCACATTAAGGCTGGATGCGGCTGCCTTGGCGTCGGATTCGCTTGCGCCGCTCTCCGAAGCCAGCTCCAGCCGCTCCAGAAGCGTCCGGAATTCCAGCTTGCGCAGCGACTCGCCGAGCTTCGCAGCGTCGTAGCCGTCCCAGCGCAGATCCTCCGTCTCCCGATCCAGCGGCACCTCGCGGTAGATCGTCGCCAGCTTCTTGCTCATGACGGCGTCGTCCTTGTGAGTCTCGATATTGTCTTTGAGCTTGCCCTTGAGCGCCGCCAGGTTGTCCAGCACGTTCTCCACGCTGCCGTATTCGTGCAACAGCTTAAGCGCCGTCTTCTCCCCCACGCCCGGCACGCCGGGAATATTGTCTGACGTATCGCCCATCAACCCTTTGAGATCGATGATCTGAAGCGGTTTCAGTCCGTATCGCTCGTCGATGGCTTCCGGCGTATACCAGTCCACCTCGCTGACGCCCTTGCGCGTAACCGCAACCGTTACGCCGGGCGAGGCCAGCTGCAGCATATCCTTGTCGCCGGTAACGACAATGGCTTGCACGCCGGATTCGTCGGCTTGTTTCGTAAGCGTGCCGATAATATCGTCGGCCTCATAGCCGGATAACTCGAATTGCTTAATGTTAAAGGCCGAGATCAGTTCTTTGAGCACCGGAAATTGCTCCGACAGCTCCGGCGGCGTCTTCTGCCTTCCGCCTTTGTATTCGCTGTAGCCTTCGTGGCGGAACGTCACCTTGCCTGCGTCGAATGCGACCAGCACATGCGTAGGCTTCTGCTCCTCCAGCATCTTGAGCAACATCGTCGTAAAGCCGAAAATCGCATTTGTATGCAGTCCGGCAGAATTCGTGAGCGGCGGCAGCGCGAAAAACGCCCGATAAGCGATGCTGTTGCCGTCGATTAACATCCATTTTTCCATAGGTTCGACTAGCACCTCGTTTCCAACAGTCAATAACTTCCCCTTATTATAACACAAAAAAAGTCCATCCCAAGCAACGGAGCCGCAGCTTGATGAAGGACTTTTCTGTCATAACCTTGTTACCGAATATGAATCAAAGCTAGCCTAAGAATGCAATAGACCGTTTCACTTTTCTCGCGAATGCAATGGGATTATCGATCGACTCCCAATGAATATACATAAGACGCGGGTTCTCAAACAGCCAATGATTATGGACGGCTGTTACTTTGATCCCGTTTCTGCGAAGGTTTGACAGCAATTGATTAACTTGACTCTGAAAAAGGGCCGTTTCCCCTAAACAGAGTGCGCGGCCTGAACTGTCCAGTGATTCAAACGAGAACAGCTGATAACGGATTAAAGGTGATGTAGTGCGTCTCCCTAAAATTGTTGCATTGATTCTCCTGTTTCTGGACACAAAACAAACTGGACCTCTTGTTATTTCATGTTCCGTTCCGCCTAATATAGATGAAAATTGGTTGCAAAGTCTTCTAAAACGAGGACTTGCTGTCACTTGAGCTGCCACAAGCTATCATCCTCTCGCAATAAGATAGGAATACAATTTGAGCGATTAGCCGCATTAACCCAAAAATGCAATGGATTCCTTGGTTTTTCTGGCAAATACAATAGGATTCTCAATGGCTTCCCAGTGCATATACATTAAACGAGGGTTTTCATTTAGCCAGTGATTGTGGAGCGCAGTCACTTTTATCCCACGTTTACGAAGATTCGATACCAATCGATTAACTTGATTTTGATGAATGGCGGTCTCGCCCAAACAAAGCGCGCGACCCGACCTGTCAAGAGATTCGAACGAAAACATTTGCATTTGAACCAGAGGGGAATGCGTTCTTCTTTTCAGGATCGTCGCCCTTAAGTTTGTCATTCGCGTGACAAAACAAACCGGACCTTCTTCAATTTCCGATTCACCGCCCAGGATTCTTCCGAATTGGGTACAAAGTCTTCTAAATCGGGGGCTAACGTTCATCTTTGCCGCCATATAAAGCCTCCTCATATTAATTTCCGAATATCATATGATTAATGAAGCAATGGTGAATGGGTAAACCACTATGGTACAAGTATAAGGTGCAACTTTAGGCCACCATCACCGTCTCACGTTTCCCCAAAATATGAAAAAGCCGATCGAAATTCAGAACAAACCTGAATTTCGTCGGCTATGGAGCAATCAATTGCTCATGTTACATATGGAAGTTCAAGTCAAGAGGAATATGCTTTGTCTAATCAATCACCCCCCATCATACGCTAATAAAGATAACGAAGTCCGGGAGGGATACAATGTTGAAAAAAGTTAAAGTTCGTTTACAGCCCATTGTTAGCGGGATAAATATGCCGACGATCATAAAAACAACGATCTTTCCAGGGGACTCGATCGAAAGCATCATTATTGCAACCCAGGTCGGAGAGATCTTTTACATTAGACAAGGAGTTATCGGGACATTTGCGGATATTCGTCAGTACATTTTAAAACTAGGCGGCTCCAGTGGCGGATACGACGAGCGAGGACTATTAGGTCTGGCTTTTCACCCCCAATTTCATTATAACGGTTTGTTCTACCTCCATTACTCCGTAGCCGGAAGCCAAGGTCCAACAGCCTTTTCCGAATCTTTTAAGCCTAACCCTTGTGATGCCAGCACTATAAATCTAAAGTGGATCAATAGGGAGAAACAATACGACCATATTGATACCGTTGAAGAATGGATTCTGCTTCCGAACGGACAACCCCAAAAACGGCGAACGCTCCTCCTTTTAAGAAGGCCCTTTTTAAATCATAATGGGATCAACAGCTTAAACTTTTCGCCTGAATCAGGAAAACTGGTTTTAACGACCGGAGATGGCGGATCGGCCTATGACCCCTTTAATTTAAGTCAAAACATGATGGAAATCGCAGGAAAAATAATTGAAATCGATGTAAGCTTAAATACTTTTACCGGTACTCCTCCTGTCGTAACTCGATTTAATGAGCTGCCCGTGCCTACTCAAGAATCGCTTACGGTTATTGCCAAAGGAGTACGCAATATTACGGGCATTTCATATCAAAGATTCAATAACAGGTATGTTAAATACGCAGGAAATGTCGGACAAGATCTGGTAGAATCCGTCTTTTCATTCGTTCATTATATACCAATGCCTGTTACTCAAATTGTTCGAGCCTCAACAATGGGTTCCGAGCTTATCCAAGAGGAACTCACCAACTTTGGCTGGCGAGGTTGGGAAGGCGTTTTGCCTACTTGTGTGCCAAGAGACTGCCCTGCAAACGCGAGGTTGAAGGAGAAAACCATTGCCTATTACGATGAGACCTTGAGCACTTCGGTGCAGCGTTTACAACCTCTTACTAGTTACTATCATGAAGATCCCCGCCCCGATAAGTTTGGAGGAACGGCACTCACAGGCGTTCAGGCCTATAGCGGGATCGGAATCCCCGATTTAATGGGGAGCGTTGTGTTTACCGATCTTGCTCAAAAAAAAGCAAACTCCCCTGTTAGGGGTGTTTTGGCATATACCCAGGTAAAAGCCGATTGCACGCCAAATGATTATTCTGTTATTGAAACGGATCATCATTTTGGCTCTCAAGCTGCTTACTATGTTTCACTAGGAGCAAATAGGAATCAAACCCGGCTATATTTAGGGGTTTACAATTCTATAAAAGTGACAGATTTTAACCAAGGCTCCGTATTTGAAATCGTTTGAGATTTACGGCAAAAAGGTACAGCCTCTTCAACTTGATTGAAGAACTGTACCTTTTTCTTTAATAGGAACGATCAGTGAAAAGGTTTATAGCTGGTTAAAAATGATTCATGCAAATCCTCGCGAAGAGATAACAAATCCCCTGTCGAAGCCATATGATTTCGTAAACGATTGAGCAAATCTTTAATCATTTGACCTATCCTGCCATCGTCTTGAGCAAAAACAAGATTGTTATGCTCCTCGGGATCACTCTCCAAATCGTACAGCTCTATAAAGGTCTCATCCTTGAACATATCAACGATTAACTTATACGAGTCATGTACGACGCAGCGTTGAAAATTCCCCCTTGCACCATTCCCATCGTACTGTATGAAAATGTCCTCGCGAATCTTCGATTCGTTTCCTTCGATTAAAGGAATGAGCGACTTCCCGCTTAAACCTGCAGGCGGTTCGACTCCGATTACATCGCATATCGTAGGAAAAACATCAATACTGCTGACAGATGTCTTAATCGATGAGGGAGCATAACCTTTACTTTCGGGAAATTTCATCAAGAGCGGAGTTCGCACTGATTCCTCATACATGCACATTTTTTGCCATAAACCGTGCGAACCCAACATTTCACCATGATCGCTTGTAAATACGATTAATGAATGATCATACAGATCCTGTGCTTTTAACTCCTCTATGATTCGACCAACGCAGTCATCTAACAACGAAACCAAACCAAGATATTTGGGCCATATTTGTTTCCACTCCTCGCGACTGTATCGAACGCCAATCGCGCCTGTCAAATTATACAGTTGAAGCGGCGACTGATTCGGACTCCATCTTCCCACGTTTTCGGGTATATCCGTTTCTTTCACTTTCGAAAACCACGGTTCAGGAATATCTAGAGGCGGATGCGGAGCAAGAAACATACTATTTAACAGGAACGGCTTGCTCCGGTCATGATTGCGAATGGCCTCCAAACTATCATTTAAAATAAATCCGTCATAAAAAAATTCAAATCCTTCTTCGTAACATCCAATCGTAGGTAATGAGTATGACTTCGCTCTAGTTATCGTACCCCGGGCCATCTCTGGCACCATACCTTTAAATGCTGCGCCTCCGGGCTTTCTTCTTCCATTGGATTCCAAGAATGCTTCGAAGCGTTCTTCGAGCGGCAGCCAATTTGTTTTGCTGGTCGGGTCCTTCTCTAGCTTGGGAGCAGTAAACAAATGCTGTTTGCCCGTATGCCAGCTATCCCAGTTCTGCTCTAGCCATTGGTATAAATTCGGATGTCCTGATCTGACATAACCATGCAGTTCGTCTACAACATCCCACGGGTTAATGAGTGACCCATTCTCGTTCGGATACTTTCCGGTAAAAAAAGCTCCCCGAGCAGGAACGCATAGCGGAGATGCGCAATAGGCTCTCTCAAAAGCAACGCTTTCGTCCATAAGTTTGTTGATATTGGGAGTATAACGGCCGATTGCGTCGATTCGCAGTTGATCAGCCATAATAATGATTATATTTGGCTTTTCAATTTTATTATCCAATATGATCGATCCTTTTAATGTTAATTGTTTTCTCTAATCGATTGAGTCAGCTTTTCAAGTCCTGCGTTATTCATTTCTTTTATATACGCGTCCCAATCTTTTTCAACATCGTTTTTGCCGGTGATAAAGTTTACGACCCAGTCGCGCTGCTTCTGTTCGATGTTTAGCAAGTGGGTTGCCGCATCGCCATAGGACAGCGGAGTTAGTGGCGGAGAAACAGCATTTTTATCTACATCGGCATATAACTTCTTCAACTCTTCGCTTACATCTTGTTTCGCTAGGCTATAATCCGTAAACCCTGCAATGAGATTGCCTAATGCAGGTATGATGTCACGATCATATTGTTCCGTACGGACCATCTGTCCATCCTTCATGTTGTAATGGACGCCTTCCATTCCGAAGTTAAGAATTTTAACGCCTTCCTCTGTGTGCATATAATCCATTAACAAGGCAACTCTTGCAAGGAAATCCTCGTCCTTATCCTTCTTAATAGCTACAACAGGCGAAGTATAAGGAAGCAATGTTCCATATAGCGGGCCTTTCTGTCCCTCGAGCCATGGATTAATTATGCTGATTTTAGCATTTTTATCCGAATCGGTTATCGTTTTTTCCAATACGGCTACACGATTTGGAGCAGTGAGTATCGCTGCGGCTTGACCGCTTGTGAACTTAGCATGCTCTTGTGATTCATTATTCGTAAATATTTCTCTGTCTAACAACCCGTTTGCATACATATCCTTCCAATATTGCAAGAAGCCTTTGTACTCCGGCATAGCCTTCTCGTAAGTCCATTCTCCGTCTAACTTGCCCCATTCGTAGGAGCCCGTCCAACCAACCGATGAAACGCCTATTCCAGAAAAGAATCCAAAACTCGATACAAGCCCGACTGTTTTATCCCCGCCAAGTTTATTATCCTTTATCAACTGAAGATGACTTTGCAGCTCGTCCCATGATTTAGGCGCCTCAAGTCCGAGCTGGTCCAACCAGTCTTCGCGAATAAGGATCGGTGAAATCTCCTTGCCAGGGCTGGAAGGAAGCTGATACATCCCATCCTCTTCTTTAAATTCGTCCATTTCTGGAATACTCATATATGCTTTTAATCCATCTAATTTATATTTATCTGCGTACTCGGCAAAGTTCATCAAGTAACCATCTTCGTATAAATGCCTGTATGTGCCAGGCGTATTCATATTGTAACGGAAAATGTCGGGCATATCGCCAGATGCAATTCTCACTTCAAGGTTTTTCGTATATTCTAATGACAGAACTCGCTCAACCTTGAGGTCAATATTAAATTTTTCATTCAAATGCTTAACGATCGCATCGTCCTTGTCCAAATCCTTTGGTCCCCAAGTAAACATTTTGATCGTATACTTTTTACTTAAATCCACTTTATTTGATTCAGCTTGATCGGAAGGGACCGGGCTGCTAGTGCTGCTCGAGCCGCCTGAGCTGGTGGAGTTTTTCCCGGAATCCGTATTAGCTTGGCAACCTGCAGTAACAACAAGCAATGAAATGAGTAGCGAAAATATTTTTACGTTTTTCGACATGTCTAACACGCCCTTTTTTTAAATTTTATTAATCCGTACATAAGTTCTTTCACTGCTATTTCCAATCGAGCTAACCTAATCCCCCCTCTTCTTAATTAACCTTTAACGGACCCGATCATAAGACCTTGCACGAAATATTTTTGTAAAAACGGATATACCGTTACAATCGGCAGCAGCACTAACACGATATTTGCTAATCTTAACGTATTTACGTTGTATGCAAGCTCTCCTGTATCCGCCGAAATAATTCCTTCTATATCGGAGCTATCCGTCACTAATCGTTGCAAATATTCCTGTACAGATTTCAAATCGTTTTCTGTGATAAAAAATACGGACTGCATATACGTATTCCAGAAGCTAACTGCTAAAAACAGACCAATCGATGCAAACAAGGGTTTAGATAAAGGCAAAACGATCGTAAAAAAGATACGGAAATGATTGCAGCCGTCTATTTTGGCCGCCTCTTCGAGCTCTTTTGGAAACTCGATAAAGCTTGCTCTCATAATAATTAAATAAAAGGTATTAATTAGAAATGGCAGTATATAGACAGCAAAATGATTAATGAGTCCTAAGCTTTTATAGTTCAAATATTCCGGAATTAATCCTGGATGCAAAAACATCGTCATAACGATAAAAAACATAACGATAGAAGATCCACGGAAAGACTTTGATAAACCATAAGCGGAATATCCCGTAAAGAACAGGCTGGCAAAAGTGCCTACGATTGTAATTAAAACCGTCACTCTTAAATGAATAAATAATTCGCCATTATTGAAAATCGCTTTATACGCCGCAAATGTCGGTTCTGCAACGTACAGCTTTAAAGGAGAGCTTAAATATTCGGCTTCCGTCATAAAGGAAGCAACGACTGTTTGCCAAAACGGATACAACATAACGAGACATAACAAACTAATAACGATAATAGAAACTACTTCCCACAAAGAAAACTTTTTAATGGTCACTTTCTTCATGCTCCTCGCTTATAAAATTCCACGATGTCCTAACATTTTGGCCAAACGATCTGCGCCAAATACCATAATGCCCGCGATTACGGTTTTAAATAGTCCCGCTGCAGTCGCTAAGCTATGCTGGCCTTGCTGCAATCCAACCCGGAAAACATAGGTGTCAATAATGTCTGATACGTCTTGAACCATTACGTTGCCAAGAACTAAAATTTGTTCGAAACCAACGTCTAGCAAATGTCCTGTTTGAATAATAAAAAGGACTACAATCGTTGATGATATGCCGGGAATCGTAATATAAAAGAGCCGTTGAATTCGAGTTGCCCCATCGACATATGCTGCTTCGTACAAGGTTGTATCGACACGCGTCAAAGCTGCAAGATATAAGATTGTCCCCCAGCCTAAATTTCTCCACACTTCCGAACCGACTAATACAGAACGGAAATAAGCAGGATCCCCCATAAAGAAAATAGACTCGATGCCGAAAAAGTTTAAAATGCTATTTACTAGGCCCTGATCTACAGACAATATATTGTAAAGCACGCCACCGAGTACAGACCACGATATGAAATGCGGTATATACAGAAGAGATTGGCTTAAACGTTTAAAGCGTTCGCTACGAAGCTCATTTAATAACAGCGCCAGCAAGATTGGCAGCGGAAAGCCGACTGCGAGCTTATAAAAATTTATAATGATCGTATTCATAAATACTTGTTGAAAATCGCTTGAGCTAAACAATTCCTGGAACTTTTGAAAACCGATCCACGGGCTGTTTTCAATCGGACGTGTAATCCGATAATCTTTGAAAGCAATTTGCAGAAAATACAGCGGCTTGTACTTAAACACGACGTAAAAAACGATTGCCGGAATAATAAAAAGAAAAACTTCATGCCTGGAATAAATCTTTTTGAATTTCTCAACATGCAGATTCATGTTAGCTTCACCTCGCAGTAATTTAAATCAATTGTAAGCCTTTTCAAAGGGTTGAAACAGTAGGTGAATCGCATCAAAAAAGTGGCTTTTTATACAAACGATTTGCTAGAAATAAAAAAATAGCCCCCTTTTTACGAGGCTATTCTTAGAAAAATTAACTGTTTTTATTTTTGGCTTGATGCTTCATTCTATACTCTCTCGGATTCATGTTGAAGTGCCGAATAAACAATTTGGTGAAGTGCTTTTCATCGGTGTAGCCAACTTCTGCGGCAATCTTATAAATTTGCAGCGTTGTACCCATCAGCAATTCGCAGGATCTATTCAACCGTTTATTAATAATATACTGAGTAAAGGTTTTTCCTGTATATTCTTTAAATTGAAGCGATAAATAGCCCGAGCTGAAATGAAAATGTTCGGCAACCCCAGACAAGCTTAGCGGGCTCGTATAAAACTGATCGATATATTCTTTGACAAGAGTAATGCTTATATTTTTTTGCATTTGAATATTATTATGAATAAGCTCGCATAACCGCTTGCAATGATCAATCATATAGCTTTCCAACTCATGCAGCGAATCATAGTCCTTTAATTCTTCAAAAAAATTGGAATCGTCATTGCAACTCTTTTTAGCTGAGCGCATCGCGGATACAAATTGCAAAAGCACCTGGATACAGATGGTCTTCATGTCCTTCAATGTCATGTCCTTAGCCATATAAGCTTGTTTAAATAGATCAGATAACCAGGCAAGCAACCTCTCTGCATCTCCGCTATATACCCAGTTGATCCATCCTTCATTTGTACCGTTAAGGTCTAACGTATGTGGTGCAGCATCAACCCATTCCGAGTAAATCATTTTTGCTTGGTCGTCTTTCAGACAGCGTAAATAATCAACCGTTTTCATTGCCTCGCGGAAGCTATCCGGCAGTTCTGCTACCGTAGGCTTGACAGCACCTATACCCATTGCATAACGTGTTCCATGAAATTCGTGTTTAAGGCATCGCTCAATAGCTTCAATGCCTTTCGAAATCTGCTGTTGATGTGTCTCAAAGTGATTGCCTTCTTGAAATAAAATAATATGAATATATTGACTTTCTGCCCCCATTACATGCGGCAAGCCGTCAATGGACTGGGCCATACGTTCACTAGCTTCATGCTTCTCCTCATCCATCCATATACTAACCACACTGTACAGTGTATCCTGGTTGGAAAGCGTAATTCCCGTCGGCATTTTACCACGAATAAATCTCAGAAAAAGATAATTGTTTTTCAACTGCTGAAACTGTAGTAAACTGCTGCTTTGGTTTCTCTTTTCATCCAAATGCTTTCGGAGTCGTTCCAACACGGCATCCAATTCCTGAAACACTTTTATTTTTAAAATATAATCAAATGCGCCGAGCCGAATACCACTCTTTGCGTAAGAGAATTCCTCATAGCCGCTTAGCAACACCACCTCTGTATCGCTATTCTCTTCTTTTATTTGTTCGAGTGCGGCCAGCCCATCCATTTCCGGCATTTTAATATCCATAATAATAATATCCGGACGAACCGCTCTAAATTTTTTAATCGCCTCTAACCCATCGCTCGCAGTTGCAGCAATAGTAAAGCCGAATTGCTCCCAGTTAATCGCTTCCTGCAATCCATCCCTTATTATTTTTTCATCATCAACAATCATTACTGCGTAATCCGCCACTTAGTTTCCCTCCAATCCGTAAGGCAATCTAATCGAAACGATCGTTCCACGCTCCATAGATTGCTCGATCAATAAACCATAAGGGGGGCCAAATTCAAGGTAAATCCGTTCATGAACGTTAGATAAGCCGTAATGAGCCGTTTGAGTACGTTTTTCCAATTGATCGCTTATTTCATTAAAACGTTCTGGCGACATTCCCTTTCCGTCATCGATGATAACGATGTTAAGCGTGTTAGGTCCCTCCAAATAACATTGAATACGAATGGTAAGCAGTCGATCCTTCTCCAGTCCATGATGAATCGAATTTTCGACGATGGGCTGTAAAATAAATTTCGGCGTAAGAATTTGTTTAAACGGCACATCGACATCGATGACTAATTTAAGCTGATTTTCATGACGTATGTTCTGCAGTTTCATGTAGGCGTTTACATGCTCCAATTCATTTTGCAAACGAACTAATTCACTCGTCCCGTACAGGCCCGACTTTAGAAATTCCGCCGTATCGACCAGCATATTAGCAGCTTTATCATTTTTTCCGGATTTTAAAAGCATCATTATGGAGGTAAAAATATTGTGAAGAAAGTGCGGGTTAATTTGCGCTTGCAGAGCTTGTCTTATCAGCTTATGAATGCGCCGCTCAAGCGAAACATTTTCCAACTCTTTTAATGTTAGCTCATCCGTCAACTGCTCTAATCGTGCAAGCATCTGATTGAAGTTTTTGGCTAATACAATAAATTCAAATTCCTTCTCCGCGCTATCAAGTCGAGCATTGATTTGCTCCGGGTAGATTTCCATAACTTGAATGGCGCGAACGATCGGTGCGGTCATCCGTCTGCCCAAGTGACTCGAAATCCAAATCATAATAAGCAGCATACATGCAATTTCAATGGAATAGAGAAGAATAAATACGTACTTCTGTTTATTCCAATCATTCGACGCTTGGACCTCAAGCTGTAGTTTATCTTCCTCTAATGGCAATTGAATAAAGGTTGTTTTTTTCGCTCTATTTTCCATGGATGTAGTAAGCGGGAATGACTGTCCTCCCTTATCAAGCAAATGGATAGCATACTCGTTAGCTGGTAAAAGGTTTGTAGATGTAAATATATTTTGTATACCCAGTTCAATAAATCCCATGTAGTCGAATTTTTTCAATTCTTCGGTTGGATCAAGTAAAGATAAGATTGATTTTTTCATTAATACGACAGGCGGCATAGAGTCCAGTTCATTTTTAACAATTTCCAGCTCTCTTGCATAACCAGTAACACCTGAAACCTTTTCATTTAAAAGATTCTGTCCATTGGGCTGACTCACGTTGGAGTAGATTAGCCGATTATTTGCGTTATAAATCGATACCGTGCTAACTTCCTTATTCAATATTCCTTTTCGTACTAAAAGATCAGAGAATGCTGCATGAAAGGATTCTGTCTCATCATTTCCTGCTAAAAGCATTAAGCTTTGAAATTCTCTATCCAGTGACAAATAACGAATATAGAACGTATACGACCGAATATTATTTTCAATGCCGTCCTTCGTCTTATTTATAATATTGTGCAAATCCTGCTTCGAATTAGATTCGATAATTTTGTCAAAGGAAAAAAAAGAAACAACAACTACAATAGATACAGGGATGATTATAAGAAAATAATATTTAAATATATGGCCGGCAACTGTAGCTTGTCCTTTGTAGGAAGAAATATAGTCCTTCATTAGTTGCCTATCTTCGTAGCCTTTTATTTGTTTCAGCTTATTAATAAAATCATAAATTGGACTTAAAATTCGAATCGCTACTTTATTGGATATGATTGCAAACAATAGGATGAGCAGAAGCGATAGCGCTATTATAATCCAGATGATTTGTCCAAAGCGATCGCTCAGCTGGCTAATACCATGAATAAGTACATAACGCTCCTGCTTATCGGTTGTATAGGATGAAACAATTTGTTGATTTTTTTGATAGGTAAAAATGGTCCCTGTACTATTTTTTTCAGGCTTAAGTATCGTCGTTATTTTTTCTTGCTTTTCTCCACTGCTAAATACAACTTGCTCCTTATTGTTCATATAGGTCAGACTAACATTGTTTAATAAAGCCAGATTTTGCAAATCCAAAACAGCTACTATAAAAGCGCCTTCATTTATTGGGATGAGTTGCATATTTTCTTCCGTCAAGCTGTCTTTCGAGAACTGGCCATTTTGAATAAGTAAGTCTTTGAAGTACTTTCGTGAAGCAGCAAGGTTCCCGGAAAGCGGAATTTCAGTTGTTTTTGTAATGAGCTGCGTATTTAAGGATGTCCCAATCAATTGCTGGTTATTAACAATATACATGCCCGTAAATTCTTTGTTCGTATATAAAAAAGCTAAAATATCCGAAATGATTTTTCTATTATAGCTATCTAAATTTTCATTAAAAGGTCTTTCTGTTACCCATTCATGTATGGTGGGTTTATAATCCTCTACAAATAATCTGAACTGCTCCTTGCTTTTTTGCATTAAGTTTTGCATCGTTTGCATACTTAATAGCAATTCACTCTCGTTAGAGGCCTTAATATTATTAATAATTAGCTGTTTGGATACGACATAACTAATGACAGTTGACAGCACAATAAAAATGACCATCAGCATAATAAAAAGCGAGTGCAGCTTCGTTTTAAAAGAAACGTTCATGACAGTCCCCCACACCCATTATCGCCCTTCACTAAAAACAATATCTTTGCGAATGCCTAAATTCTCCTTAGCCATCCATTGTCCCGGCGTAATTCCTTCCATTTCTTTAAAAACGCGAGAAAAATGATGTACGGTTTTGAAGCCTGCTTTTTCGGCAATTTGTTTAATACTTAAATCAGAATACGTCAACATTTCCTTGGATCGATGTATTCTAACTTCCTTTAAAAAAGCTGTAATCGTCAAGCCTTTGTATTGTTTGAAAAGCTGGCTTAAATAGCTTGGACTGTAGCCGATACTTTTAGACATTTCCGTAATTGTCCAATTTTGATCCGCATGCTGCATAATCCATTGCTCCAATTTTTCTGCTGGAGATAGGTGAGTTCGAGAAACCGGCTGCTCTAGCAAACCGACCTCCACAACACTCTGATCACGCTGATTCGTAAACGTCTCTAAAGAACGTGATGATAGATAGAGTAATTCAACGACACGAAGCTCAGCAAGCTCCAAATAATGGATTGTCCTTATCAAGCCCTCCTGCCGAATAAGTTCAAGCAGTCTAGGAATCTCCCTGCTCGGATGCTGAACTTGAATAGGAATAGGGTCAACTGAACGGGCAAGCTCCTTTGAATCAATATGAAATTTAATATCTAACGTTTTCAAGGATTGTTCATTTGATACTGACAAACCATGGGGTTGATTCGGCTTTATAAAGAAGAGGGTGCCAGGCTTCAGCTCGTATATTTCATCACCATGATGAAATACGCCACTGCCATCCGCGATCCAAATCATTTGATAATAGGTATGTCTATGCAGCTTGAGACGTTCACCCTTCACGTAATCATAACGCGCAGTCCATAATATTCGAACGCCAAATTTACCCATGACATCTCCCCACTTCATGATGCTTTTCAAGATTATATCATAGCCCTGGATAAAAAATTCTAAGAGCCAGACAAATAAAAAAGAGGTTGGATTTCATATAATAGGATTCATATCCAAACTCAAATATCATGAATGGAGGTTGCAGCTATGCTTATTAGCGAGAAATTCCCTCGATATACCGAATATAATCCAGCCGTGCCTGTTTGGTGCGTTACTCCTGGCGAAGGGGGCGGATTACACCGTTTTTTTGATACCTCGCCCGTCAGCCCGTCGGGAAGATATTTGGCTGTAATCCGGATGCCTTATCTAGATCGGATCAATCATGCCGGTGAAGCTGCCGATGTTGTCCTTATTGATTTGCATACTGCCGAGGAGCAGGTCATTGCGCAAACCTATGGCTGGGAATATCAATTAGGCGCCAACATTAACTGGGGCAGCGATGATCATTCGCTGTATTTTAATGATGTTGACACTGCAACCTGGGAGCCGCATATCATTTGTATCGATCCGCTTAGCGGTGCAAAACGTCAGCTAGAAGGGTCGATCTATCGAATCTCTCCAGACGGCAGTCAAATCATTTGTGCCAACACGATTACAATGCGGCGAACGCAAACCGGGTACGGCGTTATCGTTCCCGAAGATCGAGTTCCCCGAAACTTTGGCTTTTCGGACGATGATGGCTTGTATATGACAGATACGAAATCGGGTAAGCGTAGGCTTGTCGTCTCTATACGTGAAATTTTCGATCAAGCTCAACCTAAAATAGATTCATCATTCTATGAAAAAGGGGAATGCTACGGGTTCCATTGCAAATATAATCCGCAAGGAACCCGGTTAATTTTTACAATGCGTTGGTATCAATCCGATGAAGCCCAGCCATGGAATCAAATTAATAAAAAGCTCGATTATTGGGTGCTGACGATGAAGCCGGATGGATCGGACATTTATGTCGCAGTCGGTCCTGAGCAATGGAGAAAAGGCGGACATCATATTAATTGGTTTCCGGATGGAGAGCATTTATCGATGAATCTGGACATTAATGAAGAAGGCCAGGTTAAACTTGTTCAGGTGCGGCATGATGGAACTGATTTGCGTATGATAACCGATCGTATGCCTGGTTCTGGACATCCAACCGTACACCCCAACGGTCGCCATATCGTTACGGATACCTATGCCTGGGAGCCAACTGCATTTGGAGACGGAACCATTCCGATCCGTTGGATTGATCTCCAAACGCAAACGGAGCAGACGCTTATAAGAATAAATGTCGTTCATCCCGCTTCCAGCAAAGATGGCTCGCTTCGTGTAGATGCTCATCCCGCTTGGACGCCGGACAATCGCCATCTTGTTTTTAACGGCTTTGTAGACGGTGCCCGACGTGTATTTCTTGCTGATCTAAGCCGGGTATTGGAGACATAAATATAAAACATTTTATACCTTTACGCACTCTTATAACAGTAGGCAATTCACGGCAATAAGGTGGGTTTTTATACGAAATAGCCCAAAGAAAAACCAGTCCGATTTGGATGGACTGGTTTGGTGGGCATTCGGCGAATTAATGCTCTGAGATTTACTTCAAGCCTGGCTCCAATGTCAGCATTTGAAACAGCATCATTGCCACTTCCGCACGCGTCGCCTTCACTTCAGGCACAAACATGTTGTTACCTTTTCCCTTGATGTATCCGGCTTGATGCAAGGCAGCTACATGTCCGATTGCCCATGCCGGGATTTGTTGCGAATCGCTGAATGCGGCATTTGCAGAAGGATGGATCGTCAGGCCAAGCGCTCTGGACATCAGCACCGCCATCTCTGCACGACTAATATGCCGCTCGGGAGCAAATCGCCCTTGGTCAATCCCTGTTACCAATCCTGCAGCAACAGCAGCTTTAATACTGCCCGCATACCAGGCATTTGCATCAACATCCGTAAAAGTTAACCCATCTTCCGGAATCTCCAATTGCATGCTGCGAGCCAGCATAGCCACAAATTCAGCGCGCGTAATCTGGCCCGAGGGGTTAAAACGGTTTCCGTTCTCCCATTCGATGACTTGTTTTGCCGCCAAAGTTTGAATGGCCTCCATGGCCCAATGCGTGCTCGGAACATCTGCATAATTCTTCTTGTACTCCATTGCCACATAAGGATGCGGACTGATTTGTTTAAGCTTAAGAGTAATTCGTGCCGGTTTCGATTTTACAGAGCCTCCATTATAAACCCATTTCTTATTCACAGTATCATACTCGTATATACCCGTTAGTTTACTGTCGATGTCACTGGCCAGTAACGGGAGTTCTAAACTTACGCCAGCAGCCGTTTGTTCAAGCTTGATCTTCTTGCCATCGGCCGTAACAAGCAAGACCGATACGGTATAGGCTGGACTCACGATGCGAATAGCTTCATCCGTTTTTTTGCCAGCAGCTTCCTTCAATACTTGCTCACTTGCTTGCGCAAACTCAATCTCCAAAGTCGCACCCGCCGTATTGCCCACTCTTTCCAGCAAGGCGTTCAACTCAGCCGATTCAATCTTTAACAGTGCTTCTCCTGTTTGAACCTGCAATGGGTATCCAGAAATCTGACTTATCGGTATTGTTACCGACTTCTGGCTATCTTTCATGCGAACGACCGCGATGCCGTCCTCGATTGCAACTGCCGCCAGGCCAGAACCTGAATCCCCTCCGGTTCCACTGCCGCTTCCTGTTCCGTTTCCGTTTCCATTGCCGTTTCCGTTTCCATTGCCATTGCCGTTTCCATTTCCGTTGCCATTGCCAGGCTCTTCTGAGCTCTCCTCATCATCCGCATTCAAAATAAGACGCTTCAATTCACTCACATTCAGCTTCCGCTGATAGATACGAAAATCATCCAGATAACCGTGGAAATTCACGCCTGTCTCTTGCAACGATGTACCCAATACAGTTCCTGAGGAACCCTGTGAGAGATATGTCGCATTGTTAGGTTCGCTCGCCAAATCACTATTTATATATAATGCCGCTCCTGCTTCCCCATCGTATACAACCGCGACATGCGACCAGTTATTTGTGGAAACCGGCCCTCCTGCTACAGTAGTCCATACTCCCTCTGCAGAGTCTGACAACATTTTGAGTTGCAGCGCCCCTGCTTCATTGATCTCCAGTACGACGTTTTTATTAGAGTAGATGACCATTCGCCGCCCGATCTCATAAGGCTTCAACCATGTTGCGATCGTAAAGCTTTGTTCATCGAGCACGCCGGTTTCCTGATTGGCTACATAATTATGGCCTCCGTCCAGGTACATGGAATTGCTTCCGATTTTACCGGAATAATACGCGGGAACCCAAGGAATCTCATTCGTTGGAACGCCATCAACTGTTCTTATAATGCTGCCATGTCTGGCAAGAGCAGTCGAGTCATAGGCGTTTGTGCCTCTGCCTTCATCGAAGGTCCAGTGAAGGGCAAGATCGTCGACAAGCATATCCCTGCCCGTTGCCGTAAGACTAAAGTCATCCAGCCAAACCGTACCAGGAGCAAATACCGAGTTCAAGCGAATCTCAATCAAACCGTTATTCACGACGGCCGGTGTCACAAAACGCGTAACCAAACGTGTCCATTCCTTGGTCCCGAACAGAGGTTCGGATTCATATCGATAGGTTGCGGCTCCTTCTACGGACATACGCAAGGACAAGCCCGTCCCCTTAATCTGATCCGTTTTGCCCCATGTACTCAGCTCATACTCCTTGTTCGGCTCCAGATTTACGCTTTGTCTCATAACGGTACCTGAGGCAGCTCCCGCTATTTGCAGGGATGTCCCGCCGGAGCGCGAAGCACTCGCATCCAGAACGGGAGTAACGGAAGACGGGAACGTCCATCCCGCTGGGACGCCTTCGTTATTCTCACCTTCTTCAAAAGAAGGATTTTGCACCTTGTTTCCGCTGCCGAGAACCATAATATGGACGGGTTGCGACTCAGCGACAACCCCTTGGCCGCTGATTGCTTTTGCCGTTATGGTGTAGCTGCCCGCCTTCAGCTCTTTCCATTCCATCTTGAAAGGAGCAGATGCGGCTGTTCCTATTCTCTTTCCATTTGCCCAGAACTCGACTTTGGCAATACCTTGCGGATCGGTTGCGCTTGCTTGAAGCGTAAGCGCACCATTCTCAGACAAAATCGTTCCTTGAACAGGAGTCGATAATTGAACAACCGGGCTGGTTCTGGAAGTCGTCGGGATCACTTCGAACAATTTGCCGTCTCCCGGCAAGAAGCTGATTGCGGAAGTTCCAATTTCATAAATCTCGCCCGTTTCCAGGTCCTTCAAGCTGCCTGTATAATAAGCTGAGCTTAGCGTCAGTTCCTGTTGCTGTTCGGCATCCGTGTTTACAGCGACCACGTAGGACTTGCTCCCGTCCCGTTTCACCAATGTACTAACATATGGCTTCGTGTTACCGGTTCCCGCGATTGTAAATCGATCCTCATCCTTCTTTGCATTCAATAAAGTCTCTTTCAAAGGCCGAACGCGATTGGCTAACGAACTGACTTCATCAAAGTGTGCAGGGCTGTCCTCAAGTCCAAGCCAGCTTTGCTGCGTGCCATAAATAAACCAGAATATGCCTGTAGCTCCTTCTCCTATGGCCATCCAGTTCTGCATTCTCAGCTCGCCCACAACAGGAGTCCGCGTGGAGAAGCGTCCTGAATCAAATTTATGCGTTTGCAATATCATCCATAAAGGAGTATCTTCCGGCTTTTCTTCTACTACTTTGCGGACATAGCTGACAAAGTCCCATGCCGAATATCCGAAGGCGTTTAACGTAAAGTCGCCAATCTGGTTGTGCTTCGCGGCGGGGTAAACGTCAATAAGCAAGGTATCCAGGCCAGCCGCGGTGAAGATGGGACCCACCCGGTCCAAACCGACGAGCGGAGTGGAAATTTTCAGCCCCGGGGCATTTTCATGAAAATATTCGGTTGCGACGACATGATTGTTTAATGCCTCCAGAAACGGTTCATCCGACAGATTAATGCTTTTGATGCTCGGATGATCTTTTAATTTATTAATAATATTATCCGCGATAGGTTGAAATAGCTGTGAATCGGCGGCCTCGCTATGCATCCAGTCATACGTATTCGCATGCGGCCCGTAATGCACGCCCACTCCGTATTTGTCAGTTGCCTCGAACATAAAGTGGTCTTCGTCCACATTGCCGTTCGTAATCATAATAGAGTCCAAGCCATGGCTATGCAGATCTGCAATGATTTCCTTGAATCTTTGTTTATTGCCTCTTATCTGGAGCGCATCCTCGAAGACCCCGATCGGGAAGTCGCTTGGCGGAAACGGCTCCAGATCGACTGGATATTCAGGCTCCATGGGAGCCGCTACGCCCTTAACGATAAAGTTTTTGATCCTCTGGCCGTTCGCGGTCGCATTGCTGAACATGAAGGACGCATGATTTATGTCGGGAATGAAACCTGCGACCTGGCCAACATTATACTTGTCCACGATTACCTGGCCATTCATCCATATGCTTGCTGTATGCTCTAAAGCATTATATTCGACCTTCACTCTCGTATAGCCGTTTGCATCAAATCCCGGAGCCACTCCATTTTTGACTACATTTTGCGTCCTGTCCAAAAAGGCTTGGTATTCTCCGTTCTTGTTCAAGTAAATCCATATTTGGCCGTCCAGCCACATGGCGCCCGTACCTTTATTCAGCCCCAATCCGATCCAGTCCTCTACGCCAGCCGGATAAATATCCGCCTCCACGCTGGATACCGGTCCTACGGACTTAAATGGGACACTGGCAGTGGAAGAGCCTCGAACCGAACTGGTAATATAGCTTTCGCTTTCATCCCCCGCGAACACCAGATTTTGACCGGCTTCCCACTTTCGGCCGTCGAACTCCGTCTCTTTTTCCTTGAGAGAAGCGCCAACCGTGCGATTCGTCCCATTAATTGCCAACGTATCCGAAATAGCCAATGTTTCCCCCCGAACGCTCAGGTTTTTCACTCGTTGTCCATATGCCGTTGCACCGCTGAGCACAAATCCCGCATGCGATATGTTCGGAGCGAGCCCTTCGATCCCGCTAATGTCAAGCTGATTTACGACAAGCTCTTCATTGAGCCAGATGGAGATCGTAGCATCCGCCGAATTTAACTGCACCTTAACTTTCGTGTAACCGTTTGCATCAAAGGATAGCAGCGCTCCGGACTTCACCAAATATTTGGTGCCATTAACGAAAGCCTGGTACTCTCCATTCTTATTGACATAGATCCATACCGCTCCATCCTGCCAGATCGGGCCAGTCCCCTTCAGCAATCCAAGCCCTACCCAATCTGTCACCCCTGACGGCTTAATCTCCGCTTCTATGCTTGCAATCTCTCCGACCGAACGAAAGGGCACGCTTGCATTGGCAAGCATTTCAGCGCTGCCGCTAGTCACATAGCTTTCATTTTCGTCCTCGTAATAGACCAGTGATGGACTAGCCGTCCACTGCACGCCTCCCGCTTCAACATCGCTTCCGGCAACCTGAGTACCGGATGCGCGATTCGGCGGTTCTACACCCAGTGTGTCCGCGACTGCGACAGGCATATCCGACTCAGTTGCCGCGTGCACGTTCACGCTTCCTATACCGGATACGGGCAACAGTGTCAGGCAGAGAACCAGCGTGCATACCATTTTGACCAATCTCATTACAATCCCTCCCATTTATAGTGGTAGAAGATAATCTCTTCTGACGAGCTTAATTATACTGTCACTATTAAATGGCTAACCACTTTCCGATTTCCACTTTACTATCTTTTGGCTACTGATTCGCGGCACAAGGATAAACGGCTAACGTCGTCCTTTGGACGAGCGCGTTTACCGATGAATTATAAGCCTAATTATAAAAGTGAAACTTTATAAATTCTTATAATTTAAAAAAACCGCTCGTTCCCGATAGGGTTCCGAGCGGCTTCAGCGTTCATTTTTCGGAATATACATCTATGAGGGTAACCCCGCCAGGTTGAAGCTTGACCTCAAAACTTTGCTTATAGGTTGACCCGCCAACATAATGGTGGGTAAGCCCGCCTGTTGCCGCATCCTTGTAACGGACTGGCAGAATAGGAAAGCTGGAGACAGTCCGTGTATCCGCGACAGGCTCTTTCATCGTAACAAAAGCGCGCCGGTAATGAACGTCGTTGTCATTAAACAAGTAGAGACGGCATGTACCATCCTTAAGCCGATAGGCCAGATAAGGTTTATCGCATGTTAACGGACAGTCGCCAATATCAAGAAGGAGACGGGCAAGCGCGTCGCGAAAGCCTGTTGTTACTTTGACGAATGGCAGAGTGTCGACAAGCGTATAAGGGAAATCCGGCGCATCGGCTGGATCGCCTTCCAGATTCGGTTTGCCGTCATCTTGAGTGAGCAGTGCTTCGATTGCGGCACGGGTATCATCATCCGGCGAAGCCCCGAAAGCAAAAACAGTCAACGGTCGATTGCTAAAGCGGTCCGAGAACAGAATGGTTGGCTCGATACCGTAAGCAGCAGGCTCGAAGCCTGCACGAGCTGTACATACAATCGAGCCACGATCGTATGCCGCTACTTTGCGTTGTTCTTCAAGAGACAACATATCAAAGTCAGGAACCAGCAATGTACCGCTAAACGAATCGAGATCCTCCGAACGAACGCAAGCGCCGCAATGAGTTCCGGCCTTTGCAAGCTCGTAGAACAGCTTGAAGGGTGTCCAGCGCCGTGTTTGGATGTATTCGTTCAACATGTTCTCATAAGCATGGTCGGACCAGAGCATCGTAGGCGAGAGCGTTCGATCGACATCCGCGGAAAAGGCGATTTCCATGCGTTCTCGCTCCCAGTCCCAATCGGCGCGTTTGATTCCGTCGCCAAGGCAAAGGAAATAACCTTCAAGTGCACGTCGCGAACCACCCTTCTCTGCAAGCTGGTAGGCCATCATGGTATAAAGATCACGTTCGTGCAGACAGGGCACATGTTTCATCATGTCCCATTCCTCTGTTGCATCCTGCAGACCAACCATCGAAACCAGATGGCCTTGTCGAATATGTGCCGCGGTAATCGGAGCAATGGCCATATAGCGGTGGAAATAGTAATCTTGCGTATCCCAAGGAGACGCGATAAAACAACTGGTCGGCAAAATATTGGCGGTGAGGTAATCAACGCCGGCATTCATGATGCGAGCCAAATCCGTGCCAAGACAATACTTCGTCTCGAATGGATCCGTACAGTACATGCCAAGCACCATCACTTCGCGTCCGATTGCGTGAACGCGCGCGCAGATTTTTTTAAAGAAGCCCTCCCATCGCCAGCACATAAATTCGATCCACTCCGCACGGACATTTTTCCAAATCCAGTCTGCGCGGGCGTCTTCTGCCTCTGCTTCATCATTTCCAAGCGCAGCAGCAATACCGTCAGGCAAAATCAGTCCTGTATGGTCGATGAACTGTGTCACCATATCGGTTGAGTAGTCGCCATGGTAAATGTTTCCGCTTGGGCTAAATCCGTCCGCAAGATGTATACCCTTAAATCCATAATCAACTAACGTACGACAAAGCTGCTCTACGAAAAAATCCTCGTAGTAAGCGCCATTTTTAAAGCGTTTGAGCGCGAATAAACCGCGCCGTTTGCCGCCTCTCGTATGAAACTGTAATTCTGGATGATCGCTAATCCATTCTTGGTGAAAGGAATCTCCGATGGACACCCCCATAATACCCGCGTATAGCCCGGTCCCGCTGTCAGACAAGTTGCCGGAAAGGTCGCGAAGGTTATAATTCGTCCAAGGTTGTCTTTCGCGTTCTGCATTGCGCGGTATGCCGTAATAGGCACAATTATCGGCGGGAAGTTCGTATTCCTCGTCCATACCCTTGTACTGATTGACGAAATCGGGGTGGAACAGCAGCGCACATGCGCCATCGGGAAGAAATCCTGTCTGATCTAAAAACCTCGCTGCCCCTCGATCGGAGTCCTCTCTATCGAAACCCAGCAATTGCATCCAGATGAAAACCTTCCCGTTCTTGAGTTTCTCCACAACATTCACTCCTAATATCGTTAATAGATTTACCCTTTTACGCTGCCCAATACGATTCCTTTAATAAAGTATCTTTGAAGAAAAGGATAGATGAGCAGCACCGGGAGGCACGCGGCGAATATTTGTGCCGATTTGGATGTCTTATCTGATATACTAGACATCAATATCGCATCCTGAGGCGACAATTGACTAAGTTCCCTGCCTATGACAACGGTCTGCAAATAGCTGGTTAAAGGATAATTGGTTGGATTATTCATTAAAATGAGCCCGTCAAACCATGCATTCCAATGCCCTACAATACTAAATAGCGTAAGCGTTGCAAGCGCAGGGGCCGAGAGCGGCAAAAACAGTTTGAATAGAATAACCCAGTGATTGGCGCCGTCGACAAATGCCGCTTCTTCAATCTCCCTAGGCAAATTCCGAAAAAAATTAAGCAAAAGAACGACATTAAATACCGGAACCGCTCCTGGAATAACCAAAGCCCATATCGAATCCAGCATGCCTACAGACCGGATCGTCATATACCAAGGAATAAGACCCCCGTGAAAAAGAATCGTAAACACGAATACCCATACATAAAGGGTTCGAAATCGAAAGCTGTTTTTTTCTTTGGACAATGGATATGCCGCTAATAAGGTCAGCAACATACTAAGCGATACTCCCAGCACGATTCTCTTTACGGAAATGAACATGGAGTCGAGAAATTGTTGTTTTCCAATGACATATTGATAGGATTGGAAAGTAAAATCAATGGGCCAGAACGTAACCATTCCCGCATCGGCCGCAGAAGCGCTGCTGAGAGAAATAGCTAACACATGAATTAACGGCAAGACGCATGAAACAGCGAGCCCAATTAAAAACACATAGATAACAACAGTTGCGACTTTTTCCAATTGTCCCGCATGAGCATTCAATGTTGTTTCCTCCAAACTTAGAAAATGCGATAATTTGCAAATCGATAGGCACACCAGTACGAAAGCGATATTAAAATTAATGAAACAACGGATTTAAGCAGCCCTACAGCTGTTGAAACGCCAAAGCTCATTTCCACCAAGCCGGTTCGATAGACCAGTGTATCAATGATATCTCCCGTCTCATAAACGACAGGACTATAAAGATTAAAGATTTGATCAAAACCGGCATTCAGAATATTCCCCATACTTAATGTTGTAAGCAGAACAATAATGGGCATCATCCCCGGTATGGTAACATGCCAGGTTTGCTTCCAACGATTTGCTCCATCCGCTTTGGCCGATTCATACAAAGCGGGATCTATGCCTACAATGGCAGCAAGGTAAACAATCGTGCTGAATCCAAATTCCTTCCATGCATCGGATACAACCACGACGAAACGAAACCAGTTATTGTCTCCCAGGAAAAAGATAGGATCTACACCAAAGGCGAATTGAAGAAATTGGTTCACAATCCCCTTCATTGACAGAATGTCAATCAGAATGCCTGCCAGTACGACCCAAGATAAAAAATGCGGTAAATAAATAAGGGTTTGGATGCCTGAACGGGTAAGCTTGTGATTGACTTCGTTCAACAATATAGAGACAATCAAGGGCAGCGCAATTCCTACAATAATTTTCATCACCGCAATGATAACCGTATTCCACAAAACCTGTATCGTATTCGGCAATTTGAACATAAATTCAAAGTTATCCCAACCCACCCACTTCGAACCTGATATCCCCAAAGCAGGATAAAACTTTTGAAAAGCAATAACTACGCCCGTCATCGGTACATAGGCAAATAGGATTAGAATAAAAAGTGCTGGTATAATCATCACATGAAGGGGCAATTCTCTCGCCCAGTTACTATATCGCATATTTAACCCCCTTCGTCATAGACAAGGGCGAAAGAATGTTCCGCCCTTGCTATACTTTAATCATGCACGCAATAAATGCTTATTGTTATTGCATTTGTTTCCACTCATTCACTTCTTTAGTAATCTGATCTCCACCCAATGCATGCCAATCTTTAACGAATTTATCAAACTCATCAATTGAAACCGCGCCCATAATGATTTTTGTAAATACTTCGAGTTCCATCGTTGCCAAGGTAGCCGATTTATCCGTCATGGTCGGCGTATTGCCGCCATAGAAACCGTCGTTTACAAATAAGCCTTTATCCATAATATCGAAAAAGATTTTCCAGGCGGGATAATACAATGCCCATCCATATACGCTGCCTTCGCCATTAATCGCTTTCAAACGATTATCCCAAAGCAATTTTGCTGTCGGATCCACAGCCAAAGTCTCGTCATTGGCGTCAACGGCATCTATAAACTGTTGAAACGGAAGATCGGTTGCGTCATTGGAAAATACGGGAGCCAATTTCCATAATTGAATGCTGCCATCCTCAGGATCATACATGAAACGGTCATAGGTCTCCTTGCCGGCATCTTTACCTACCGTTTTTTCAAAGACATAGTTAAATAATTTGACGATAGCTTCCGGATGCTCGTAACCTTTTCTGACCACGTAATACTCAAGAACAGGCGCATTCAAGCCAACTTTAGCGGGCTCATTATCAATAGACGGCAGCGGGTAAGGCACCCATTCGGATTTTGGATCATTATCCTTTAATTGATGCGGACCTAACTGGCCAAAGAAATGCGCGCTATTGATCATTCCTACTTTTCCTGAAGCGATCATCTCGATTGTTTTGGCTGCATCCTTAACCGTAAATTCGGGATCAATAACCCCTTCGGCGTACAGCTGTTGCAACGCTAGAAGGGCTTCTTTGGCTTCCGGCAGTGTACTGCCATACACAAGTCCGCCATTGTTGTCTTCAATCCACAACCCCGGATAAGCATGAAAGCTATTAAAAAAACCGGAAGCTGATAATCCGCTGTTTTTAACTGTATTGTCAAATGTGAAACCATACGTATCCTTCATGTTATTGCCATCCGGATCATCATTTGTAAAAGCTTTTGCTATAAGAATAAAATCTTCTATTGTTTTAGGCTCTGGCAGATTTAATTTCTTCATCCAGTCCGCCCGAACCCAGATGAGCGGGCCGCCCGCTCCGCCGATCGCGGATGCCGTATTAGGCAGAGCATATAACTTTCCGCCAACCGACGACTGCTCAAGCGCAATCCCGTCTCCGACCGCAAACTGCTTTTTTGTTTCTTCCGAAGCGTATTGATCGAATATTTCTGTTAAATCCGCTATACTGTCGGTTTCGACCAGTTGTTGCAGTTGTTGGCCGTTGACGCGCATTAAATCAGGCAAATCCCCGGAAGCCATCGTCACGTTCAATTTGCTGTCATATTGGCCAATATCCGCACTCCATTGCACTTTAATGTCAATGCCCAACTCTTCAAGAATCGCATCGCTCCACACGTTTTTTTCATAGGTTTGACCACTCGGCAGATTCATGCTTGCATCGATTCGTCTTACCGTAGTCATCGAAATAGGTGAATCATATTTGCCTAAAGGATCAATCACAACCGTTTGTTCGGAAGTTGCCGACGGTGCTGGCGACGATGTCGCTTCGCTGCCCTTGTTCCCATTTTTGTCGTTCGAACAAGCAGACAGCGCCAACACGCATAACACAAATATAATTGTTGTCATAACGATCCTTTTTCTCTTCATGCTTTATGCCCCTTTGGAATTGGATTTATCAAAGGAAATATCCTTGATATGTTTAAAATTATACAAGCGGGTAAAACCGCTAACCACTTTCTAATTTCCACATTTAATATCTTCTGTCCACTACCTTATATTTCGTATAATCCATGCAAAAACCCGATATGAATAGAGAACGCAAAGAAAGGAATTCGAACGCTGTAATCAGGATTGTATCCATCCAATTAAGCGGCAAATTCCCATCTTTACATGCTATTTTACCAATCACTCCGAATATCCCATCATTCCTATATAGGCCAAATTGGGTTGGGCAATGTCCATTCTGCCATACTGAATAATGACTTCAATATCGCTGCGGAAACGAAGGGAATATTGGACTTGTCTATCCAGTGCAATTCCACCAATCTCTTCAGGATGATCCATGCGAATGCACTTTACTCTTCTGGCATTTACGTTTAGCTTGATATCTTGGTCAGGCTCTCGATCTTCATAAAAAATATCCATGAATATAGTGGCATCAGCATCATGACAATTCAGTATCATAATGGCTTCATGGCCTTCAAGCAGATCCTGTTCCATTTTCCCCTTGTATGGCAAATATCCATCAATTACATACCAGTTCCGGGCACCTTCTTTGTTCATGCACGATTCCTCCTCAGTTCACCGATATTTCCCTGGTGGCTCTCCATGTCTTGCTGAGATGTCTGACCAGCTTCGACATCGATTCATAACCGTTATCGGTGACCAGAAGACTTTCTTCAATCCGGTTGGAGCCATGAGGATGGCCAAATAAACTGACATCCGTATTCACGGTCATACCTGCTATGAATATCGCGGCGGAATTCTCGTCCGGGTACGGCGATTCGGCTTCCGCCAGGCCACAACCGTGGAGCGGCGGGTATAAATCATATTGCGTCATTCCATGCTTCTGGAAACAGTCTTTAACAGCGCGTACCACTTCGCTCTGCTTGGCGCCGGCTTTAATCCGGGCAAGCCCGCGTTCCTCCGCTTCGACGAGAACATCGATAAATGCCTTCTGCTCTTCTGTCATTGTCCCGGCAACAAACGGGAAGTTCACAGTTGCTATATACCCCTCGACCTGTACGGCTATAGCGGCCAGGATCATGTCTCCCTCTTCAATCACTTTGCTCGAAGGCCGCCCGATAATCGTCTTGACCCGATCGCCGCTGGTTATTAGACAGAACGGCATATGTTCCGCTCCTTGACGCGTACATTCGCCATAAGCCAGTGAAGCCAGTTCCAGTTCTGTCATCCCCGGCCTTACCTGTTCGATCATTAACTTATAACCTGCATCGGCAATTCTGGCGGCCTCCTGCAGACAAGCAATCTCGTTCGCAGACTTGTTCATCCTCAGCTTAAACAACAAATCGGCTGCATCCACGATTGCAATCCCTTCAAAACTGGACTCGATGATATTCATTAACGGTACGGGAATCGCATCTATCCCCGCCACACCCAGTTTGTGGAGGGAATGGCTTTCCTGCAGTTGTTTGCTAATTGCGGTCAAGCTAGTATAATGAGCGAGCGGATACTCAATATTGTCGGGTACAGTTACACAATTAAATTCGGGTAACAGTCGAACATCCGGCCAAGCGCTCATTTCGCGACAAAACATTTCCCCTTCCGGCGCGGCTAAAATAATGGGATCGCCGCTGAGCGGGACAATTACCGCCCCTCGTTCGAATAAAGGCCAGTAGTTGCCCATATAACGCAGGTTTTCCTTCCTGTACTCGTCGCCATAAATCAGGCAAGCTTGCAAATCTTGATCTCTCATGAGTTCTCTTAAGTTTTCGATTCTAGTTAGAAATTCTTTATTGGGAATTTTAATCAAATGTATCCCCCTCCTCATTTTAATACCTTAGTAGATCACTTTTCTTATTCCCATAAAATCGGCAATCATCGAAAGTTCCTCCGTAAAGTCGCCGTATGCAATAATACAATGATGAGCAAAGCCTTCCTTGATAAGCGTAGTCAAAAATGGCTTGATTGGAGTATCAAACCTTACAACGCCTGTAATTTCCTCACAAGGAATATTGGTTGGAATATGCAAAGCCTCGGCTTTTACAATAAGCATTTTGTATCCTTCCGCATCAATGATCAGATGACTAATCGTCACTTCTCCGGGCTTAAGTGTATATTCGAAACCAAATCCCGCTCCCTGCAATCCCCATTGTTCAGGCGAACGGTTCACCTTAACCGTATTTCTGTCGGTTGCATAATTGGTATTCGCATAACCATGATGAACCATGAGCAGAGCATTCAGCTCCTCATCATATTCGCCCCACTCGGCATAAGTCGGCATTTGTCCGCTGAGCTCATTCATGATGGTCATGATGATCAGACCATGTACATCCCCCTCGGTATTCACGATATACTTGCCTTCCTCATGGATCATGGTATTGGCCAAGTATGAGGTCGTTCCCGTTTTCTGTTCCACATAATGCTGACCGAGCAGCGTAAGCGCATCCAATCGGAATCGCTCAAGCGTTCTCCGAAGCGCTACGTAAAATCTTGATGATTGATAGACATCGTGATCGCTTAGTCCCACGATATTAAACCTGCTCTTCGTTTCTGCTTCGATCAATTTTATTTCTTCTTCGTCAGCTTGACTAAACTGATCGAGCAAATGGTCGACCTGAATTGCAATAATATTGGGTCCGACCGTTCCCTTGATCATCGTCTTGTCGTATTCGAAATCGTACATGCCTCTGAATACATGGCCAATAACACCGATATTCGTATTTTTTAGTTGATGAAAAACCTTGTATGCCCGTATATACTTCTTTATTTCTCCGTAGGCCGAAGTATCGTGGATTGAACCAACAACAACCTTTAAGTCGGGGTACCATCCCATCTTTCTAAATGTGGCTGCCAATTGAAGACTGGCGATTAAAGCGGAATTTCTAAGAATGTTCTCGTAGTTGGTTTGCAGATTTATTTTATTGCTGGATTGCGTATTGAACAGGAGAACCGGAGCATGACGAATATGCTCCAAAGCCTGGATAGCCATATAATCCGGGCAATAGGTGCCTGCAACATATACGATTATATCGACTCTTTCTTCAGCCAGCTTCTTCCCCGCTTTATCAGCTGCGTCAAGCGTATCAATTAAACCTGGCCAGATAACTGCATCTTGATCCAGTACTTCGCATAAATGGGTATAGACGCAAGTCATATCCTCATTTACATTGGCTCTCATGGTTCCGGGGAACATTCGCCAGTACTCGAAGAAACCTAGCGTGAGCAAACCGATCTTCAATGAGCTGTTTTTCTCTTTTAACGTCAATAAATCACCGAATGTATTGCCTTTAGCCGTTTCAAACGACTCTATGATATCCGACATTAACGATTCAAACCTTTCCTAAGTTGTTTTTTGGCCTGGATGCCCGCGAGCAAGCGAATTGCGTTATGATGGATAATATTTTCGATATCCTGATCGCTAATGCCGGATAGGAGCACGCTGCCCAGCATATAATGGGGGTCATACCAAGGGAAATCGGTTCCAAACAGCACCTTTTCAGAGGAGGCTTCCTGCACCATTTTTAAGATAACCCCATTAAGACGTCCGGTATCGCACAATTCCAAGTAAACATTAGGACGTTCCTTGGCAAGTGAAATCGCATAATCCGTTTCCCCGGGCGCGGAATGACCCAGAAGGAATTGGATATTCTCATATTCGCGTGACAGCTCTGCAATCATCTGCGGAGGATTATATGGACTATGTCCCCATGTATGCGAAAGTAGCAATAAACCGCGTTCGTTCGCAAATTCATATATTTTGCGATACTTCTCCCCGTTAAGCGGATATTTGTGATAGTCCGGAAGAAATTTGAACCCCACAAAACCTTCGAAGCTATCAAATTGTTCCAGATCACGATCCAGATCATGATCATAATGCGGATTTACCGCGTAATAACCATAAACCTTTCCGGGATATTCGCGCATAGCAGCGCGGATATCCGAGTTGCCGCGTATAGGATCAAACAAGGCACTATGCGGCGCCGAGATAATCCACTCGATATTCTGTCTGTCCATCGCCTTGATCATCATTTCCAATTTCGCTTCAGGCAAATAAGTGCCGTAAAAAGCACCCATATGGGTATGCATATCAATGATCGAAATGCTGCTCAAGCGGCCCGTTTCAAAAAACTCTTTCGCCAGAAGCGATTTACTGGTCATTGTTTGCAAACTCATAATTTCACCTCACTCAGCATTCTTTCCGCATTACGATAAGCGATGTTCTCCAGATGTTCGGTTGCAATGCCCGATCCGAAGAGCGTTACTAGTGGACCGCCTATCCCATTGCTCGGAAATTCAGAACCGAAGAGCAAACGTTCCGAACCGAATTTATTGCATATTTCCCTTATCTCTCCGGCTGTCTGCATATCTCCGGTCTCGATATAAAAGTTTTTGTAAGTTTTGAGCAACGGAAATGTCAGGCGAGAATGGCTCCACAAGCCGTAGTTATAGAGAATAACCGTAAGATCCGGGTATTCCTGCAACACTTGGTATATGCCATCCCATCCCTCGCTAGACGACAGGTACAGCGGAATTTGGGCAGCAACGAGTTCTTGCAGAAGATCCCCCATGACAACGCCATTTAACAAATATCGGTTACGTTCCGGATATGCCCTCAGCAATTTTACGCCACTTGCTTTCATTGCCGGGAATAAATGTTCCGGTGCGTACTGTTCTTCCGTAATGGAAGGCAGGATCGTCCATGTAGGAATTAAACGTTCCGGCGCTTTAGCCGTCTCTGCAATCAATGCCCGGTTTCCGTAATCCGGATCGACATCCGCCATCGTATTGTGACCCACTATTGCGCGGTCAACGCCACAATAGTCCATCGCAATTAGCAATTCCTCCGCGTCACGTACTTGTTTCACTTTTTCGCGAACAAGCAAATGCTCATGATTGACGACCTCATAATTAATCGTTTTAAATCCAATGGAGCAACTGCAATCGATAATCCGCATTTTCTCCCCCCCTTTTTTAATCGAATGGATTGTTCAGAAATGTGGCTGGATTGTCGCACATCATCATCCGGATTTGTTCTTGTGTTATCCCTTCGTCTTCCATCATCGGCACGATGTTCGTCAGTATATGGTCGAACCCCCAGCCTCCATACTGATGCAAACAGGTTTTCAGACAGACATCGTTTGATACCAGTATTTGCGACAGATAACCTTCATCGATTAACTGCTTGATCGCTTTTACACGCTCAATATCTCTTGCGAACAAGCCTTGCAGTATACTTCTGTGCCTTCTGTCGGCATAAAACTCCTTGCCGAAATTATCAAATTCGATATATACCCCTTGCTGAAGCAAAGCTCTCAAATAATCCATCCGCAAATCAACATCAATGTGGTTTATGCATATTTTTTCAGTTGAGGCTCCTTGCTCCTTCAGAATCCGGATGACCTCATGTCCTGTTGTGCCCCACAAATAGGTATGCACATGCAGTCCTAATCCCGTTTCCCGCTGAACTAACCCCGCGGCCATCAACGACTTCTCCTCATTGGGATAGATGATTTCGCTCGTGCCGATTTCGCCAATCACTCCTGCTCTAATATTCGTCCCATCTATCCCATAGTTGATCTCCGCCAGCATTTCTTCCGCGATATCCTCCATTGTTTTTGCATCCATATCCGGAGGGTGGGACGCATGGATATAATAACCGCAGCCAGCAACAATTTGGATCCCCGTCTCCCGAGACACGCCCGCAAGCAATACCGGGTCTCTCCCGATATCGCGAAGGGTCAGATCAACAAAAGTACCTCCGCCCGCTTTTTTGAAGGCCAGGAGTTCATCCCTGACAACCTTCTCGTCATCGATCACGGCATTATCCAGCACAGCGTATGGATTGCGCGACAAGTGACCCAAATTAGTCAAACTTACTTTTTCTTGCGCCATTGATTTGGCCGAGATTGTTTGCGGCGACGGCACAAGATTGCGTAAATCAATAAAAGCATGCTCGTGAGGCAGCACCCAGCCGAGATTATCTTTATCTACCTTGCCGGTTACTGTCATTACAGACATGGGCAGTCCTCCCTGCATAAATAACAATCGCCTTACATCATTTATTATAGATAGACTGTTCAAAGGCGGACTACTCACCGATTTCCACTTTTCCTATCTTCTGTCCACCGAATGGATCTCCCTATATTCCTGAGGAGTCATTCCAGTTGCCTTGCGGAAAAATCGGTAGAAATACGGCTCTGACAAAAATCCGACAGCGCTTGAAATTTCATAAATTTTCAAGGATGTTTCTTGCAGCATGGTTTGCGCGTGCACCAACTTTGTTCGGCTAATATAGCTTGACAAGTCCTCTCCCGTACTTTTTTTGTATAACCGGGATAAATACTTTGAATTATGTCCTACGACATCGCCAATTCGCACGAGCGACAGATCTCCGTCCAGATGATGTTGTATGTACTTCTGCACCTTATTTATAACAACGTTTTCCTCATGCTCCATGCCTACTTTCTTTTCGGCAAATATAGTAGACGATAGCTCCTTGAAAAAGTCGGTAATGTCTCCCCACGATGTATGCGCTTCCAATGATGTTAACTTGTTAATATTCGAATGATATCCAACCTCTTCCGAAAAATAGCGATTCATGTGAGAAAGAAATATCGGAACGAGTGAATAATAGATTTCTTGTTCTATCCTAGGTTCATTTGCATGGTCGAAGCCTGTAAGCAGAATGTCGGACAATACCGTTTCAAAATTTTCCTTTTGTCCATTCTGAAGATACAGCCTCAACTGATCCAACTGTTTACCAAGGTGATTGTCATTTAACGATGTTAGCTTGGGCTCGCAAACTTTTTCTTCTTTCTCCTGATACACCCATAGAAACTCCGACCCCAGACCAAGTCCCCGCGACATCCATTTCGTGCATTGCCCGTACACATCGCTAACCCGCGGCCACGGTGTCGGTCTTTCTTGCAAAATGAAAGAAAGCGGCGTACCCAATAAATCCTTGCAGGTTTGTTGAATGAGCTCCAGACTTCCCATTAAAAAGTTTTTGCTGTCTGCCCAAGTAACGAATGGATTTGATGCGGGGATCTTGGGTTGAATAAACCACAACATTCTGCTAGGGTTCAGTTCAACCGGGAGCAAGGCGAGAGATGACTGCAAGTACTCTTGAGCTACATTCTGTATACTGTAGACTAATAAGTTGCGATCATAAATGCTGTATTCCTCTCGAAAGCTGTCGACTCTTACTAAAACCAGCATGACCGGATGATCTGCATGAAGCGGGATTTGCAGCTCGGCGAAATGCTCGGCAAGTCTTGAAATCGAATATAAATCCCCTTGCAATATATGTTGCAAGAACTCCTTTTGCAGCAAAGGGATTGTCTGACGCAACTGTTTGCCCGCCTGCGCGATCAACTCTTGCATCTTGACTTCTTCTTTATTAAGCTCTATCGCCTTTTCCACAGCCTTGAATATGACTTCATCGCCTTCGCCTTTCAGCACATAGTCAATCCCTTGATTCCGCAAAGCATCTCGAATATATTGAAATTCACTGAACCCGGTAAGGATAATAACTTTGCATTGCGGCCATGCTTGATTGATTCGTTTTTGCAGCTCCAGACCATCCATTTCAGGCATTCCTATGTCAGTAATGACGATGTCCATTCTGATTTGCGAAAGCAGCTTTAATGCCTCCGCTGCGGAATGAGCGCCATATACTTCTAATGGCAGCATATCTTGCTGCACAAATAAATCCACCAACCCATTCACGATAATGGATTCATCATCCACGATTAATAGTCGATTCACTTTTCATCTTCCCCTCTATTCGGAATTTCGATCGTTACTTTCAGTCCCCCCAGCTCGCTCCTCTCAAACTGTAAGCCAAATGGTACGCCAAAATAGATTTGAAGCCTGCGATGAACATTGATCAACCCCGTTATTTCTTGTTCATTCATTCCTTCTGCCAGCAGGCTTCTCAAATGATTTAAGTTTGCTTCACTTAACTCGCTGCCGTTATCCTCCACCGATATCAAAAGAGTATCCTGTTGCGTTTTGGCGATATTCACTTGTAGAAGGGCGTTGCTTCCTCTTTTCTCCAGCCCGTACTTGTAAGCATTTTCGATGAGCGGCTGAATGATCATTCTAGGCACTTTGATCTTCCGATAGGACTCGTTAAGAGCGGGCCACTCTATTCGGATACGATCTGCAAAACGTATTTTTTGAATTTCTATGTATACATTTGCATGTTTCCATTCTTCGTCTAAACAAATCTCGTTGACACCGGTTCGTGTCAGGAACAAAAAATACTTTCCTAAAAGATCTGTAAAACGAGTCACATCCGGCAAGCCATAAGAGGCGGCCATTCGATGCAGCATAAATATCGTATTATACAAAAAATGAGGATTGATCTGAGACTGCAATTGCTTTAATTCTGCTTGTTGGGACAATATACGCTGCGTATACACTTCATGGATCAGCTCTCGCAACCGATTTACCATCAAATTGAATTGACCGTACAAATACTGAAATTCATCATGCTTATCGTGTCGTAGCGCCACATTCAGATCTCCAACTTCTACTCTGCGTAATGCACGAACGAATACCTGCAGCGGACGATGGATAATGAGATACATGCGATAAGAAAAAAATAAAACGACAAATATGGCGGCAATCGATAAAAACCAGAAAAGATAGGTAAATCGATTGAGAACTTTAAAAATCTGTCGTTCAGGAACGGCTACCAACAGTGTTGTATCCAAATATTTAGAGCTTCGATAGGCACCCAGATAAGATTGTTCATCCAATGACATATTATAAAATCCGCTTCCATGAAGAAACGTATTTCCTTCCAAAACATCCTGAAAATCAGCAGCTAACCCCACACCGCTTGAAGTATTGGATAACATCCAAGTATTGGCATTATCGATTAGAAAGTACTTTCCATCTTCTTTTGCCGTTATTTGCACCAGAGTTTGCTTCATGCGTTCGGGGGACAAAATGATTTTAAAATAAAAATTCGATCTTGCGCCGGAGTAAGGGGGATCATACAAAGCGAGAATTAATTGTTCTTTCCACACCACAATTCGGGGACTTCTATTGGCATTTGTTTCACGGATCATCAACATTTCGTCTTCCTCCATAGGTTCTAAGTAACTGGAAGCTCGAATTGTTTTTTGAATATTAGGGATGTAAATTTGAACATCTTCTATAAATCGACTCGACTCTTTAAACATAAAAAGTTTATTGGACAATCGTTTAATCGCTGCTAGTCGCTCATATTGCGTTAAAGCAATCGAAACTGTGCTCAGCTTCTGCAAATCTTCATCGGCCAGATAATCCGTTTTCAACTGGGCGATGTGATTAATTTCGGAATCAATCAATTCCGAGTAGGAACTGATTCGCGATTCCATGGAACTTGCAATTTCATTACGAAGTATGGAGCCGCTTGTATGATTAATCGTGAACACCAAAATATAGATGGGCAATATAACAATCAGAAAGAGGAACAATATACGCAGAAATATATTAGGATTTCTAAAAATACTCAAATCTCTCAACTCCATCTGGCCCGTTTTTGAGTTGTTATATTTTTGGTATCATCCAAAATTATATCGCCTCCATTTTCCTCACGACACTACCTTTTTTCTACTTCTACTATCTTTTTTCCACCTGCGAGTTTGGGCGAAAAAGGATATATAGATATTTCGAATAAATCGTATTCTATAAATCTATTATGACTATATTATAGTTTTGAGTAAAATAATAACAGGCGACAGACCAAGGAGGATTCGAATGATCGAGCATATCGGAGTTTTAGGAGCGGGAACGATGGGGTTGGCAATTGCCAGCTTATTCGCGGAGCATGGTTTCGAGGTCTCTCTGTACGAGCCCAATGATGAAATGTTACGTAGCGTAAAAAACCGACTGAACAAAGGGACTTTAAACATCCAGTTAACAAACAATTTCGAGAAAGCGGTTGCAAATGCTGATCTCATTATCGAATGTGTTCCTGAGCAGCTTACCGTCAAACGCGAGGTTTATAGGCAGCTGGCCTCAGCCATCAGGCATGAGGCGATCGTAGCCTCAAACACCTCAACCTTCCCTCTTCAGACATTGGCGCAAGAACTGCCCTTTGCTAATCAAATGGTCATTGTCCATTTTTTTAATCCGGCGCATCTGATTCCGTTAGTCGAAATTGTTGGCTTGCCCGACACACCGCCATCGATCCTGGAAGAGCTCGCGGCTCTGCTGCGGAAATGCGGAAAAACACCCGTTGTGCTAAATAAGGATATCCCTGGCTTTATCGCGAATCGACTACAAGCTGCTTTAATGAGAGAAGCCTGCTACTTGCTGGACAACGGCGTAGCCAATGCCGCACAAATCGATACGGTGGTAAGCGAAGGACTTGGACTTCGATGGGCAATAAAAGGTCCATTTGAGATTGCAGACCTGGGAGGACTTGATATATGGGCCAAAGTGACCGGACAACTTTTCCCAGCATTAAGCATCAGCACCGATACTCCCGGAACAATCGAGAAGATGGTCGCTTGCGGAGATCTCGGAGTTAAGAGCGGCAGCGGCTACTATCAGTATGACGATCCCGCCGCCGCCGCAGCGGACATGAACAAAAATCTACAACGCCTGATTGCTTTGAAACAAAATGGGAATGCTGAGCTAAATGACAACTAATTATGTTCTAACTGGCGACAGAGCCGCCACTAATGATATCCGAGCATGTCATGATGAAAACGTACTAACCCAGTAAATGGAGAACCATATGATTCGTTCAATACGAAAAAATGGTCCTCCTATTTTCTTTACAACAATCGCCCTATAATCGATGCCGCTTCCGCACGGGTCGCGTGAGCCTGGGGTCTTATCGTGTTGTCCGGGTAGCCGGTAATCAGTCCGCTTTCCGCCGCGGCAGCGACTGCTTCCCTCGCCCATTTCGAAATTTTGTTTTGATCCGCAAAAGTTCTAACGGATGGTATAGTCTCCAGTTGCAGAGCATTCATAATCATCATCGTCATTTGCTCGCGCGTAATGGGATCGTCGGGAGCGAACGTATTGTCGTTATAGCCGTGAACAACCCCATAAGCATGAGCCGTCGAGACGGCTTGCTTGGCCCAATGGTTCGCCATGTCGTTAAACGTCTTGCCTTCTTTGTCGGTATAATCCAGTGCTTGAACCAGAATCACGGCGAATTCCGCCCGGGTAATCTCGAGATCAGGCATGAAGCTGCCATCGGTATAACCGTGCAACGCGCCTTTTTCCGCCAATTTCACAATGGACTTCTCCGCCCAATGACCCTGGATATCTGTAAAACGGACGCCTGACTCAGCCTTTTCTTCGGTTACCGCAATGACCGCGAATTTGGTGAAATGGTTGGTCGTTCCGCCTGCGATACCTTTCTCCCAATCTACTTTACGATTATCCAGTGGCATCCACTGGCCGGTTTCTTCATTAAGCCAGCATAGAAGGACTTCCGTCCCTTCATCCCGTACCGATCCGACATCAAATTGGAAATGGATGCCAACGTCTTTATCAAACTCTCCAGCTTGATCCTTCGTAACTTCGAAAACTCTGCTCACCAGTCGTTGTCCGTCGGACAACGGCAGTGTATTTGGATCGGCAACCTCGGTAATCTTCACAAGGATCGTACGGCCGATGGCTCCCGCAGGGAAGATAATTTGGCCCCCGTCAAAAGTAATCGTCTCTCCGTTCATTCCTACCAAATAAGTACCCTTCGGCAGTGGATATCCGCTTGCTCCTGAATTTCCGCCTTCGCTTCCCGTTCGGGATATCAACCGGAACCGATCCGATACCCGAACGCTCTCGTTGCCCGCAGCATCCGACACCCGAATATGCAGGTACCAGTCTCCGTCTACGCCGCTTTTCGCCAGGCCGGTTCCACTCACGAACGGCGTCCAGCCCGAAGACGGGGTCGATGTATCCGTTGTCCAAACATATTGAAGCGTAGAGGCGTTCACGCCACTCGCCGCATCATCTGCCGTTACCGTTGGCGAAGCCGATACAGCCTGCGTTTCGCTGCCGCTTGGCTCATAGACAACCGATGGCGGCGACTTATCGATCTTCACTTCCAGCTCAACGGATACGGTATGGCCCGCTCTGTCCGTAACTTGGAAGGTAAGCGAGTTGGTCCCTTCCTCTGTTATCACGATTGGCGACCCGTTCGTATAAGCTTGCTCCAACCCCCCGTTCAATGAATAAAAAAACTCGACCATGTCGTCGGCTCCCGCCCCGACAATAGCGATTACGGTCACGCTTTGGTTTGTCCAACCCCCGTCCTCATAGTCGCTGGCGTCCGCTTTCTTCATCATGATTCCGATCACCGGCAGCTTATATACAATCTGGCCCGCCAAGCTGCTCATCGGGTTGCCTGCCAGATCGACGATATTGCCCAAAAGAGCATCGTAGGAAAAGATAACTTCCGCCCCTTGCTCGAACGCATCGGATACGGTAAAGGCAAGAGTCTTCGTACTTTCGCCTTCTACATCGATAATAGCTGTGCCGACTCCGTCGGATTCTATCATGACCCCGTCCGCGTCCGTCAAGCGAACTTCTTCATCGAAGTGGAGGAGTATGCGATCAGGCTGCTCGACATCCATTACTGCGCTGACAACTGCAGGGGGAGCGATATCCCGTCCGATATTGCCGATAATGTTTCGCAAAGCGGGATAAACTTTTCCTTCCTCGATGGTCCAAATATGAACGAAATCCCAATCCGGCTCAAACGTTGCCCGTTGCTTCATCTCCGCCGTCGTTCGGGGAGTGCCTTTGTCGGCATCGCCGTGACCGGATGTCTGGCTATTGTAACGACCGGAAATGACGGGTTCGAAATTTCTTCCCACCAGTCCGCCCACGCTGCCTTCGGCAGCCGTGACTTTGCCTACGGAGTAGGCGCGGTTAATGGAGCCGACATTCCGCCCCGCCAGTCCTCCGACTTCAGAGATGCCGTTGACGAACCCGGTACTATAAGCGTCGTTGATCGTTCCCCTTTCGTTGCGCCCAATCAAACCGCCAACGGCAAATCGACCGGCAATGCTGCCGGTCGCAAAGGACTGACTGACGATGCCTCCGATATTGTTCTGTCCAACCACTCCGCCAACATTATTGGTTCCGCTAACGTCGATCGATGAATAGGATTGTGCAATCGTACCTCCATAGCTCTCGCCGACCAGAGCTCCCGTCGAAGACCTCCCGCTGACGAAGCCGCCTTCAAGCCCCACATTTCGTACGACGCCGCCGGAACCGAGATTGCCGAACAGGCCGACGAAATCGGTAGAAGGCCGGTTTATCACCATATTTTCGATCAGATGGTTCGAACCATCGAACTCTGCGACATAAGGATTGCTCATGCTGCCGACCGGCGCAAAACCGGAGCCCTCTCCGTGACGGGTCGCCCACATGTCGGAGCGGCTGCTATCCGTGAACACGGTCTCGAAATCAATGTCCCGGGCCAACGTATAATTTGCTCCTGGATTCATCGCCATCAATTGCAATTGATGCGTATTCGCGACGGTCTGCGACCATTCGGAACGCAGGAACGGCCGCGTCGAACCTTCGACCATGAACCAGACATTCGTGAAATCCCAACCGGAATAACTGCCTGGCACAAGAGCTTGCTCCGTGGCGAGGCCCATCGACGGGCAAGTTACGCCGTAACCATCGGTATTGTTGCCGCAAGCAACGCTCTGTCCGGCAGCCTCCCAATCCCAGAAACTATCTTCGATTAACGCACCATTATTGCTGCCAACCAGACCGCCGGCGTAACCGCTGCCTTTAACGGCGCCGCTGGCGTAAGACTGCCGTATTAAGCCATAATCCGTCATCCCTACCAACCCGCCGGCCGTATCTATACCGCTTACGGCGCCAATCGCATAAGACTGAATGATTGTAGAACCTGCGATAATCCCCGCCAAACCTCCCGCATGCCCCCCGCTAGCGTTAACTTCGCCCGAGGCGTAGGAACGAATGACCTCTGCGCCTTCCAGATTACCCACAAGCCCGCCAACTGCGGAAGTACCGCTAGCAGAACCGGTCGCGTAAGAATCGCTTACCGCACCGTCTTGTCGTCCTGCCAAACCCCCTACATAAACAGAGCCGTTAACAAAGACGCTGGAGTAGGACGAACTGATCGAGCTGCCAGTGACGCCGTACCCTACGAGCCCGCCTGCTGCACTATTCCCGGTAATGGAACCTTCGACAAGGCCGACGTCTCTTATTATTCCGCCGGAGCCGACGATCCCGAACAGACCGACGAAATCGGTCGTTGGCCGATTGACGGTGAGATTCCGGATGACATGTCCCGCTCCGTCGAAAGTTCCAGTGAACGTGCTAGCGGCATTGCCGTTGCCGCCGATCGGCTCGAAACCTTCGCCGTCATTCCAGCCGGCCGTCTCCGAGGCATCGATATCCGCCCCGAGCTTATAATGCGACGTCAAATTATTCCGCACGGCGTCCAACTGTTCCAGCGCCATAACTATATAAGGATTGGCTGGCGAACCATCCCCGGTCATTGCGGCATCCGAGGCGGCGAAAACCTGTAACGGGAAAATTCCCGTCACTAACAGAATGGTCGTTATACATGAGAGGAATTGCTTTAGCTTCATTAGATCCTATCCTTCCTATTGTCGCTCGATAGCGTCGATATATAACGAATTATATCGAATTCCGCTACCCGGCGAACCTAACCGCGGTTATAGGACCGGTTATAGATGAGCCGTTACCCCTGCAATTCTTTGCCCCGTTTAATCGCTTCTATACGGTTTTTTACCTGGAGTTTGCTGTAGATGCGATTGATATGCGCCTTCAGAGTACCCATGCTGATACCAAGCGTTCCGACGATCGCCTGATTGTCCATCCCTTCCTCCATATAGCGAAATACCGTATACTCCTTCGGAGTCAGCAAGGACTCCAACGCGGGGGGTGATTCAATGGACAAGAGCTTGGTTCCACCGTAACATGACAAAATTTTGCGCACATAGGCGAGCGAAGGCGCGTTGTTGTCCCGAATATTTCCTTTCTGCCGCTGCCCGATGTACTCCGAGAGCAGTTCCGCGACCCGCTCGCCTTTGTCTACGAACACGCGGACATAATCGTCGGGTTTGCCGTATTTCAGCGCCTCTTCCAACTTCAGCAGCGCCTCCTCCGGCTTGTCCGCTTGACGCAGCATGATCGCCTGAAGAATTTGAATGTCCAACGCTTCCATCGGACGATGGCCTTTCACCGCTATCAGGAACAGCTTTTCCAATAGAGACCACGCCTCCTGTCGATGACCGGTCTCCATCAACACCCTGCCGAGGAAAATATAAACGAACAACTGGTAGACGGATACCGGATCATCCGCCGAGAGCCTGTAGCGCTCCATCCACCGGACAGCCGCGGAGGGATCGCCCTGGTCCATCCGCAGAGCGGACATCTCCGCTTCGATCAGGATCGACGCGGCTTCCGCTCCATCCTCCAGCGACCTTCGGCAGGCCTCCTCCAGCCATTTCTCGGCTTGCTCGAAGTCTTGCCTGGCTTTGCTGATACGCGACAGGAACAAGCTTGCGGGAACGTACACCTTCTCCGGCTGATAATGAGTCTGGCTGTTGCCCGCGAGTCCCAGCTTCAAATAATGCTCCGCCTGCTCCAGCTCGCCCCTTTCGTAAAACAATTCTCCATAACAAACCAGAATCGAATCCTGCAGGCCCATCAGTCTCATGAAATCGATCATGCTCTTGAAAAAATTGTCCGACAGCTCCCTTGGCAAATGTTTGCCGCGTTTGCCATTGTACGATCGGTAGATGGATGGAGCCAGAGGCATGTAGGGGGATGCGAAAATCAAATCCGTTCCTTCCGGGCTATGTCGAAGCGACAGTCGGATGTATTCCAGTCCCGAAATCATATCCATATCGTACTGGGTCGCCTTGAAATTCCGGACGAAATACAAATAACCCAAATAGCGATTCCTATCCTCCAGGCTCCAGCTTGCCGAAGAGGTCTCAAAGTGCTGCTCGGCCAGTTGCAAATGTTGTTCCGCCGGATCGAGCTCATGAGCCCACAACAAGGAGAAGATGTACGAAAAGTAGAGATATGGATGCTGCATCAGCAGTTGCTCGGGGATGGCAGACAGCCATACTCTGAGCGCCTGAAATTCCCTGCGAATCATAATGCTCCGCATCTGTTCAAGCAGACGTATGGCTTCCGTATATTCGTATCCGGCCAGGTAGTAGTCCACGGCCTCTTCCAACAGCTCGTGCGACTCGCACCATACCGCGGCCGCACGGTTCAGCTCTTCCGTCTTGCCGGGATCGCAGCGTCTTTGCTGCTTCTTCAGAAACTCGCAGAATAGATGATGTAATCGAAACCAGGTCTTGTCCTCATCCAGCGGGATGAGGAACAGGCCGGCGTCAACCAGCTTCGCGAGCTTCTCCGAGCCGTTCTCCCCACCAACCGCTTCGCTCAATGGTCCATTCATCCTCTGAAGTACGGATATGTTCATCAGAAATTGCCGGGTGGGACCATCCAGCGCTTCGAAGACTTCCTCCAGCAGAAACTGCTCGACATGTTTGCCGTTCCCGGAATGGCTGAGTCCGAATTCCGCCGTCCAATCTCCGTGACGCAGTGACAACGAAATCAGCTTCAGTCCCGTCACCCAGCCCTCGGTTATGGCCAGATGCCGCTCAACTTGCTCCCTTCGCATCTCCCGTGCTGCGAAGATCCGGAAGAAGTCCACCGTCTCCCGCAGATCGAAACGAAGCTGCTCGACGTTCATTTCCCGGGTCCACCCCCGACTGATCCATCTCGCCTTCGATAAGCCGGCCAAGCTCCGGCTGGCGAATATAAGATGCACGGAAGGCGGCAGATACTCCAGGAAATACGAAACAGAAGCGATAATGTCCTTATCGGTGATGACATGCCAATCATCCAGCAAGATTGCCAGCGGCTCACGCACGCTGTTCAATTCATTTAGCAGGGCGACGAGAAACGGCTCGTACTGGCCGGGGCTCAATGTGGAGGCAACTGCCCCAATAGAATCGGGCAAGCCCCCGAGCGCCTGCTCGAGCGCCTTCGTCATGTAGTTCCAGAATCGAACCAAGTCATTATCCTTCTCATCCAGCGACAACCATCCGACTGCCGCTTGTACTTGCCGAGCCCAATCGGCGATTAAAGTCGTTTTGCCGTAGCCTGCCGGAGCGATAAGGAAAGTTGCCTTGAAGGATAACCCTTCATTTAATCTCGCTATCAAATGGGGGCGGGGCACGGAATGAGACAGGGGCTGTGGTATATGCAGTTTAGATAAGAGCACCGTATAGTTGTCGTTCTTCTCGCGGTTCATGAAAACCATCCTCGTCACAGTTTCTATGTATTTTACCATTCTACACCTATTGCAACTGTAGGGGGAGACTTCCGCAAACCTTGGAAAAGAAAAAACAGCCTCCCCCATAACGGAGAAACTGGTCATTTTTGATCGTAACAAAGCTCATGCAATCATGCCGGAAATGGCGCCGGCCGTCCCAGCAGATAACCTTGCGCGAACGGGATTCCCATGTGGAGCAGCTTGTCCAGCTCCTCCTTGCGTTCGATGCCTTCGGCAATCAATTCCGCGCCGATCTTGCCGGCTACATCCTGCAGCGTCGTCAGGATATGCTCCTTCACTTCGTCCTTATGTATGTTCTGAATGATTGACCGGTCTACCTTCATGTAATCCGGTCTCAGCTCCACGATGGATTGCAGCGAGGAATAGCCCGCTCCCACATCGTCGATTGCGATGCGGTAGCCTTGGCTGCGATAATGCTGAAGCGCCTTCTTAACGGAAGGATAGTCTTCGATGGAGCTGCGCTCCGTAATTTCGAAAACGACCTGATGCGGGGACAGATGATGCTCCTCCAGCAGACTGATCGTGCGGCCCGGCGAGAAACGCGGGTCCTCCATAATTTGCGCCATGACATTGATAAACAGCTTCTGTCCTTGTCCAAGCCTCAAACATCCGTCGATCGCCAGCTCCCGCGCCATACGATCCAGCCGATAGACGCCGCCGCTTTCCTCCGCGAACCGGAACAGATCCATGGGCCCCCGGAAGTAGTTGTTGACGGGCAGACGGGTCAATGCTTCATAGCCGAACACTTCGCCTTGCTTAAGCGAGAAGATGGGCTGATATACGGGGTATAACGATCTTGCGGTTAGCAGCTCCTTAAAATAACTGTCCCGAAGCAACCGTTCGGCGCCGCCTTCGACTTGGGCGTTTACGATCGCCTGCTTCATGGCTTCGTAATACAGTCCGTCTACGCATGATTCCGACTCGCATGCCAGAGCGCCTAATCCGACGCGAAGCTTGCCGCCAGGATGAAAGCCGGACAGTCTCTCCCGCTCTTCGCGGAAGGCTAGTTCAAGTCTGTTCGCCGTACGTACCGCATGCGCGCTCAATTCGTACTCCGGATGTTCTTCGTCGTTCGAATGGAATTGGAACGAAATGAACAGGTCATTCGCCAACCATTGGTGGTGACCCCGAACGTCGGACGACGGTACGAATTCGCCGATCGAACGTTCCGCGAAGCTCGCCCAGGCTTGCTGCAGCTCTCCACGCTCTGTCTTGCTCGTCCTCGCATCCGGACTTGTCCCGTCCCACATTAATCCGATCACGGCCAAGTAATTACGCCGCTGCGGCTGGGCAGAAAGGCCTCTTTGCCCGCTCCCCCATACTTCGTGCTGCTCCATCAATAATCTCACTTCTCTCTCGGCTGGCTGTTTTTCCATTCACCGGCGACATACACGCTGCCCTTGATCGATTTGGCTCTTTTCTTCAATCTGGCTGCACTTACGGATATATCCTCCAGGTTCATCTCTCCGGTACCGTCGCATTGGAGCAGCGATAAGGACAAGGTGACGCCATTCTGCTCCACCTTCTGTCCTTGACGATTCTCCACGACGGAAATATCGACTCCGCCATAATACCGATGGACGCCGCCGTCGAAAGCTTCGATCAAACGCTCGCATACTCTTTCCGCGTACGGAGGATCCACGACGCCAATGAAGTCGTCACCGCCGATATGACCTACAAAAAATTGCCGGCTGTCGCTGTTTGCGAACTCTCCTACCATAAGCTCGGCCAAGTATCGAATCAGCTCGTCACCGCGGGCGAAGCCGAAACAATCGTTAAACCATTTGAAATAATCCAGATCCGCGTATACGACCGAAAACGGCTCCCGATTCGCGATTCTGCGCGATAATTCCGCTTCAATCCCCGAGTTGCCCGGCAATCCCGTCAAAGGATTCGCAATTCGGGCTTCCTCGGTGCGGAGTGCCGTCATGCACTCCAGAATGCCTCGGATCGTCGCCGCTCCCATGACGATGCCATCCTTGACCATCACGACAATATCGTACAATCTGGACTCATCCCTTGACATCGCCAGCTGAGACACCCTCTCGACCGGCGTATATTCTTCGACGATAAGCGGATCGCGATCCATAACAAGCTCAACGGAACGGCTGGCATACAAGGCATGACCGAATTGGCCGGCCAGCTGCTGATAGAGCCGATCTCTCATGATGACCCCGGCTGGGCGGCTATCCTTAACGATAATGACGCCTTGCACGTTCGGATTGGCGTCGAACAAATTGGCGACTTCGGATACTTTCGCGTTGCATTCGAACAAGGGGACGGGAGAGGCGAGCTTCCCGATCGGATAGCCGCTTCCGATCTCGCCGCGATTGCCCTTGGCGGCAATCGCGGGCTCGCTTGTGCCCAAAGTCAGGTGACGCTCTCCTCTTTCCACCGCCTCTTGAATGCGGCTTAACAAGTGGGCTTCCGCCATCTCCGGCGTCGTCATCGGTCGCGTCCATGCAGCTCCGACTCCGAAACGTCTCGCCCCGCCGTCGGAGAAGCCGCTGCTTGAGAGCGTTCCTCCTGACAGCCTTTGGAGCTCCTCCGTCACTCGCTGGACGATCGCCTCGGTCGAGATTCCGGCAGCGGATATTTCAAGCCAATACAAGATACCGGATTCCAATGATTGCTTCCAGAATACGCCTGGCTCGCTTGCAGCCCACTTTTCGATCGCTAAGGCCGTTTCATGCTGCGCCGGCATGAACTCTACGTACAGAGCGACCACGCCGCCGGTCTTCCAGCGATCCATGACAACGCTAACCAATGCTTCGTGCAACAATCCCGTTCCGACCTTACTCACGACTATCCCCTCGATCCTCGGGTGCGCCACACCGCTGTCAGATGCCCCGCAGTGCCGATATTGCTGCCGCGTTACGACCTATTGGTTCAGATCGGGACGCTCGCTTGTCACCAGGTACACAACGCTTTCCCCGATATTCGTCGCATGGTCGCCGAAGCGCTCCAAATGTCTGCTGACGAAGCTGAGCAGCGAAGCCTGTGCGATGTTGCGCGGATTTTCCATCATAAGCATCATCAATTCGCGCGTAATTTGGCCATACAACGCATCGACCTGATCATCGTCCTTGGCCATTTTGTACGCCAAATCCACGTTTTCGTTGATGAAGGATTGAATCGATTCGTACGTCATCGTGGCGACGATCTCTGCCATGCGCGGCAGATCGATCAATGGCTTTATCAGCGGCTGACCTTCCAGTCGAAGCACCGTCTTCGCGATATCGACGGACAAATCTCCCATTCGCTCCAGATCGCTCGCGATGCGGAACGCGGACAGGATTCGTCTAAGATCCTTGGCCACCGGCTGCTGGGTCGCAATCAATTTCGCGCCGAGCTCCATAATTTTTTCTTCCATTGCATTAAGCTGGTGATCGGCTTCGATTACCTCTTTCGCGCGCGCCGTGTCGACGTTTTTTAATGCGGATACTGCTTCAGCCAACGCTTTCTCAACAAAATTGCCCATCTCGACAATCCACTGATGAAGATTTTCCAAACCGTGATCAAATTCTTTTCTGACCGTCATTGTTAATATGCCTCCCCGAATCGATGAACTGGATTCCCAGCCTGTATTTTACTCGCAGATTGTTAATGGAGCATTTCTCGTTTGTTAAGCGGAAGTAAAAACAATCTGAACCGCGCTTTCCCCCCCATCCGCTAAGCTGTGATCAGGAGTAAGTTTGGCGCAGCCGCTCCATCTCCTGCGAGACTTGAGCAGACAATTCATGGGCCTTCTCCGCCAGCTCTCCAATCGTCTGCGAGCTGGCGCGGTTGTCCGCCGCCGATTTAAATATCTCCTGAAAGACGATGTCCGCCGCTTCCACGCTGTTTACGCTGGACGCCGTCTGTCTCCGGCCTGCTTCAACAAGCTCGACGGCCTTGACGATGGACTGCACAATGTTGTTGGTAATGGCCGTAATTTCAATAGCGGACTTCTTGGTCTGGTCTGCCAAGTTCATAATTTCTCCCGCTACAACGGAGAAACCGCGGCCATATTGCCCCGCCCTCGCCGCTTCGATCGAAGCGTTGATCGCAAGGATGTTGCACTGCTCCGCCAGCTCCTTGATCAGCTTCGACACCGCGCTTATCGAGCCCGTCTCGCGCTCCAGCTCCTTCATTCGTTCGGCTTGCCGAACGGAGCTGTTTTCGATACTTTGGAATGATTCCTTGATGCTGTTTAACTCGGTCTTGCCCTGAAGGGTTAAATCCACCATTCTCATGGATAAAGTGTCACCGAGCTGCACAGAATCGCGAACGCTCTCTACAGCTTCATCGATGCCGTTGATCCGCTCTTTCGCAGAAAGCAGCGTCTCCTTCTGCGCTTCCATCGCCTGCAATTGAAGCTCCTTGGAGAGACGGAGCAGATCGCTGACGGCCAGCACGCCTTCATACCGCCCATTGGAGACGAGAACGATGCAATCGTACAACGAATCCCCCTGACGGGACATGGCCAAATCAATGATCTCCCGGGGATCCGAGTCAATATCGACGATGATCGGGGCCGTATCCGAAAGTCCGAGGGCCGGTTTATTGTAGAACAAGGCGACACTGTATCGATGGGCAAGCTTGTACGAGAACCGGTTGCGCATCGCGAGTCCGCTGATGTTGCCGGAGTTGCTGACCATGACGATGCATTCGCAATCGCCTTGCTCCTGGAACATCTCGAGCAGATCTTTGCATAATGAGTCTTCATGAACGACTGGAGCCGATCTTGCGAAATCACGGAGACGGATGATCCCCGTCTTTGACTTGGACATGGATGGAGACTGCAACATGATCGGCTTCGTCTCCAATACCGGTTCTTCCGTACTGGATCCTGCCGTATTCCGACTTATCATCGTTGTCGTCATGATTCAATCCTCCTATTGACAAAGAATGTTTTATCGAATTATAGACCTATTGCATTATCCCGATTTCATGGCACTGTTATCGGAATGTTAAATGTAGCGCTCGTCCAATATGTTATAATGGAAGTTGATAATCGGGTGAAGGATGGTTGCAACGATGAGTAAACAATTGGCATTAGCCGTCATTGAACAACAAGCGGACGCGTTCCGCGACATAGCGACAAAAATCGGCAGGCAGCCCGAGCTTGGCCATCAAGAATATTTTGCATCGGGACTGTTGACCGACATGCTTGCCCTGGCGGGGTTCGAGGTCGAGAAAGGCGTGTTGGGACTGGAAACAGCCTTTCTCGCCGTCTACGATACCGGCAAGCCCGGCGCGGTCGTCGCCTTTCTTTGCGAGTACGACGCTCTGGAAGGGCTTGGCCATGCATGCGGCCACCATCTCATCGGTACGATGAGCGCCGCAGCGGCCATTGGACTTAAGGCTGTCGCCGATGAGCTCGGCGGCGTTATCCGCGTCTACGGCACGCCGGCCGAAGAGACAAAAGGCGCTAAGGTGCCGATGGCGGAAGCCGGTCTGTTCGACGACTGCGATATCGCGCTGATGGCGCATCCCTATCACAGCTTCGAGCGCTCCGGACAATCGCTGGCGCTGGATCCCGTCCGCTTCGAATTTAGCGGGCTCGCCGCGCATGCTGCGGCAAGTCCGCATGAAGGCATTAACGCGCTGGACGCGGTTCTTGCGCTGTTCGGCAGCGTCAATGCCCTTCGCCAGCAGACCCGCAGCGATGCCCGCATTCACGGCATTATCGACAACGGCGGCACGGCGCCCAACATTATTCCGGACTATGCGTCGGCGAAGTTTTACGTGCGTTCTGCTTCGCGGGCTTACACGAACGAGCTGACGGCCAAGGTCAAACGATGCGCGGAAGCTGCCGCGCTTGCGACTGGCTGCGGGCTCCAGGTGAGCAGCTACGAATATTCCTACGACGAGCTGATGACAAACGAGATTTTGTCCGAAACGTTTATGAGCAATCTCGCCCAGGCAGGCATCGCACCGGAAGAAGTGCAGGACGGCAAGGATCACGGCTCGCTTGATCTTGGCAACGTGTCGAAGCGCTGTCCGGCCATTCACCCTTATGTGAAAATCGTCGAGGACCGGCTCTTGCTGCATACGGAGGCGTTCCGGGATGCGGCCATGACCGATGCGGCGCTGGACAGGATGCTCGTCGGAGCCAAGCTGCTGGCGGCAACGGCTTATGACGTCATGGCGGACGGCGAGCTTCGGGCGGCCATACGCGAGGAATTCCGCCAGCGGACGTCGACAGCGTTATGACGTTAGACACGACAACGGATTTGACGATGCCAGCAGGTACGTCTGCGCATACATTAGCTGACATAACGCCAGAGCAAACACATGTCATTACGCAGACCTGCCTGCTCGCCGGCAAAATTATTTTGCAGAACGGCGGCGAGACGTACCGCGTGGAGGATACGATGGTGCGAATCGCCGCCGCTTACGGCATCGAGCAGTCCCATAGCTTTGTGACGCCGACGGGGCTGATCTTCGCGATCGACGGAGCTTCGCATGTGACGCGGCTGATCCGGATCTCGGAGCGCAACACCAACCTGAGCAAAGTAGCCATGGTCAACGACATCTCGAGACGAATCAGCGGCGGCGATCTAGGGCCGAATGAGGCTTATACGCTGCTAAAGGAGATCGATGCGGCCAAACATGAGTATCACCCCGGACTTAAGGTGCTGGCCGCGGCCGTAGCCAGCGGATGCTTTCTTATTATGTTCAGGGGAGGGTGGCATGACTTCTTCCCCGTATTCGTGACGGGCGGTTCCGGGTTTCTGTTTTTCCTGTTTATTCATCGGATCGTGCCGATCAAGTTTTTCGCGGAATTTCTGACCGCTCTGATTATCGGCAGTCTGGCGGTCGGCGCGGTCAAGCTTGGATTCGGCCATGATCTCGACAAGATCATCATCGGCTCCGTTATGCCTCTGGTGCCGGGACTGCATATTACGAACGCCGTCCGGGATCTGATGGCCGGACATCTCGTTTCGGGCTTGTCCAAGGGGGCCGAGGCGTTTTTGACCGCCTTCGCGATCGGGTCCGGCATCGCTGCTATTTTGTCTATTTTCTAATAAGGTAGTTCAAAAAGTCCGCTTTTGATCACGAAGTATGCCAAGAAGCCTACTCGACATCGAATATTGAATTCAGGCGAAACTAAGCGTATGCTTTCGAAGTATGTTTCCTCCGGAAACATTGCAGGTGCTCACGTAGCTTCCACTACGCTCCGCTCCTCAGTTTCTACCTTCATCCAATCTTCTACAGCGTTTTTGAAAAAAACGCAGCATCGGAAGCATACGCTCATGTGCTGAAAACCGAACTTTTTGAACTTTCACTTCTGGGCAGTACGAATGTGTTGTGTTGCACTTATCATGTTACTTAGGAGCGCCTGTCGGCATGGAAATTGTCTATCAGCTCGTAACGAGCTTCATCTCGTCCGCCCTGTTCGGATTTATATTCAACTCGCCGATCCGTCAGCTGGCCCGCTGCGGCTTCGTCGGCATGTCCGGCTGGCTGGCTTATTATATCTGCATCGAGCTTGGTCTCGACGTTATCCCGGCAACGCTGATCGCCGCGTTCCTCGTCACCGTCCTCAGCCAGCTGTTCGCCAAGCTGTACAAGACGCCGATCATCATATTCAGCGTCGCCGGCATTATTCCGCTCGTTCCGGGCGGCCTCGCCTACGATGCCATGCGGCATGTCGTCGAGGATCAATACGATACCGCCGTGCAGCTAGGGGTAAAAGCGTTTATGATATCGGGCGCCATCGCGATCGGTCTCATTTTCTCCGAGGTCATCAATCAAATTATACGGCGAACGGCTCGCTGATTAGACGGGAGGGGCCCTTATTGGACGCATTCAACGAGAAGGTCCGTTACGAGAATCCTCTGCTGTCGGTTCGTATTTTCCGAACGCAGCGCGAGGGTTCGGATTTTACGAATTGGCATTATCATAAGCAGCTTGAGCTGCTGCTTATTTTGAGCGGTCATCTGGATGTCTATCTGGAGCAGGACAGCTATCATCTGGGTCCAGGCGACCTGGTCATCATCGGGGCATCCGAGCTGCATCGGGACAAAAGCGAGATGCTTCTCGATTACATCGTGCTGCAGTTCGACCTGGAGCAGTTTTTCGACCATAGCTCCATCCCTTATATTCGTTACTTCTCGGCAACCCATGCGCCGCTTTCCAAGGCGAATTATATTTTTGAGGAGAATGCTGCAGTAAAGGCGGAGATTGCGACTTGCGTCACGCGCATACTGGACGAAGCGACGGGCAAATCGACGGGGTACGAGCTTGCGGCGAGCATTTTGATCAAACAAATATTGCTGCATCTTCTCCGGAACGACACGCGCAAAATGCTGATCGAGCAGGACAACTTCGACAAGGTGCGGCTGAAGCCCGTGCTCGACTACGTGGAGAACCATTTGACGGACCGGATACAGGTCGAAGAGGTGTGCAAGATCGCCAATATGAGCTACTACTACTTCGTCAAATATTTCAAAAAAACGATCGGGCTCTCCTTCACGGAATACGTTAATTACCGCAAAGTGAAGTGGGCCGAACGGATTCTGCTTACGAAGGATCTGAGCATCTCCGAGGTTGGCGAGCGAATCGGCATGCCGAATATGGCCCACTTCTACAAGATGTTCAAAAAGTACAACGATTGCTCGCCCAAGCAATTCCAGCGCAAGATGCTGACTTGGCAGCGGAATTGATGCTTTGCGCGGGCTATCGCTCTCGCCAAGGCAGGCTGCGCTTCTTTAGCCCGACTTTTTCGGGCTATT